>NZ_JBELZM010000018.1:0-67785 GCF_040273735.1 Solibacillus sp. | reverse complement strand
GGTGATTCTTGGGATTTTTTCGATGTCACCGGTAATCCTAAGCGTAATTTATTTTTATTCTGTACGAGGGCCGAACACTGTTATTTACAGGACAATTACAGTGTTAACCATTTTATCTATTATGGGTATTATAACTGCTGGAATATCTTCATGAATATTAAAGGGACGCCTAAGTAGACAAGTAATCGGATTAATTGGAATTATCGCCAATCTTGCGGTGTTAGCTGTTGCATTTCTTTTAATATTAGCTATGGGGATAAGTGAACCATGACTTTATTAGGGGGGACGAATGAGAAAAACGACGATACTGCCTTGGACGGAAGATTGGGTAAAACATTATCAAAAGGAAGAACAAATACTTAAAATTATTTTTGGAAATGAATTACTTGAAATTTACCATATTGGCAGTACTACTATTCAAACTATCGGGTATGCAAAGCCTGTTATAGATGTTTTGATCGTTGTAAAAGATTTTGAAAAAATACATTTATATAATGAATCCATGATAGCGCAGGGATATGAACCAAGAGGTGAAAATGGAATACCAGGTAGAAGATATTTTCCAAAAGGTAAGAATAAAAGAACACATCATATTCATATTTATCAGGAAGGAAATGAAAATATAGATATACACTTAGATTTCAAGGAATACTTACTCCATTTTCCAGAAGACGCAAAAAGTTATGGGGAATTGAAAATAAAATTAGCGAGACAGTTTCCGAATGATTCACATCAATATCAGAACCATAAACAGGATTTTGTTAATGGATTGGTTGAAAAAGCAATGAACTGGAGCGCTCTAAAAAAGAGAAATAAATTATGAATAAAACTAGAAGTCAGTTTGATTAATCAAACTGGCTTCTAGTTATTTTACAAATCAGCACACAGTACAAAACTATTTAACGAAAGGAGAGGCCTTGCTTGCTCATTCATTAAGTAGACGTAACTGTGAATTAAGGACTGTATTTTAGTTGGAACTTCCGGGAATTCATTTAGCAAATAATTGCTGTAGTCGACTTCCCAAGACCCGTCCTGCAAATAGCTGGCATCGACTATTTGTTCAACATTGATCGAAAAGCCTTCACTAAGCATAAGTTCCTTTATTTGCGTTTTATGAAAGAGATTTTGGATATTCCCTTCATTTTCCGTAAAAGCTGTATAGAGTACAGCAATATTGGCTGCGCAAAAGTGGGCACGCTGGTCATCCGAAATATAATCGATGTCCCACTCGGCAAAACAGATTCGATCTGCTACTTGCTTGATTTTTTGCATGTAATTCTTTAAAAGCTCAATACTTTCAAAATACCATGAACAATGGGATAGAACAACGACATCAAATTTCTCGTCGAACTCCATTTGCAAAAAGTCGGTTTCATAGTGGAAATCGATTTGCTTTCCTAATGGCGATTGTGAAATAGTTTTCGATGCTTCACCTAATGTGATCGGTGCACCATATTCAGTTGAGGCAATATCGATGGCAACGACATGTCCTGTTTCTCCGACCGCATCTGCCAATACGACCGTTGTGTCACCTTGACCGCATCCGATTTCAAGTATCTTCATGCCTTTTTTAATTTGAAAGGTTTTTATAAGCTCCATACGATGTGTTAATTGTGTGCGTTGGATCGTATCGTCCCCGATAATTTTCATGCAGTTTAATAAATGTTCCAATGTTTTTCAGCTCCAATAATAATTGATTATTGAGCCTTTTTTTCAGCTCAATATTATTTCTGAACGTTCAACCATTTCTCTAACATCAATTCATCGACTCCTTTTCAATAATTCTATTAAAACATTCCATTTAGTTAGTGGACAATAGTTATTTATAAATAAGGTAAAAATAAATTTCTTTGGTATTTACAATAAAGAATTTTATTGAGATTTCTTAAAAACCGAACGTTTTTATTGAAAATAAATAAAATATTCGTTTTATGGTTGACAACGTTTTCATTGTTTTGTAAAGTAACAGATGTCGAATGATTATTATAAAAAACACGAAAAATGTTCGTATATAGGAGTGTAGTGAAATGATAGATACAGTTTTTGATTATGAAGATATTCAATTAATCCCTGCAAAGTGCATAGTGAAAAGTCGTACAGAGTGCGATGCAACAGTAACTTTGGGTAATCATACATTTAAACTTCCGGTAGTTCCGGCAAATATGCAAACAATTATTGATGAGCAATTAGCTGAAAAATTAGCTGCAGAAGGCTATTTCTATATTATGCACCGTTTCCAACCTGAAAAGCGTGCGGAGTTTATCCGTGATATGCACAGTAAAGGCTACATTGCATCGATCTCTGTCGGCGTAAAAGATGAAGAATATACTTTTATTGAAGAGCTGAAAGATGCTCAGCTTGTACCGGATTATATTACGATTGATATCGCACACGGTCACTCAAACCAAGTGATCGAAATGATCGGCCATATTAAAAAGCATTTACCGAACAGCTTTGTTATTGCAGGAAATGTCGGTACTCCTGAAGCAGTACGTGACCTTGAAAATGCAGGTGCGGATGCGACAAAAGTTGGGATTGGCCCGGGTAAAGTGTGTATTACGAAAATTAAAACTGGTTTTGGCACAGGCGGCTGGCAGTTGGCAGCACTTCGCTGGTGTGCAAAAGCTGCTTCAAAACCGATTATCGCGGACGGCGGTATTCGTACACATGGTGACATTGCAAAATCAGTGCGTTTCGGTGCATCAATGGTAATGATCGGTTCACTATTTGCAGGTCATGAAGAATCACCAGGCCAAACAGTGGAAATTGACGGCAAACAAGTGAAAGAATACTTCGGTTCTGCATCGGAATTCCAAAAAGGCGAGCGTAAAAACGTTGAAGGCAAGAAAATGTACGTCGACTCAAAAGGTTCGATTTTTGATACGCTAACTGAAATGGAACAAGATCTGCAGTCGTCAATTTCATATGCAGGTGGTAAAACATTATCTGCGATTCGTAACGTTGATTATGCAATTGTTAAAAATTCAATTTTCAATGGCGATAAAATTTAACTTATATTATTGCGCAAAGGAAGTAAGCCCTGGCGGATTTCTACATCATTGCGCTAAATTAAAATTTAAATTTTCTGATAATAAGTATTGACATTTTATTTCATTGCCGGTAAACTTCATTTCAAGGTAATATCTAGGCAATGATTGGAAATAGTAAATAGCTTGTATACTTTAAGAGAGCCAGTGGGTGGTGCAAACTGGCAGATACAACTGTTGAACTCGTCCATGAGCTACGACCTGAAATTAAGTAGGGAAGTCGGAAGTCTCCGTTAAAAGACAGGCAAACTATTTGTCATTAAGTGGAATGTTTCAGCAATGGACATTTAATTTAGAGTGGTACCGCGAGTTTAACCTCGTCTCTATGGAATTCTTCATAGAGGCGAGTTTTTTTATTTTGTTTTACTGTTTTATAATCATTTGAGAAGAAAAGGGGTTATGAGAATGAGTAGAAAAATTTGGGTTTTTGATACAACATTACGTGATGGTGAGCAAGTGCCTGGGGCTAAACTGAATTTATATGAAAAAGTGGAAATTGCCCAGCAGCTAAAAAAGCTCGGTGTTGATATTATTGAAGCCGGATTCCCAGCGTCTTCACAAGGTGATTTTGAAGCGGTAAAAGCTGTGGCGCAGAAGGTTGGCCAAAATTCGAATATGATGATTACGGCACTTGCCCGTGCTGTTAAAGATGATATTGATTCAGTATATAATGCAGTGAAATACGCCAATAATCCAATGATCCATATGGTGTTAGGGACATCCGATATTCATGTGGAGAAGAAATTCAGTAAATCGAAAGACCAGATCCTGCAAATCGGAGTGGATGCAGTAAAATACGCGAAATCGTTACTGCCACAAGTACAATATTCAACGGAAGATGCATCCCGCTCTGATTTTGAATACCTTTGGAAAACGATTGAAGCAGTCATGAAGGCCGGCGCTACGATGATCAATGTACCGGATACTGTCGGGTATGCCGAGCCGGAACAGTGGGGCGAGATGATTGCCAAGCTGAATTACCGAATGAAAAACCTGGACGATTCTGTACTTCTTTCAGTGCACTGTCACAACGATTTAGGTATGGCGACTGCCAATACATTAGCGGCAATAAAAAATGGTGCCGATAAAATAGAAGTGACGATGAATGGTATTGGCGAACGTGCCGGGAACGCGGCATTAGAAGAAGTTGTTATGGCGATTAAAACGCGCGGGGACGTTTATGATGTGTTTACAGATATTAATACGAAAGAAATTATGAATACGTCTCGCTTAGTTTCAAGCTTTATGGGACTTGATGTGCAAGTGAACAAAGCGATTACAGGTGACAATGCCTTTGCCCATTCATCAGGTATTCACCAGGACGGCTTACTAAAATCACGTGATGCATATGAAATCGTTCATCCGGAAGATGTAGGCCTAGATGATATGGAACTAGTATTAACAGCGCGCTCTGGTCGTCATGCAGTGAAAAATGCGCTGTCTAAACTTGGATTCGATGATTTCACGGACGAGGAGTTTGAAGGTATTTTTGAAAGCTTCCTGAAATTAGCTGATTCGAAAAAAGAAGTTTACAACCATGATTTATATGTCATTGTTGAAAGCTACTACGAAAAAACTGATAAGAACAATCCAAATAAGGAATCGTACTCTGATCAGTTTTATGATATTGAAGACTTACAGATTATTTCAAACGCTGCCTTCCCGTCTGCTAGCGTAAAAATCCGCCGCGGGGAAGATGTCTTCAAATCAAGTGCGGTCGGTTCCGGTCCGATTGACGCTCTTTACTCAGCCATTGCGGATGTTACAGGAATCAAGGTGAAGCTTGTTGAATACAACATCAGCTCCGTATCACGCGGCCAAGAAGCATTAGGGAAAGTAAAAATTATTATCGAATACGGCGGAGAAAAATATATTGCAAAAGCAGCAGATACAGATATTTTAAAAGCTTCCGCAATGGCCTATATTAATGCTGTAAACAGTGTCATCGTCGCGAAAATTGCTCCACAACCAGTAACGACGACAGCTACAGTATAAACAGAGTGTAGTGAAAACTAAATGAAAGTTACAGACAGTCCAAATTTTACGACATGTAAAGTTTGGACTGTTTTTTTAGTTGCAATGCTTTTGTTGTTATCTACTTCAAAAATTAACGGCCTTTAACCAAAAAAAGTAGTGCCTTTGACGAATCAATCGGCACTACTTTATTAAACTGTATTATTTATTGAACTGTTCCATTAATAGACGATAGCTGTTCAGACGCTGATCGATCGTATATAAATTACAGTTGATCATCGCTTCATCAAAGCCGTAATATGCCTGTTCTTCTTTAATCTGATTCGCAACATCTTCGGCAGAACCGATCAGCATTAGCGGACGGTTTTGTTCCAATATCATTTTATCCATCTCGGTAAGTGGATAGTCATTTGCTTCTTCGGGAGATAGCACAGTCAGGAGTTTACCACGCATTAAATTCAGGCGGGTAATTTGCATCGGCATTGATAAGTATTCAGCCTCCTCTGCCGTCTCGGCTACACTGATTGCATATGTTGTAATAATCTGCGGCTGTTCCATAAAGTATGATGGCTGGAAACTGTTACGGTATGCATCAAAAATCCCTTTAGACATTTGTCCATTGAAGAACTGGGCAAAGGAATAGCCGACACCGGCTTCCCCAGCTTTTTTCGCACTTTGTCCGCTTGATCCAAGCAGCCAGCTTTGCGGCAGCTGTACTTTGAAAGGAACAGCTACAACATTATCATAAACAGCTTCACCTGTACGCTGTTCATTCATTAATCGTAAAATGACTTCGAGTTTATCATATTGTTCCGTCAGGTCAGGTCTGCGTCCACTGGCAAGCGCGGTCATTGCCGGCATATCCCCGCCAGGAGCACGGCCTGCACCGAAATCTATACGACCTGGTGCCAATGCTGCCAATGTTTTAAATACTTCTGCCACTTTAAATGGAGAATAATGCATCATCATAATGCCGCCCGTTCCGACACGGATACGCTCTGTTTTCGCAGCAATATAGGCAGCTGTTACTTCAGGTGCGGAGCTGGCAAGGGAAGTTGTATTATGGTGCTCTGCAAACCAGATTCGTTCAAAACCGTGCTCATCACCAAGTTGGGCAAGCTTCACTGCATTAGCTAGTGCTTCGGTTGATGTCATGCCTTTGGAAATAGGTACTTGATCTAATATACTAAGTTTCATTGAAATTCACCTCAACTGTTCGTTACAGTTTACGATAACGAATTGAACGGCAAATGTAAAATTATTGGCCTCTCGTATAGGCCTTAATGATTGCAAGACGTTCGCGAATCCGTGATTTTGTGTTGATGACTTTTGGAGTAGGGGCTGCCACTACATCTGCCTTTAGACCGAGTTTTCGGGCAAGAATTGTCGCACGTTTCAAGTGGAAATCATTTGAAATAATTGTGATGCTCGTTGTATTCTCGGGCAACAGTTTTTTTGCGAACAACAAATTTTCATAAGTCGTTGTAGACTGATCTTCTAATAAGACTCTATCTTCAGCAATCCCATGTTCGATTAAATAGTCAGCCATGACCGACGCTTCTGTACGATCTTCATCAGCACCCTGGCCACCTGTAACAATCGCTTTTACAGAGGGATATTTTTGTAAATAATCCACTGCGGTGTCTAAACGGTTTTTTAATGACTGGGAAGGGATGCCGCCTGGTTTCACTTTTGCGCCTAAAATGACAACATAATCATTTGAACCGTCTGCCTCATTTTTTAACGCTGCATTCATTTCATAGTCGAGCCAGTAGAAAATTAACACGAGTATAATTAGAATAAATAATAGTGCAAAAATAATTCTTTTCAAAAAAATCCCCCCTTTATGTAGTATACGATGCATAAAGGGGGAATGTTTCGCTATTGCGGAAGAATTATGAAATGGCTTCTTTTTCTTCTCTTATGACTCTGCGCTGTTGTCGTACTTGTACGGATAAGTAATTGATATAGCGGATAAAAACGTAAAATACAATAATTGCAGAGAATGTTAATTGAAAATAAAAATACGTTTCCAGCCAATTTGTCGACAGCCCATTTTGCCCTAAATAATGAATGACACCGTAAGTGGCAGTAGCGGTAATAACTAATGGGAATGTAAAGGCAGCATAACTTGGGTAAAAAGGCAGCTGTAATGCACTCGGTAATTTCGACAGTACTAAAAGATACAATATTTGCGCGACAATGAATAATGCCAAAACAATACCGAATTGACTTTCAAACTGCTGGAAATAAGCAGCTAAACTAATTGAAGCAGGTGCGGTTAAAATCGTCAGCATCGGAATCGTAGGCTCCGGCAAATCTTTTCTGATAAATACACGGAAAATCAGAATCGGCACTAGCACAATGAAAGCGCAAATCGCAAAGATAACAATCGCTTTTGTAAGTACGCCTGAAAGATCACTCGCTGTTAATGGCATAACAGCTGTTCCGACAAACATAATAAGCCAGCTTGGATAAATATCCGTAATCGTAATCCGTTTTTTCCAAATAAATGTTCGAATGAAATAAAAGATTATAAAGACTTGAGTCGTTGCAGCAAGAATCCAGATCATATGTATAACGAATTCACTTACACCGTAATAGTGCAGACCACTACTTATCGATAAAGTTCCCATCGTAAAAGTGGGGGATACTGACGCAATAATCGGGTTTTGCATTTCTGCAAGGATACTGGAAAACGCAAAAATCAGTTTTCCAATGATTAATAGAAATAATAAGATTCCTATAAAAAAACAGACGTGACCGAAAGTGGCTTTGTCCATACTTAAAAATAAATTTCCCAATGAAACCAGTCCGAGCATTAGCCCACTGATTGGAATTGGGACTACTTGAAATAAATTTCTCACAATGGCCTCCAAATATAACAACAATGTGCACAATCTATGAAAATATTCATAAAATGTACACATTGTTTCTACTAACTATATTCTACTGCGTAATTTTTAATCCGACAACCGCAATAATAATAAACGAAATAAACAGAATTCGTTTCCAATCTTTTGATTCATTATAGAGGAACATTCCGACAAGGGTACCGCCAACCGTACCGATCCCTGTCCACACAGCATAGGCAACCCCCATCGGCAATTCTTCCATCGCCATTGAAAGGAGCGAGAAACTGACAATAAAGGAGCCGATTAGAAACGCATAGGAGCCAAGGGACTTTTTCTGGGCAACTTTATTCATTCCGATGACACCGCCGACCTCAAAAAGTCCGGCAAAAATTAAATAGACCCAAGCCATTATGCATCCCTCGTTTCTTTCGGTTCATTTGAAATGAGTTTCAATCCAATGACACCGATTAATAATAATCCAATAAAGGCGATTTTCGTTAAGCTAAATGGCTCGTTGAAAATGACCGTTTCAGCTATGACTGTACCCGCAGTACCAATTCCCGTAAACACCGCATAAACAGTAGCAACCGGCAGTTTCTCTGTTGCGATAATTAAAATATAAAATGATAAAACAATTAATGCGGCAACTCCGACCCATAGCCACAATGTGTTTGCGTATTTCAGTCCCATTGCCCAAACAATTTCAATGATGCCTGCCAATAGGACGAGTATCCAGTATTTTGTCATGATGTCTACACCTCAGCTCTTATTCCTCTGTAAAATATTAACCATCCTGCCTGTAAACGCTTTTCACAGCGTTCACTCCCACCATAAAGCATTTCTACATACAGGCTATCAAGCAATGCCAAAAAGCCGATTGCTGCTTCATTTGCTGAAACGGACAGTTTTTGATCTTTTAAATGATCTGTAAAAAGTCTTTCCAATTCGTCTAAATAAATGTACGTTTGTTCACTTAATTGCTGCTCCAAATGTTGCGGCATTAAGAAAATCGATCGCATGAAAAATTTAGTTTCAGCGATTGACTCAAAGCGTTGCTGAAAAGACTGTAGAAATGGCAGCAATACTTTTTCGACAGGAAGTTGTTGGTGCTTTGCAATAAATTCTTTTGCAAATAACAGTTCAGCTTCCATTGCCTGTTTCGAAATCGATAAATAGAGCGCATCTTTACTTTTAAAATACGTATAGATTGATTGTTTCCGTATTCCTACTTCTTCTGCGATCTGGGCCAGTGATCCGCCACTGTATCCATGTTCGCTGAAATTAAGCAGAGCAGCCTGTATTATTTTCTCTTTAGTCACATTATCACCTTCCTGACGTTCGTAAGGTAATAGTAACAAAAATTGTTTGCGATTGCAAACGAGTTGGATTACAGTGGTTAAAAAGAGGTGAGGACATGGAGCGTTGCAGTTGGGTGAAACTAGATGAACCTATATATGTGAAATATCATGACGAAGAGTGGGGCGTACCCGTTTATGACGACCGGAAGCTTTTTGAAATGCTCTGTCTGGAAGGGGCACAAGCAGGCTTAAGCTGGTTGACTATTTTAAAAAGAAGGGAAGGGTATTTGGCGGCATTTGATCAGTTCGACGCAGAAAAGATTGTACATTATGATGAAGAAAAACTTGAAGCATTAAAAAATGACGATCGTATTATTCGCAACCGGCTGAAAATCAAAAGTGTCGTGACAAATGCCGAGAGCTTTTTGGCCATCCAAAAACATTATGGCTCCTTTTCTAACTATATTTGGTCTTTTGTTGACGGCAAGCCGGTGATCAATTCATGGGAATCTTCCGCACAAGTACCAATTACTACAGAAACAAGCGACCGTATGAGCAAGCAACTAAAAAAAGACGGATTCAAATTTGTCGGCAGTACGATCTGCTATTCCTATATGCAGGCAGTTGGCATGGTGAATGACCATACAACGAATTGCCACTGTTACAAAAGGTAAAGAGGGGGCAGGCTCAACCGGTACGCGGAGTTTCTGCCCCCCATTTTGGGACTAAAAATGAGAAATGATTTTTTAAACTTAATTTGAGGATTATGTGCTTGAAAGTTAGGATTAACAAATAAGAACTGAGGATTAAGCAAGAGCAAGTGAGGATTATCTAGCTGGGATTGAGGATTATTGGGCTAGAAATGAGGATTAGTTCCCATCTCACCTTGAATCTGACGTGTTGACCACGATCAACTCAGTTATACATAAAAAAAGACAAAACATATTAGTCGCTTAAAATGTTTTGTCTTTCCTCTTTTTAGTTTTGCCTTACTTCACAAGCATTGCAGGGCATTGGACACGCTTCATCACTTTATGTGATACGCTGCCTAGCACCATTTCCTGCAGGCTGTTTAAGCCGCGGCTTCCAATCACCACTAAATCCACATTTTGCGTGTTGGCAAATTTGATGATTTCAGGTGCTGGTGAGCCGTGAATGATTTCCACCTTATAACGGACTTGATGCTCCTTGAACAGTTCCTCGATTGGCACGAGCTTTCGACGGCGTTCCATATATAGACTTTCGATGGAGCTTGAATGCAATACATCCGTTTTCGCTTTTTCCATATCAATTATAAAAATGATTGTCACCAATGTTTCAGCATTTATTTGGGCTATTTTTAAAGCTTCTTTTGCCGCACGTATCGAGTTTTGCGAACCATCAGCGGCCAGTAAAATATGTTGATACATAAGCCACCTCCTAATCGATTAATGTCGTACCGGTTAACTTCTTCAATAGCTGTTTACTTGACTCATCAATATTCAAGTAGGTAACTTCTATATTTTTCGCTTTCAACTGGTCTTTCACCTTCATTAAAGCACCGATTGCCGAATCATCCCACACTTTACATAGTGAAAAATCGATGACAATTGATGAATGCTCATTTTGAACAGTTTTGAAATAGTCAATAAAACCTTCCGTTGAAGCGAAGAATAGCTGCCCTTTGACAAAGTATGTTTTCCCTTGTTGTGAAATACTTACACGTGAGATTTCGTTGACGAAAAACAGTGCGCTGACAATAATACCGGCTACAACACCTAACGCTAAGTTATGTGTGTACAGGACAACCGCGATTGTCAGAAGCATAACAAACACATCTTTTTTCGGCGCTGTCACAGCATATTTGAATGATTGCCAGTCAAATTGGGTAATACATACAACAACCATTACACCGGCAAGTACCGGCATTGGAATTTGAACAACATAATCGCCCAAAACGAGTATTAAAAACATTAAAAATATACCAGCAACAAAAGTGGAGAGTCGGCCACGTGCGCCGGATTTTACGTTAATAACGGATTGTCCGATCATCGCACAGCCGGCCATACCACCGAAGAAACCGTTAATAACATTGGCAATCCCTTGTCCGCGCGCTTCTTTATTTTTATCGCTTTCTGAAGCAGTCATATCATCCAAAATTGATGCTGTCAGTAATGATTCGACCAAACCGACAACAGCCAGAGCCAATGAATAAGGTAAAATAATCATCAACGTTTCTAAATTAATAGGAATATCCGGTATTAAAAATGATGGTAATGACTGTGTAATTGTTCCCATATCTCCGACTGTATTTAAATTAAAGCCAGAATAAATAGCTACTGCCGATAAAATAACTACGGCAATTAGCGGGGCAGGGATGCCTTTAATGACAAAAGGGATTGCATAAATAAGTGCAATTGTCGCAAGCAGGAACGCCCACGTAACGAAGTCGCCACCAATAAAGTGCGGTGTTTGAGCCATGAATACCAAAATCGCCAATGAGTTAACAAAACCGATCATAACCGCATTCGGGATAAACTTCATCAGGCGTGCAATTTTCAGCATTCCGAAAATGATTTGGATAACTCCCGTTAAAATTGTTGCAGCGAGTAAATACTGCAATCCATGATCTTTTACAAGTGACACGATAACGAGGGCCATCGCTCCTGTTGCGGCAGAAATCATTGCAGGACGACCACCGACAAAGCTGATTGTTACAGCGATTACAAATGAGGCATAGAGTCCGACCATCGGATCTACACCAGCTAAAATAGAAAAAGCAATTGCTTCAGGGATGAGGGCCAGTGCGACAACAAGTCCTGCCAGCACATCTGAGCGTACATTCCCAAACCATTGCTCACGGATATTGTACATATAATGTGTATCTCCTTTTAAATATTCTTCTACTATAATAGCACGCAAACAATGTCGAGTAATAGCAACATTATGATGGATTTTATATTCCTTAATAAAATTTCCGTGTGTTAATACCTAGTCCACGTTTTATTGATTAAGTATGAGGAACCAATTATTTCGATTTTTGTAATTACTTCTCCAAATGGAAATCACTGAGTTTATAATAGAATAACAATTGTTTGTAAAGGAGTGACCCGTATGACTGAGCGATTCAGCGAACAGCTAAACAACACTGATGAACATAATCCGTTGGAACAATTAATTGAACGGTTAAAACCTTTGCATAGTATTCTGTCTCGAAATAGTTATGTAAAAGATACGACAAACCGTTTAAAACAGATTATAGATGATGCAATCAGTCAGCCAATCGTGCTCTTAATTGGAAAAGAGCGGGTTGGTAAAACAACATTAATCAACAGTTTACTCGGCAGAAATCTGTTGGAAGACCGCCTATCAGAACCGACAAGGACCAATACATTTTTGAAATATAGTAATGAGGAATATATAAAAGCCGTATTTTTAAATGGAATGGAAGTAACATTTGATATTGCCAACCTCTCACTATTCACCATTTCAAATACGGAAAGTGCACAAATAATTCGTAAGCATCTGGATTATTTGGAAGTATATATAACAAGTGAGCTGTTAAAAAAAGTGACAATTGTCGACTCGGTTGCGCTTGAAACAGGCGAAAACAATACGGCATACTTTTCACCAGCTCTTTTACAGCGCTGTAATGAAGTTTTCTGGGTATTACAAGCGGGTTCACCTGCTACAAAAGCAGAAGTGAATTTTATTGAAAAGCTGAACAAAATGGGGGTAACTGCTCATTTAGTCGTAAACGGGATTGATCAGGTAGATGGGGAAGTGGAAGCCTTTCTTGATATGGAGAAAGAACGTTACGGCTACTTTATAGGAGAGGATGTACCAGTGTCGGCTTTACAGGCACAGGAAGCACGTAATACGAACAGTACACAGCTGCTTATTGATTCCCGTATTACACAGCTGTCACAACTGATGTTCCAGTTAATTGATAACAAGCAAAAAAAGACGCGCAATATAGCGGAGCGATTAATTCAATGGCTGGAACGTCTCCGAGTAGAAATTAATACAATTCCTGCAAGAGAACCGTATGTATCAGCGTATGAATATGTCATTCAGCATCAACGTGATTTTAATAGCGGTACAGCTCAATTACAACAGGATAAAGCGCTCATCGACTCACTGGACAAACAATATGAATCGGTCAGTAAAGTGTTCAAGGAAGTACAAACGCTTTTTCAACTGCTACAGACACTGGAAAGCGATTCCTATTTACGCGACCCAATCATCGATATGTACGAAGAAATGGCGGTACTTTATCAAAAAAATGTGCGTGATTACCGAAAATTGCATGTAGAGTACTCTATGGAATATGGACAACTTGAAAAGTATTTTAAAAAACAAACGGGGATGTCGCTCACATTCCCATTAGAAGAGAGTGAACTTACACCGCTCCTTTCCGAGCGAATTCAAACGTTGAATAAAATCCAGATAAATTGTGAACAGAAACTGGTGTTCATTAAAAAATACGAACAAGTTGTACTGGAGAAACTGGATACAGTACAAAGCCGTCTGAACGAGCTGGTGGAAAATCGGCTATCATCAATTCACAATCAGTTAAACGAATTGGAAGCGCAACGGATTCGTGAGCGGTTCTACATGACAGCCTCTGTAAATAAACTGGCTGAATTCAATTGCATTGCCGAAGCGCAGCGTTTTATAAAAGATGCGATAGAGCCTCTTTTATTGGAAAGAGTTCTGCCGATCAAAGAGCAGGAAAAAATGCAAATCCAACAGACGATTGAGCGTATTGTAACGGTTGATTTCATGTTTGAAACACCAATTGCAGCAGAAGCGGATGAAATATTGGCACCGCTGAATTTAAAAGAAAAACACCAACTGTTTGAGCTGCGTTTAACCGAAGAAGATATTGTATCTGATATTCCGGAATTACCTGAAAAAATAGAATTCTGAAAAAAATGGCTGCACGTGATTTTTATCTCGTGGGGCCATTTGCTTTCTAACGGGAGTGCTGAGAATTCCTTCTAAACAATAGCCTTTCCAATACAAAGGTTTTATGAGAAAATTGTACTCGCAGAAAGGAAGTATTTAAATGAATACAATTTTTAAACCGCATGATGAATGGGAACCGTATATTGATCTAGATCAACATGGTAAGCTAACTTTATCTAATATAGAGTTTACAACAACAAACTTATGTAATATGAGATGCTCGCATTGTGCAGTAGGATATACATTATTAACGAAAGAATTACCGGCCATTCCCGCTGACGAAATTATTCGTAAACTGGATGAGGTTGAAACGTTACGAACAATGAGTTTTACCGGTGGAGAACCATTATTAACTAAAAAGGGAATTAAGGATAATCTGTTACCGCTATTGAAATATGCGAAAAGCAGGGGGATTAAGACCCAAATCAACTCCAACCTTACTTTACCGATGTCACACTATGAACTGGTTGCACCTTATTTAGATGTCATGCATATTTCACACAACTGGTGTGATGAAAAGGAATTTGTTGAAACAGGATTCGCGATGATGGAAAAAACGCCGTCAGTTGAATATAGAGGGAACTTATATCGCAATATTTTTGACAACGCAAGAGAACTATCAAAAGGTGGCATGTTCGTTTCCGCAGAAACAATGTTAAACCGCAACACGGTACCATTTATGGAGAAAATCCATCATGAAGTAGCTAATGAGATGCTATGTAAACGACATGAGATTCACCCGATGTATGCCAGTGATTTCGCCGAAAGTTTAGAAACGATCGGTTTGGATGAATATAGAAAAGTAATCAATGAAATTCTAGATTACAGAAATGAAGACATTTGGGTTTTATTCGGAACATTGCCGTTCTACCCGTGCAGCAGAGATGAGCGCGATATCGCATTAATCAACCGAATCAATAATGCATCGAATACGACTATGAGAAATGATGTTGACGGGCGTTCAAGAATGAACCTTAATATTTTCTCTGGTGATATCTCGGTTACCGATTTCTCGGATGACGGTCAGGCGTTCGGTAATATTAAAAATGAATCATTAACTCAAATTTACAAGAGATGGCTAGATTCAAATATTTCTAAATCAATCAATTGTCATTGTCCTGCGGTGAAGTGCTTAGGGGCAAACGTCATTGTTAAAAACATGTATTATCCGTCTACTGAATTTGTCAGTGGGATTGTCAAATAAATATTTAAAAATAGCAGTCTATCCAATTGGGATAGATTGTTTTTTATTTTTTGTTTTATCTACAATGAAAAACTACCTGCAACTGAAATAGTCGCAGGCAGCAATACCATTAGCTGATTTCATCCAAATTCGATGAAATTTCACTGTTATTTTCACTGTAAAACTTTGAGCCGAATGAGTTGTCGACCATTGTTTCGGACAGATAAATTTTCGAATAGTTGACCGCCTGGATATTGAAGTCAAACTTCGCATTTTGAATAATGCATTTCGAAGCATGGAGAACCGATTTATTTTGAACAAATATGTCGGATTCATGGCCTTCAATAATCTGTGTTGTGTTCAGTTCAACTGAAGATTCGGAGTCGATCCATAACTGGGAATACATATGATTGGAAATGAATGTATCATGAATTAACGCCTCTGCATGGTTTTCAACAATTAAACCGTTACGCTCACCTTCCATCAACTCGCTGTCTTTTAACACAAGAGAACTGTCATTGATGATAATTTGCGGCATTTTATGACCGGAAATTTGGCTTTCGATAATGTGGACCGATGTATCTTTCATCGCCACAATTCCATTCGTTTCTCCACCGCTAATTTGCGAATGCTGAATCGTTGCATTCGTATTGCCTACCATTTCAATTTGAATTCCCGTACCATCTTTTACAATAGATTCGGTTATTTCAAGCTCACATGCATCCATGACAAAGATACTTTTGCCGCCGACTAATTCGCTTTGGTAAATCGTCACCGTACTGTTATTTTTCCCAGCTATATGTGCCAGGTCATTGTGATTGAAATGGCAATTGTCCACAGAGGTTTTTGCATGATTGACAGCCAAAATGCCATTGCCTTTATTATGATGAACTGTCGTATTTAATAGGAATAATTCCGCCTCCATTACCGTTAGCGCAGCATTTTTATGACCTGTAATTGTACTGGAAACAATCGAACATGAAGCGCCTTTTTCTGTGTATACCCCAATCTGTTTTCCTTCCTGAATTGTCGCATCTTTTATTGTACAAATGGAGTTTTCGGTAATGAAAAGCTGCGGCAGCACATTATAGGCAAACACCGTACTATTGAAGTTGGCGACCGATTTTTCCTTTATATGAATCCCGACACCTTGGCAGCTGAATACTTCACAGTTCGCCATATTAAGGAAAGACTCGAGCAGTAACTGGACATTTGCGATTTTATGAAAAGCAATCAATGAATTCTCGATCATTGCTTCAGAATAGTCCCGTAAAATAATACCGGATTCTTTGCCGTATTGAATTTGGCAATCTATCGCATTAAGGGAGCTTCTTTGCATCCAGATTTGGGGTAGGTGATGGTGTTGTATTGCTGTTTTTGTTAAATGAATGTTTGAATGGTCTGATGCATATATACCATTACCTTCGCCATGCATTACTTCACAGGAATTCATCTCCAATAAGGCGTGGTCCTGAATAATGAGTTGTGTGCCGGAATGATGCTGGACTTTCACGCGAGTTAAATAAGCCTTTGCATGAGACTTAACCCAAAGCGCCTGATTTGCTTTTGAAAGGTTACAATCCGTTAAATGAAGCGTTGAATTTTCCGCTAATATATGGACTTTTTTATTGTTTTCAAAATGACAATGTTCAAACTGTGCAGCACTATTATAAATTAGTGTGACTGCCGCATCCGATGCATCCTTGAATGTTGTATTTTCACAATGTAATGTTCCGCCGTTCAGTGCTAACAGTACATTCGTGCGCCCACCTTGAATAACGCAGTTTTTTAATATCATTTTACCTTCGACGTAAATTTGTGTTGTAGGTTGAATCGTCATGTTCTCAAATGTAACTGTCGCAGACTCAGCAATCATAATCGATCCTTTTATGCAGACAGCAGCATCCTTTTGTGCTGCAATCGTTCTGTTTTCCTCAAAAGTTAAAGTTTCTTTATATGTCCCGGATGCAACGATAATATCATCTTGGCTCGTTGTTCGTTGCACAGCTTTTTGAATAGTTTTAATGCGTGAAAAAATTGAAGATGACACTCTTACTAACGCCATACGATTCCTCCTACCAAACATGCTATATGTAATATGTTCACGTAAAATAACAAAATTAATCATTTGCAACTAAAATTGTGTAAAAACATGAAAAGATTTTTTCATATGCTCTTACTAAAATAGTGCAAAGTCACCTGAAATATTCCTGTTTCTTTAAAGGAAGAAATATGACAGGCAAAATGTTTAAAAACCGTACAGGAAGTGTAACGTTATAAGGAGAGATTACATAAATGTGCGGGTAAACGGATTTACGGAAAAAGGGAAAGGTGGTCAATCAATGTGTGAACAGCTGCAATCAATCCGTCAGCAACTGAATGAACATTTTTATGATCGGGAAGAAGAGATTGAAGCATTATTAATTGCCTTATTATCACGGCAGCACCTTTTATTTATCGGTCCGGCGGGGACAGGGAAAAGTGTGTTATCGTCCATGCTTGGTTCAATTGTAGAGGGAAGTCATTGTTTTCAGCATTTATTGACGCCTTTCAGTACGCCTGAAGAATTGTTTGGTGTCCTTTCTTTGAAAGATTTGGAGCAGGGAATTTATAAACGGAATGTAGCAAATATGCTGCCGGAAGCCCATTTTGCGTTTATTGATGAAATCTTCAAAGCAAACTCCGCGATTTTGAATTCACTACTTACGCTAATAAATGAACGGATTTATTATAACAACGGGGTTCCGATCGTTTCTCCGCTTTTGACGATGGTCGGTTCATCCAATGAATATATCGAAGAAGGGGAAGGACTGGAGGCATTATTCGACCGTTTTTTGCTGCGCTATGAAGTAAACTATATCCGTGAAGAAGAAGCCTTTATTGCAATGCTAAAGGACGATAGCGATAAGAAAATATCGCGAATAACATTGGACGAGCTATACGAACATCAGCAAATGACGAATAAGGTTGCGATTTCGGATACGATTTATAAAGTACTCGCTAAAATTAGGCAGGCACTTCAAGATGAAGGCATTCGTCCTTCTGATCGCCGTTTTAAACAGTCACTGTCGGTTTTAAAAGCGAAAGCATATTTAGACAATCGGACAGAAGTGATCCGGGAAGACTTGTCGATTTTGACGAATATTTTATGGGAAACGGTTGAACAAAAAACGTTAACAGAACAAATCATTAGCGAAGTGGCCTTTGATACGGTAGAAGCATTTATTCGCAGAACATCGACCGAGTTTGAAACGATTATTTTAACTGCAAGAAATGCGATGCTTCAAAAATCCCCGTTTGCCAAATCAGAGCTGAGTCAACTGCTACTTCAGGGGAAAACATTATTTATGGAAGTACAAAATATGAGCCGTCAAATCCCGAGTCGTCCGGAATTAACCAGTCTCAAAATGGAAATGCATAAACAATTGCTTGGAATAACTTCAGATGTTATCGGATTTTAAAGAATAAAGAAGGTGGGATGCTTCTTGAGTGAGAACATACATGTAATCTACAGCCGAACGGTTTTTGAGGGCAGCGCCGAGCAAAAGGCCCGATTTAACGAATTGTTGAAAATGGCCACTTTGTTGAATGAAAGCTGCATTGCAGGGGAAAAAATTGTTCCCGGCTTTACAAATATCATCGGTGATTGCTGGCATGCTTTCTATTATAAAGCGCCTGTATTAAATGAAAATGCAAAGCAACTGGATAAAATGCAATATGATTTTGTGGAAGAGCTGCTGAAAAATGAAGAATACATCCAATGGCATGAGCTGACAAAAGGCGACGAGCTGTTAAGTGTCCTTACTTCTGTCAGCATTGCAGAACAGCTACTTAAAAGCTTCCAATATTATGAAGAACAAAAAAATCCTTTTCAGATTGAGCAACTGGAAGCCTTCCAAAAGCAGCAGCTAACGCCATATGCAACAAATGATTTACCAGAAAAAAGAGAATATCTAAAACAGTTATCCAAAACGTCTATCGGCATGATGCTGCAGGAAAACAAAAAGAATATCCATAATACAAAAACAGCGGTCATGAAAGTTGGAACAATGGACGGCAAAAAAATGGATCAAGTGCCTTTAAGCGATCAGTTTAAACTAGCAAGAATGATTGGCGAGCGCAAGGAATTGCATAAAATTGCCGAATTAGTCGGTCGGTTTAAAAAAATTGCGACAAAAAAGCAGAAATCTAAACAAGACGAGACAATCCAGCAACAATCGGTGACTTTTGGGCATGAGCTGTCCCGACTGTTGCCGGCCGAATTGGGCAACTATATGCTAGGACATAGCAAGCTTGATTTTTTAAAGCGGTTAAGCGAGCAGCAAACACTCGTTTTTAATAAGAAGGGTAAAGATCGTCAAGGAAAAGGACCGATTATTGTATGTATGGATGAAAGCAGTTCCATGACTTCGATTAAAGCTCAAAGTAAGGCGTTTTGTATTGCCTTGCTGAACATCGCTAAAAAACAGAAAAGGGATTTAGCGATTATCCCTTTTGCAACAAATGTGGGAGAGATTAAATTTTTCAGAAAAGGTCAGGCAAAGACCCAGGATTTAATTCAGTTCAGTGACAGCTTTATCGGCGGCGGTACAAATTATGAGCTGCCATTACGAGAAGCATTGAAGCTTTTAAAGAAAAGCGAATTTAAAAAAGCGGATTTGCTGTTTGTAACAGACGGGTCAAGTTTTTTACCGTCACGTTTTATAGAAGAATTCGCGCAAACAAAAAAGCAGAAGCAGTTTGAATGTACATCAATTGTATTAACAAATTTATTCAATACCGTAGATTTGAAAATTGTAAACCGATTTTCGGATCGTGTAATCGAAGTAAATGAATTATTTGAAGCAGAAGATGCATTTGTTTTATAAAAAACGGGTATATTCACAAGGTGTGCGTCTATTAGAAGAGCTTTTACCTAGTCAAATGATCGTACGTCTCTTACAATATTGTTAGTCATTTGGTTAGGAGGCGTCTTTTTGTTAGTGGAAGATTATGAAAAGTTTTTTGAAATGACGACGGAAGAGCGAAAATATTCTATTCAGGAGCACCCGTCGATACTGAATGATTTACAGGAGACAATTGGTCATGAAGAAGCAGCAATCCGTGACCAGCTGAATTATCGTCTGTTCATTTTGCTGTTGTCGGAAAATGCATTCGGCGAGACAGTTATTACCGATTTTGTGAGCAAACTTTCTTCAACAGACGGTTTACTTTATAATATCGGTGAAAAGGGGACAACTTCTGTTTTTCAGCGATCCTATGCAGCTCTTTATTTAGCGGCAATCGTCAATGCTGATCGACAGCTTGCCGTTTTAACGAGTGAGCAGTTGGAGCTGCTTGCACAAAATTCGGTGGTACTGTTAACGAAAGAGCAGGATTTGCGAAGCTTCGTCGATACGAAGTCGGGCTGGGCACATAGCGTTACTAATACAACGGAGTTAATTAGCGCCATTATTGCACATCCGCTTTATCCGATCCGCTTTACGTCCCAAATTTTGCAGGCAATCCGGGCAAATATTTGGAAAGGCTATGTATTTGTCGATGACGAAGAAGAACGTTTCTGCAATATCATTCAGGCATTGATATCCAAAAACATCGATGAAGAACTGTTCATTGAATGGTTTGAACAGCTGTTTGACCAGCTGGAAATGGTCGCCTATGAGCGCGGCTATGATGCACTTTGGTTTAAAGCGAGAACAAACCAGCTGAACTTGGCAAAAACGCTTTACTTTTATTTGAAATTTGCCAATAGGAATGAAAAATTGCGCAGTATTGTATCAACGTTCATTCAGCACTGGCTAAAATTAAACTGAAAACTTTATTTTAGTACAATAATAACTTTCAAATTAATAAACTGTACTAAAAAAGTATGCCATTTAAAATGCATTATGAAATTGTTGGGGAGTACAGTGTGAGAAGAACTTTCTGACAAAGTAGGATTTCTAAAGTTATTGCAGAAGAATATGGCATTTCCGATAGGTCATAATTTTAACTTATCGCAAAAGATAATAATAATGCAATTTACTTATGTTTGAATGTGCGCTATTATTGACTGTGGAGAAAAGAGCATTACAACCTTTTCAATTAAGAAAAACTAGGGGGAACACAACATGGCAAACTTACACAACAGTCGTTCGACTTTTGAAGTTAACGGTAAAACTTATAACTATTTCCGTTTAGCTGCAATTGAAGAAGCTGGTATCGCAAAAGTATCACGCCTACCTTATTCAATTAAAGTATTATTAGAATCAGTATTACGTCAATATGATAACTATGTAATTAAAGACGAGCATGTTAATGAATTAGCTAACTTCGGTAACCACAATGCAGATGCTGAAGTACCATTCAAACCTTCTCGTGTAGTATTACAAGACTTCACTGGTGTTCCAGTAGTAGTTGACTTAGCTTCATTACGTTCTGCAATGAAAGAAATGGGTGGAGACCCAGCTAAAATCAACCCTGCAATTCCAGTTGACCTTGTAATTGACCACTCAGTACAAGTAGACAAATACGGTAACGCAGCAGCATTACAAGCGAACATGGATTTAGAGTTCGAGCGTAACGCTGAACGTTATAACTTCTTAAAATGGGCTCAAACTGCTTATGATAACTTCCGCGCTGTACCACCAGCAACTGGTATCGTACACCAAGTTAACTTAGAGTACTTAGCTCCAATCGTTCACGTTAACGAAACAGAAGAAGGTTTAGTAGCATTCCCTGACTCAGTAGTAGGTACTGACTCTCACACAACTATGATCAACGGTATCGGTGTTCTAGGTTGGGGTGTTGGTGGTATCGAAGCTGAAGCTGGTATGTTAGGTCAACCATCTTACTTCCCGATTCCTGATGTTATCGGTGTTAAATTAGTAGGCGAATTACCAAACGGTACTACAGCTACTGACTTAGCATTAAAAGTAACTCAAGTATTACGTGCTCGTGGTGTAGTAAACAAATTCGTTGAGTTCTTCGGACCTGGCGTACCTGGTTTACCACTAGCTGACCGTGCTACAATCTCAAACATGGCTCCAGAATACGGTGCTACTTGTGGTTTCTTCGCAGTTGACGAAGAATCATTAAACTACATGCGCTTAACTGGCCGTGACGAAGAGCACATTGCTGTTGTTGAAGCTTACTTAAAAGCTAACGACATGTTCTTCAACCCGGAATTAGAGCCTGTTTACACTGACGTTTTAGAAATTAACTTAGCGGACATCGAAGCTAACCTTTCTGGTCCTAAGCGTCCACAAGATTTAATTCCTTTAACTGAAATGAAAAAAGTTTACCGTGAGTCAGTAGTAGCTCCTCAAGGTACACAAGGTTTCGGTTTAACAGAAGAAGAATTCTCAAAAACATCTACTGCTAACTTTGCGGACGGTGCTGTTGAAATTCCGGCTGGTGCGGTAGCAATCGCAGCAATCACTTCTTGTACAAATACTTCTAACCCATACGTATTATTAGCTGCTGGTTTAGTTGCTAAAAAAGCTGTTGAGTTAGGTATTAAACCTGCTAAATGGGTTAAAACTTCATTAGCTCCAGGTTCTAAAGTAGTAACTGGCTACTTAGAAGAATCAGGTTTACAAGACTACTTCGACCAAATCGGTTTCAACACAGTTGGTTACGGTTGTACAACATGTATCGGTAACTCTGGTCCTTTATTACCAGAAATCGAAGATGCAATCAAATCAAACGATTTATTCGTAACTTCTGTATTATCAGGTAACCGTAACTTCGAAGGTCGTGTACACCCATTAGTAAAAGCTAACTTCTTAGCTTCACCACCATTAGTTGTTGCTTACGCTTTAGCGGGTACTGTAGATATCGATCTACAAAAAGACGCAATCGCAGTAACTCCAGAAGGTAAAGAAGTATTCTTCGCTGATATCTGGCCATCAACTGAAGAAGTTAACGAAGTATTAAATAAAGTTGTAACTCGTGAATTATTCCAAAAAGAATACGAAACAGTATTCACTGCTAACGAAGCTTGGAATGCAATCGAAACTTCAACTGAAAACTTATATACTTTCGACGAAAAATCAACTTACATCCAAAACCCACCATTCTTCACTGGTCTTTCTAAAGAGCCAGGTGCTATCCAAACATTAGCTGGAATGCGTGTAATGGCTAAGTTCGGTGACTCTATCACTACTGACCACATCTCTCCTGCAGGTGCAATCGGTAAAGATACACCAGCTGGTAAGTACTTAATCGAAAACGGTGTTGCAATCCGTGACTTCAACTCTTACGGTTCTCGTCGTGGTAACCACGAAGTAATGATGCGCGGTACTTTCGCTAACATCCGTATCCGTAACCAAATCGCTCCAGGTACAGAAGGTGGTTTCACTACTTACTGGCCAACAGGCGAAGTTGAGTATATTTACGATGCTTGCATGAAGTACAAAGAAGCAGGTACTGGCTTAGTAGTATTAGCTGGTAACGACTACGGTATGGGTTCATCTCGTGACTGGGCTGCTAAAGGTACATTCTTACTAGGCGTTAAAACTGTAATCGCACAATCTTACGAGCGTATTCACCGTTCTAACTTAGTAATGATGGGCGTATTACCATTACAATTCATGGCTGGCGAATCAGCTGAAACTTTAGGATTAAAAGGTGACGAAACAATCGACGTTAACTTAACTGACAATGTTAAACCACGTGATATCCTAACTGTTACTGCAACTTCTCCAGAAGGTAAAGTAACTGAGTTCAAAGCGTTAGCTCGTTTCGACTCTGAAGTAGAAGTAGACTACTACCGTCACGGTGGTATCCTACAAATGGTATTACGTGCTAAAGCTGCACAACAATAATTCCATTCTATAACATGAAAGACAAAGTCAATTTTTATTGACTTTGTCTTTTTTTATGTCTTAAGAATTATATTTTCTGTTAAAAATAAGTAAAATTTTCCGGAAAATGTAGAAATTTTTATAATATTTCGTTACTATCAAAAGGTAGGTTAAAAATTTTGGGGGGTCTTTTGGATGAAGAAAAAAAGAATGTATTCGGCAACAGCTTTAGCAGCGTTTACGGCAGTTGCTGTAGGAGCAACAGGTGTTATGGCGGAAGAGACAATTTTTACGGATGTAACTGTTAGCCATCCATATGCAGAAGGGATCAATGCTTTAACATCTGCAGGTATCGTAAAAGGATTTGGAGATGGTACTTTTAAACCAGATGCAACGGTTACTCGCGGACAAGCTGCGAAAATGATTGCGGGTGCTCTTAAACTTGATACAACTAATGTAAAAAATCCTAACTTCAAAGATATTAAATCGTCAAACCAGTATTATAGTCAAATAGCGGCACTAGTAGCTACTGGATTTGTAAATGGTTATGAAGACGGCACATTCCGTACAGCGGATAAAATTACACATAATCAATTAGCTAAAATTTTAACGAATGTATCTGCGGTATATCCGATTGATGCAACAGCGTTATTAACAGAAGCTAAAGTTGTATTCAACCCTACGAAACAACTTACTCGTGGCGAACTGTCAAGCGTATTGGCAACAATGCTTGCAGCAGCTGCACCAGCACCACAACCTGAACCAGAAACAAATAATTATAAATTATCGATTATGCATGTGAATGACACTCATGCACGTGTTGATGCTCTTCCAAAATTAATGACGGCGGTTAATGAACAACGTGCAAAAACACCGGATGCGCTTTTATTGCATGCGGGTGACGTTTTCAGCGGCACTTTATACTTCAATGAATTTGAAGGACAAGCAGATCTACCGTTTTTAAATGCATTGAAATTTGATGCGATTACATTGGGAAATCATGAATTTGACTTAGGTTCTTCTCCAGAAGGACATAAAGCATTGGCAGAATTCATTAAAGCAGCACAATTCCCGGTTTTAACGGCGAATGTTGACTTTACAAAAGACAGCCTGTTTACAGGTATGTTCTCGGATTTAGTATCTAGTGAGCCTGAAAACGGCAAAATCTATGCTGGTATGATTAAAGAAGTAAACGGCGAAAAAGTCGGGATCTTCGGTTTAACGACAGCTGAAACGGAAGACATCGCTTCACCAGGCAGTGTAGCATTTGAAAATTATATCGACGAAGCGAAAAAAGCGGTAAAAGCGTTTGAAGATAAAGGTGTCGATAAAATTATCGCTTTAACACATATCGGATTTGACGATAATCCTGCTTATGACAATGATCAAATTCTAGCAAAATCAGTACCTGGAATTGATATTATCGTAGGCGGTCACTCACATACAGAGCTAAAAGAGCCATTCGTAGTTGATACAAACACAGTAGGCGAGAAAAAGGACGTAACATTAATCGTTCAGGCGAAAGAGTATGCTGGTTTCCTAGGTACAGTGAATGTTGAATTTGACGAAAATGGTGTCATCGTTAAACATGACGGTCAATTAGTTGAAATCGGTAAACTTGCAGATGACGCTGAAGGTTTAAAAATGCTTGCTCCATTTAAAGAAAAAGTAGATGCAGTTTCTAAAGCAGAAATCGGCGTTACTTTAGCACAAGATTTAGTGAGCCCTCGTAAATCAGAAACAAGTGCTGTAAGTGTTCGAAATAGCGAAACAGTATTAGGTAATATCATTACTGACGGTATGCTTGCAAAAGCAAAACAGTATACGGATAAAAAGGTTGTAATGGCATTGCAAAATGGCGGCGGTATTCGTGCTGCAATTCCTGCCGGCAATATTACGACTGGACAAGTTATTACAGTGTTGCCGTTTGGTAATACATTAGCATTAATGGATGTTACAGGCGCTGAATTAAAAGCGGCATTTGAACACTCTGTGAAAAGTGCTCCGGAAGAGAATGGCGGATTCCTGCATATCGCAGGTGCTAAACTAGAATACGATTCTTCTAAAGAAGCGGGTTCTCGTGTCGTTTCATTAAAATACTATGATGAAGCAACAAAAGCATATGTAGATGTAGCGGATAACGAAACTTATACAGTTGCTACAAATGCGTTCACAGCTAAAGGCGGAGACGGCTTCAGCACGTTCGAAAAAGCATATGGAGAAGGCCGTGTAACTGACTTAGGTTTATCAGATTGGGAAAACTTAAAAGAACAATTACTATCAATGAAAGAAATTAAGTTTACTACTGAAGGCCGCATTGTAGATACAGCTGCGCCAGAAGAAAAATAATCAACAGCTTAACCACTAATTTGGGGAACCATTTTAGTGGTTTTTTTATTTATTTTTTTCTGAAATCATTATGTAAATTAAACCATTCAACTTATCAATCAATAACAATATTATTCGGAATATTCAGATTAATAAAGTGAGTCCTGAAATGGAAAGTTATTTAACGATTATATTGTCCTACAATTTGGATATTAATATGAACAAAATTCACGTACTAAATAGAATTTTTTTACATTTTACAGTAGAAAAATGTAAAAACTTAGAATATATTATTGTTATACGTAATGAGTGTTTATTCATTCGTATAGGACTACTTTTATAAAAAGGGGGGTTTTTATGGGGTCGTTTCAGTTGTTTGGGAAGGAATTGCAGTCACTGAAAAATCGTAAAGGTTTAGTCATTGCGTTGATCGGTGTCATGCTCATTCCAATTGTTTATGTAGCAGTTCTTCTGTCAGCTACATGGGGACCGTATGACAATCTGGATAACTTACCGGTTGCGTTCGTCAATAAGGATGCAGGCGGTGTTTCGGGTGGTCAAGCAATCAATGTCGGCAATGATTTAATGGAAACATTAAAGGAAAGTAACTCATTAGGCTGGCATTTTGTGACGGAAGAAGAAGCGATGGAAGGGTTGGATAAGCAGGAATTTTACCTAGTGGTAGAAGTGCCGGAAGACTTTTCACAAAAGGTGACAACCGTTCTTGATGCAAATCCGCAAGTGCCGGAATTGCGCTATATCCAAAATGAAGGATTAAACTTCATGGGAGCGCAAGTGACAAACAGTGCTGTTGAAAAACTTCGCGAACAATTAGGGGACAAAATTACAGCAACTTATGCCAGAACGGTATTCTCCAGGTTTACGGATATCGAAACAGGATTTGCAACCGGAGCAGATGGCTCGAAGCAAATCGTGGATGGTACTGAGCTGCTGGCAAATGGGACGAACACATTATTAACATCGTTGACGGAAAAATCGGCAGATATTAACAAGCTTGCTGTCGGTGCGAAAACGGCCGATGCGGGGGCAGGCCAGCTTCTTTCTGCGATCAATGGGGGAACGGGCGATATTAACAAGCTAGCGTCCGGATCACGTCAAGTGGCATCAGGTGCTACACAGTTAAAAGGCGGATCACAGCAAGTGTTAGCTGGACTTAATTCATTAAAAGGCGGTTCAACGGAAATCTATTCAGGCTTACAAAAATTACAGCCTGGTTCCGAAAATCTCCTGAATGGGTTGCAGCAGCTTTCTGCAGGAGCGAACCAGCTTTACGCTGGTATTGCTGTGGGAGACGGCACGCAGGCGAATCCGGGGTTGGCAAAAGGGCTGAACCAGCTGGCGACCGTATTGCAGTCGAAACAGGCGAATATTGAACAAATGGCGCAAGGGGCAGAATTACTGCAAAGTTTGGCACAAGCACCTGGTATGGAAGCATACCGTGAAAATTTACTTGCTTTAAGTGCAGGCTTGGGGGAACTTGGTGCAGTTTATCCCGTTGCCGTTCAAAGTGCCAATGCTTTAAGCAATGGTGCCAACCAGATTGCACAATCCATGCCCGCATTGACAACAGGTCTTGAAAATGCGATTGCCGGTCAAAAAACAATCGTTTCCGGAATTGGTTCGTTATCAGCTGGACAAGAGAAAGCTGTAAAAGGAATCGATGCACTTGTTGCAGGACAGACAGCAGTCGTTTCAGGTGCCTCTACTTTAGCGGGTGGTGCATCGCAAGTTGCGAATGGTAACGCATCACTAACGAGCTCATGGAACAGATTAGGTACAGGTGTTTCCAATCTGAAAAGCGGTTTAACACAAATTAGCACAGGTAATGAAACCGTTGCAGTTGGCTGGCAAACGATGACAGAAGGCGTTACTTCATTAAATGATGGGGTCAACCGTCTTCAGGCAGGTTCATCGGAATTGGCGACTGGTTTGGAAGGCGGTCGTGAGCAAGTGGCGGCATTACGAATTACCGACGATAATATTGCGATGTTTTCTTCTCCGGTCACATTGGCAGGGGAAAAGGTCAATGCATATGAATATTACCGTGATTCAACTGCACCGTATATTTTATCGTTGGCATTATTTGTAGGTATGCTTGTATTGTCCATGTTTGTTGACTTTAAAAAGCCGGCTGTATTGCCAAAGTCTGCAATAAGCTGGTTTGTGAGTAAATGGCTGCAATTAGCACTGTTTGCTATAATTCAGGCAATATTGGTTACGGTATTTACATTAGTCGTATTGCAGCTATCAGTAGATCATGTAATGCAGTTTATTTTATTCGGGATTTTTGTCAGCATTGTATTCATGTCGATTATTTTCTTCCTTGTATCGGTTGCCGGAAACATTGGGCGATTTATCGCACTTGTACTGGCTGTTGCACAATTATCGATTACAGGTTCGAATTTACCGATCCCGATGCTTCCTGAAAATTTACAGGCTGTTAGTGCATATTTACCGTTTACGTATTCGATTTCAGGATTTAAATCGGTTATATCATTAGGTGATCTTTCATTATTATCATCGAATGCTTTAACCCTTGTCATTTATTTAGTCGTTGCTTCTGTCTTGGCACTGATTGCGTTTATCGTAAGCTATAAATCACTCACGACGAAGTACACACCGGAAGTGCAGCCGACTTCATAACAAAAAAAGACCCGTCTACTCTCAAAATAGAGAGTGACGGGTCTTATGATGTTCAATTATAACTCTACGTGTGCAATCATGCCTTCTTCATCATCAATATCCAGAGAAATACGTGCTGACATTGAATCACGGCCAAGCTGCTCATCAATATACAGACGAAGTGCCATGATGAAATTCACCGAGTTGTATACTTCCAGTTGTCCGTTATAGAAAGCTTCCGCTGAATATCCGGCAACATCATCATACATCAGCTCCGCTTCCACTTCTTCAGGTGCTGTGTTTTTGAATTTTGCATGGAACAGACAAACGGCATTAATTAAATCTTGTTCAGATAATGTTAGTTTTTCCACGTGTCAGTAACCTCTTTATCTTTTTTGCGTTTGATTAACTGATAAATCTTCACTAGGAAGAAGACAATCGCCGCAATTGCTGCTACGTTGATTAACAGACCTAAAATGTTACCTAGCATACCCATGCCGGCAAATAAGCTACCGAATAATAAACCAGCTAAACCACCAAGCATTAGGCCTTTCATTAAGCCGCCTTTGTTTGATGAAGCTGTATTTGAATCATTCTTTTTTGTTGTATTGTTATTTTGTTTTGTTGTTGTCGGGTTTGTTGCATCATTATTGTTTTTTTGAATATTAGTATTGTTATTGTTGCTGTTGAAGCCTTTTTTACCTGATTTGTAACCTTTTGCTTCAACTGACTGTGCATCATTAGCAAATAAAATCGTTGTCCCTACACTTGAAAAGACAAGTGTGAATGCTAATAAAACTGCTGATAATTTCTTCATGTTTCTCCCCCAATTAGTCTATTTATTTACTTTATCAGTATATCAAAAATTCATCTAAATAGAAAATGAAAACACTTTACAGCAAATAATACAAGCATTGCGCGAAAGATAACATTTTTTGTGAAAAGCACAAAAATTATTGTATTCATAAATATGAAACTGTATGATGAAATATAATTTAGACGAAAATTCTGAATTTACATCATTGTGTAAAGAATAAACGTCGAATAATTAAGATGGGGGAATAAATAATGAGTAAAATTCGCATTGGTATTGTTGGTTACGGAAATTTAGGTCGAGGTGTGGAAGCAGCAATCGGTCAAAATGCTGACATGGAATTGGTAGCTGTATTTACGCGTCGTGATCCTGCATCTGTTGCCATCCAATCATCAAATGTACCGGTCTATTTAGTGGATGATGCACCTAATTATAAGGAACAGATTGATGTCATGATTTTATGTGGTGGTTCTGCAAAAGATTTACCTGAGCAAGTTCCGCATTTTGCACAATGGTTCAACACAATTGACAGTTATGATACACATGCGAATATTCCGGTATTTTTTGATGCAGTTGATGCTGTGGCACAAAAAAGTGATACAGTCTCCATCATTTCGGTTGGCTGGGACCCGGGGCTATTTTCATTGAACCGTCTATTAGGTGAAACAGTTCTGCCTGAAGCAAATACATATACGTTCTGGGGTGACGGCTTAAGCCAAGGCCACTCAGACGCAGTACGCCGCATTGAAGGTGTAAAAAATGCAGTACAATATACTTTACCGATTAAAGAAGCGGTTAACCGTGTGCGCAATGGTGAAAATCCTGAGCTGACAACACGTGAAAAACATGCCCGTGAATGTTTTGTTGTTTTAGCGGAAGGTGCAGATGCAGCAACGATCGAAAAAGAAATTAAAGAAATGCCAAACTATTTTGCGGAATATGATACGATGGTGAACTTTATTACAGAAGCCGAATTTAAAGAAAATCACCAAGGTATGCCACATGGCGGATTTGTTATCCGTTCTGGTCAATCAGGCGAATCAGACAAGCAAATTATGGAATTTTCATTAACGCTTGAATCCAATCCGATGTTCACATCAAGTGTTCTCGTTGCCTATGCCCGCGCTGCATACAAATTGCATGCAAAAGGAGACAAAGGTGCAAAAACTGTTTTCGACATTCCATATGGTTTCTTATCACCAAAATCTCCGGCAGATTTGCGCAAAGAATTACTGTAATTTCCAAACGAGCGTCGTCTAATAAATTTAGGCGACGTTTTTTCGGTTTTTGCTAGACAAATCGTCAACAAACTCTTTTCTTTCGCAGTTTGGCAACGTAGAATAGAGAAGTTAAGTCTCTGAAAGATGGTTGTCCACTTTAGAGCGAGTTAAAATTCCCTCATGATCTGAAATTACAGCAGATTCAAATAGTATACAGAAAGGATGTTTTAATGTGCAGGCTAAGCGTTTCAAAATCGCACATAAAGAAGCACTGATCGGTGTCGTGCTTGTCATCATCAATTTTGCGATCTGGTTCGGGTTCGCATATGGGCTCGGTTCAGGTGACCCGCTGGAGTATGATTACGTATTCGGATTCCCGGCATGGTTTTTCTATAGCTGTATCGCAGGAACAATTTTCATGATTATCGCAATCTGGCTCGCGATGAAGCTTTTCTTCAAAGATATTTCACTTGAAGAGGAGGAAGAGCAAAAATGATACATTGGTCGGTCATTATTCCATTACTCATATTTTTAATTATCATTTTTGGCATCGGTATTTGGGCAAATCGCCAAGTACGCACATCTAACTCGTTTTTACAGGAGTATTTTTTAGGCGGACGCGAAATGGGCGGGTTCATCCTGGCGATGACGATGATGGCGACATACGGGAGTGCTTCAAGCTTTATCGGGGGACCGGGTGTTGCCTATAATACAGGACTTGGATGGGTTCTATTAGCAATGGCACAGCTGCCTGCAGGTTATTTTGTGTTAATGGTGCTCGGCAAGAAATTTGCGATTGTTGCACGCCGTATTGAAGCCATTACTTTGATCGACTTTTTAAAGAAACGCTATGACAGCCATACGATTGTTATTTTATCGGCAATCAGTATCATCATTTTCCTTTTTGCCTCGATGACAGCGCAATGGGTGGGTGGTGCACGTCTGATTGAATCATTGACTGGGCTGTCGTATACAAATGCACTGCTCATTTTTGCGGTAGCCGTTTTGGCATATGTAATTATCGGTGGTTTCCGGGCTGTTGCGTTAACGGATGCATTGCAAGGTTCCATTATGATTATTGGTACAGTGATCCTTCTAATTGCAACTGTCATTGCCGGTGGTGGTGTTGACACGATCATGCAAGGACTGGTAGCAGAAAATCCGAATTTAGTGACGCCGTTTGGTGCAGAACAAAACCTGACACCATTGTATGTATCAACATTTTGGATTTTAATTGGATTAGGTGTCATTGGGTTGCCTCAAATTGCCGTTCGTGCCATGAGCTACAAAGATTCGAAAAGCTTACATAAAGCAATTTTAATAGGTACAATCGGTATCGGGACAATCATGTTCGGCATGCATTTAATTGGTGTATTTGCACGTCCGGTTTTGCCGGGAATTGATGTCGGCGATAAAGTGATGCCGTTGCTGACATTGGAAGTGCTGCCGCCTTTACTGGCGGGAATCGTACTCGCAGCTCCAATGGCAGCCATTATGTCGACGGTTAATGCATTGCTTATTCTAGTAAGTTCAACAGTTGTAAAAGATATTTATCTAAACTATATCAATCCGAAAGCAAGCGATGCACAAATTAAAAACCGCAGCTTCTGGGTAACGAGCATCATTGGGATAGCGGTAGTTATTTTCGCCGTTAAACCACCTGAGCTATTAATCATGCTGAACTTGTTTGCGTTCGGCGGACTGGAATCAGCCTTTTTATGGAGTGTAATATTTGGACTGTACTGGAAGAAAGCAAATAAATACGGGGCAATCAGTTCGATGATTGTCGGTCTGACATTATATATTGTCATCTACCGCTTTGCGGAAAATATTTATGGCATGCATTCCGTTACAATTCCAATCATCGCTTCACTTATTACATTTGTAGCAGTTAGTCTGATTTCGCAAAAGATGAAAAAAATAGAAGATTATCATTTCTAATAGCCAGAACCGTTTTAGGTCTGTATGATAGAAGAAACAGATATTATAAGTCCAAATTTAATTGGTTTAGGGAACTCTTATTAAGAAACGCATAAATTGATTGGAATGGAGGGGGGCGACTCCAGCAGGAATAGCGTGACGCCTGAGACTACAGGCTCAGGCCACGCCCTCGGAAAGCGTCCGACCCGAAATGGAAATCATTTTACTTCACCAAAAAAACAACATTTTTCTCTGTGAGAAAGATGTTGTTTTTAGATTAGATACCAATCTCTTATTTGACGTTATACGCTTATTATTGTAAACTAGGTTACATAAAGTAACTTAATAAAAATCAAAGGTGATCAGATGAAACAATTAATGTCTATTTTAGAAGATAAAATTCAGCTTGTCCGTCGTGATGATCTGCAAAATATTGCAGTAGTCGGACCGGTAAAGCTACCTATAAAACAAGAAAATTTAGAAGCGACGTTCCAATGGTATTCATGGACGACTGTTGAAAAAAATCAGACGAAAGAACAGGTAGTAGAATCTGTATCGTCAATGCATTTAGCATTTGGCCAGCAGTCTTCTGTACTTGTGTATGGAGATTTTGCCAACCAGGATGATGTATTGATCCGCATGCACAGTATTTGTCATACAGGTGATATTTTCGGTTCACAGCGTTGTGACTGTGGCTATCAGCTACATGAATCGATGAAAATGATTGTTGAACATGGCTGTGGTGCAATATTTTATCTAGCGGATCATGAAGGGCGAGGTATTGGGCTTTTTTCAAAATCGTTAGCTTACTTATTGCAGGAAGAAGCGTTTGATACAGTAGAAGCCAATCATGCACTCGGTTTTGAAGATGATGTACGTTCGTATGATGATGCAATCCGTGTACTACAGGTGCTTCGTACAAAACCGGTAACACTCATTACGAACAATCCGAAAAAGCTTGCGGCACTGCAGGACAACGGATTACTTGCGGATGGCCATATTCCTTTATGGGGCGGTCTGACGGAAACGAATGAACAGTACTTGAAAACAAAAGTAGAAAAGTCTGGGCATATCGCGATGGTTGAAAAGCTAACTGTGTAAGGAGAATTTCATATGAAAACTGATCAGGACTATATGCAACTTGCGCTTCAATTAGCGGCAAGTGCCAGAGGGAATACAAATCCAAATCCGTTAGTCGGAGCCGTTATCGTAAAAGATGGCGTCATCGTCGGTACAGGACTTCATCGAAAAGCAGGGGAGCCCCATGCAGAAGTACATGCGGTTAACATGGCAGGCGAGCATACAAAAGATGCGACAATATATGTCACATTGGAACCGTGTTCGCATTACGGCAAAACACCACCTTGTGCGAAGCTGCTTAAGGAAAGCGGATTTAAACGTGTTGTTGTTGCAACTGAAGATCCAAACCCTGAAGTAGCAGGCCGTGGTATTCGACTGTTGCGTGAAGCGGGAATCGAAGTGGAAGTTGGGGTTCTTCAGGAGGAAGCTCAAAAACTGAATGAGCGTTTTATTCATAATATGCTGACAGAGCGTCCATTTGTCGTTGCAAAATTTGCGATGACACTTGACGGCAAAATCGCCACATATAGCGGACACTCTCAATGGATTACAGGTGAACAAGCACGTGCGGATGTCCATGAATTGCGTCATGAAGTGGACGGGATATTAGTCGGTGTTCAAACAGTTCTAAATGACAACCCGAAACTGACTACTCGTCTAAAGGATAATCGACAAGGACGTAACCCGATTCGGGTAGTCTTGGACAGTACTTTGAAAACACCGGTGGATGCGCATATTGCGGATACGACAGAAGCTCGTACAATCATTGTCACTTCACTAGAATCAGATGCAGTAAAGGCAGAGAAGTTGGAACGCAACGGTGTTGAAATTATCCGTGTGGAAAAAGAATCAACAGGCTTGAACATAGAGGATATGTTGAAAGCATTATATAAAAAGGGCATTACGCATCTGCTTGTTGAAGGTGGCGGCAATGTGAACGCATCATTTTTACGAGGCAGCTTCATAGACCAGTATATGGTATATGTCGCTCCGAAAGTATTGGGTGGGGAAAACTCCATTACGCCGTTTACCGGATCTGATGTGGAAACAATCGATTTGGCAAGCCGGCTTGAATTCGGTGAAGTCACTCGCATCGGGGAAGATTTGCGTATTATAGCCTATCCAAAGAAGGCTGGTTTACATGAATAGAAAAGTGGATGTTTGCATTGTTGGCGGTGGTCCGGGCGGTGCATTGCTTGCCAATATATTGGCGAAAAATAATGTGTCGGTTCTTTTAATTGAGCGGACAAATGACTTTGCGAAGGCATTCCGCGGGGAACATTTAAATGAAGAAGGCGAGCGGATTTTAAAACAGTACGAGCTTTTCGAACGAATTGAACAGCTCGGTTTGCTGCGTATGGAAACTTTGGAATATTGGATGAGCGGTGAAAAGTTTAAAACAATTGAACCGGATCCGGCTGTAGGCCATTTAGGCATCCATGTTCCGCAGGCTCATTTGCTTCAGGCAATTATTGAGCAGGCAAAAGGCTATCCAACGTTTAGCTATTTATTGAATACGACGGTTAAAGAGCTTATTCAAAACGAACATGGACAATATATAGCTGTTCGCGCTAAACAAGGGGATGCTGATATTATAATTGAAGCACAGCTGATCATCGGTGCGGATGGGCGCTATTCAACAGTTAGAAAATTGGCGGATTTGGATGTAACGATCCGTGATCATGGTTATGACTTGCTTTGGGCGAGAATACCGGCACCTGAAAATTGGACTCCTTCCATTAAAATGGCCTTAGTAGACGGCATGCAAATTTCTTTGTTTACGCAGGCAAAAGGATTTGTCCAAATCGGCTGGAATATCGAAAAGGGAAGCTATCCGGAATTACGCAAACAGCCGTTTATACCGTTTATAGAAAAACTCGTAAAAGCATTTCCTCAATTGGCACCTGTCGTACAGGAGCATATTCGGTCCTGGAAAGACTTTGTGCTGCTTGATGTATTCAGCAGTACGACCGAACAATGGGGAAAAGAAGGTGTCGCATTAATTGGGGATGCTGTTCATACGATGACTCCGACAGGCGCCTACGGATTAAATAGTTCGTTAATGGATGCCCATGTCCTGGCACAAATGCTGCTGGAAAATGAGGAATTTGATTTTGTCAGCTGCGCAACGGCACGAAAAAAACAAATCGAAAAAATCCAGGCTATACAAATAGAAAAAGAGCAAAAGTTCCATGAAGCTTTTCTCGTATTAAGTTAGGTGAGATATATGAAATTTGGTTTTGATATTGATGATACATTAATCGATTTACGTCGTCATGCATTTCATTTATATAATAAAAAGTTGAACAAGACGATCGGCGAAGACGTTTTCGACACAATCCCGACTGTCGAAATTCACGTACCATTTGGATTAACAAATGAAGAAGGCAGCCAAATGTGGAAAGATACGATGGAAGAAATCTATTTCACGGACTGTCCAAGCTTTGAAGGGGCTAAGGAAGTTTTAAATGCTTTGGCAGATGAAGGACATGAAATTTATTATATAACGTCCCGTCCGAAAGGGTATTGTGAACAGACCCGTGCTTGGGTAAAAGCACAGGGATTCCCGGTTGTTGATGAGCGTTTTTACTGCGGAATGGCAGACCATGAGAAAATTGATATCATCAAAAACCTGGAACTTGACGTATATGTAGATGATAAGCCGGCTGTTTTAAACACATTGGCGGGTAGTACAACGAAAGTCGTTGTGAAAAATCAGTCATACAATCAGGCAGTAGAATATACGCGTCTGACAAGTTGGGACGAATTCAATAAACTGATCGGTTATGCCTCGGTGTAATCGGCAGAGAAAATTCCCGGAGCTTTTCCGGGAGTTTTTTTATATAAAAAGTGAAAATAGTTTGAATTTTTTCCTTTCAAGTGAATGAATATGTGGTATTGTTAACAGTGTATAGACATACCGGTGGAGGATTTTACTATGATAACACAACAACATTACGAAGCAAGCGTTCATTACAATGGGATTATATTACTGTCGGCTTACTTACAACGCCAGTATGTATACCGTACAATTCAAGTACGTCTGAATGGGGCAAGTGAAGAACCATTAAATAAAGTAAAAAATATGCTTGAACATACAGAGCTGATGCTTAGTATTTTTGAGGAATCAAAAAATCTGATGGACGGCCAGCGTAACAAACTTAAATCATTTGCAGATGAGGTAGCCCTCTTGATGCAAAATTATATTAAAGAAAATCCGGATTTTACAGAGCGTCTAGCAGTTGTCGGCTCAACACTTTATTCGGAGCAGCTGATGAACAACGGAATTATTAAACTTGGCTATATTTTCAAGCAAAATATCGGCAAAGATTTCCCGGCACGCGTCAAGTTTTATGAAGAACGTACAAAGGTTATCGACGTGATGGTACAGCTCGTATCGGAAGGAAAAGAAATCGAGAAGGGCATGCAGGACATTCTAAACAAGTGGTATGACGGCATCGCCAACCAGAAAAAAGGTATTATGGAAGATTTATCGAAAATTAATGAAATGCTCGATTTTAAAGCGGAGTAATAAAAAGAACACCTTGCCGGTAAAGGCAGGGTGTTCATCTGTTTATGCCCGTTCAAAAAACACTTTATCGATATTGTATTTTGACTGGAATTGATTAATCGCATATGTTTCGTAAATTTCACGTTCCATTGGATCTTCGATTTCATACACTTCAATTTTGTGGATTTCAGCACGGTGGTTTTTCATTGGAGATACATTGTCTTCAAAGTGCTTTTTAATACGCTGACGGATTTTGCGTGCTTTCCCTACGAATAAAAGCTCGTTCTTCTCGTTGTAGAAGAAGAAGATTCCGCCTTTATCGCGCGTAATTTTATGGAAATCAATAAATCCGAAGTATGGAGTAATTTCCACATCACCTGGTTTTAATACTTGTTCGCGTTGACGAATTACTAAATCTGGTTTTGGCATTTCAATTTTAATCAAACTGTTCACGTCCCTAAATTATTCTAAAAGTTTATTTTACACGATAATACGGCAAATTGCTATTGATATAATAGTCCAAGCATTGGAGAATTGAAAAATAATCGGGAATTTTACCGTTATTTTCAAAATCAAAGGCACAAAAAACTTCACAAACATACATATTATCCGACACTATATATTTTATTATATATATTATTCCTCCGAATATAACTAACATTAACATAAATTTTATATACCTTTAAGTTAATAAAAAATCATTTTTGACAATCCCAGGTCAAGCTAAAAACTCTAACTTATTTGCTGGATTGTATAGATTTTGAATTTTCGCTTTCTTTTTTATTGAAAATTGCTTATGGTAATAATAGTTTATTCAGCAATAAATAATTATACATATTAATTCAGCAGTTTCAACAGAGAGAAGGAATCGTATGCAAAAATTTAAAGGTGAGCTGCTCATGCTCATCACCGCTGTTATGTGGGGTAGCGGATTTGTAGGAATGGCAAAAGGGCTTGAACATTGGACTGTATTTCAATTGATGGCCGGAAGATTTTTATTGGCTTCCGTTATTTTAAGTTTCATTTTCTATAAAAAATTAAAACTTATTTCAAAGGCAGTAGTATGGAAAGGTGCTGTTCTAGGTGCAATCCTATTTATCGCATTTGCATTACAGACAATGGGCTTGGAATATACAACAGCTTCTAAAAATGCTTTCCTGACAGCGATTAATGTTATCATTGTTCCAATTATCGCTTATGTCATTTATAAGAGGAGAATTGACCGGTTCGAATTTATCGCAGCTGGTGTGGCCATTGTCGGAATCGGATTTTTATCATTACAGGATTCGCTGACAATCAATTTCGGCGACTTTCTATCGATTCTTTGTGCAGTCGGATTCGCTTTCGATATTTTTTATACAAATGTTTTTGTAAAAGCGGAAGATGCTTTAGCGCTGACGATTGTTCAGTTTTATACAGCGACTGTACTGAGTGTAGTAAGTGTCATCATACTTGGGGAAGTACCGACTACTTATACTTCAGAAGGCTTAGGGATCATCGTTTACTTGGCGATATTTTGTACCGCTGTTGCATATGTATGTCAAAATATCGGAATGCAATATGCAAACCCGACGAAATCTGCCATTATTTTATCGACAGAATCATTGTTCGGTACGATGTTCTCTGTGCTTATTTTAAACGAACTTTTGACAGGTCGTATGCTTGTTGGATGTGTCCTCATCTTCTTTGCGATATTGTTTGCAGAAGTCAAACCGACATTTAGACGAAAGAAGTCCTATGTTTAACAAACAGCCATTTTAAGAAATCACTAATATAGGGTAAATAGTATAAGTAAACAAGCTATACCTTATGATTAGAAAATTTAAGTTTGTTTATATAATAAAACCTTTATCTATATAAAAATACATCCATTAAATCTTTATTGAGAATGGATGTATTTTTTTTGGTCTTTTAATAAAGGTTAATATAATAAAGTTTAATTATTTATAATAAAATTTGATAAAAAACCTGTTTGAAATGCTAATTTTTTATTGACAATCATTATACTCTCAAAGTTTCTATACGGGGATACCGCCATAAAATAAAAAAAGAGCTACTAAACGTAGTTCTTTCTCATCGCTATTTATTAAGTTTTTTGTAGATTTGCAACATTTGTTGTCTTTCTTCATCCGTAAGTTTTTCAAATATTTTCTTCCTTAATAACTGCCCTGATTCATTGGCCTCTTTTAAAATCATTTCACCAGCATATGTGATTTCCAAGTAAATGATTCGGCGGTCATTTTCATCAATGGAGCGGGTAATTAACTGCATTTTTACTAACTTTTCGGTTAAATGTGTAACTGTAGGTGGTGTTAATCCGAGCGCTTTTGCCATATCAGAAGGACGACTTTTTCCATTTACCTTTAGATGACCAAGAATTAGAACATGCGTTACTCCCAAACCTTTATTGAAACCCTTATTCCACTGAATAATCAGATTGTTTGTCATTTTATCCATATTATGTATAATCTCAAAAATGGTTTCCTCCTGCACGTGAAATTCCTCACTTTCCAAAATAGAATCCCCCAGAATAAATCAGGGAGATCACTTTATTCTTACTATACCATAATATTGGGGTGGAAATCTGCCAGCAATAATAAGCATGGCTCCAATAGAAGAAATAATCTGCTGCCAAGTCAAATGCTACATTTCCATTCAGCTGATCTTCCGAGTCCATTGGTGTCTAAATGATAATTCTAAGAAACACACTTTGACTCGTCCCCTATCGTCTCCTAATAGTTGTCGCAGCCATTAATAACCCGTAAATATTATCGATCCATTTCGTTTCAATAAGCCAACAATCCCACCGAGCCACTCTCTGTTCTTAGCTAAAAATATTGCAGTTTTCTCAATATAATCATACGGATCTACTGGAATAATCCCTACTAGGGAAAATATACCGCCAGATAAATGTCACAAAATTTTACGTTATTATTGCTTTTTTAGTAACAGTTTAGTATTATTTAGTCGTTAATAATTAAGCATCTAACTATTTTAGATATAAATAAATATTCAATGTTATAGAGTAAGCCATAATCTAAATTACTGACAAAATGTTTTCATGGCCTACTACTTTTCAGGACAACGAACATAACATTATGATTGTGCTTAAATTCCGCAGTAATTCAGCTTTTAATATCTTTTAGATATGCTGCACTACTTGGGTAGCCCATTAGGATGGATTCTATCACAAAGCATACGTACAGTTTTATTTATACCCTTTTATATTCTGATGCCAATGAAAGGTAGGTAATAGGACAGAAAGAAAAGAAAATATGACTACCTTATTAACGAAGTACTTTAGAAATTGATTTTGTCACTGCGCATTTTACAAGGAAAATGCAAAGGTTATCGTGGCTGATTTTAATTTTGAAGTAATAAGGCTGCTGAGGAGATACGCACAAATGGCTATGATTCAGTAGATTCTTTGTTGATGAAGGAGAATATAAATAGGTCGATTACCTTGAATTCGAGATAATCGAATCAAAAATAAATAGTAGTTTAAAATGACTTTCTATTTACAAATGTACAGGTTTTTGTATTAATAAGCCGATTTTTGCAAAACCTAAAATGTATTTTATTAGTACAGAAATTTCAGGTGAGCTAGATCATTTGAAAAGCAAAATAAATTAAGGGGCATCAATATGAGATTAGAAGGAAAAGTAGCAATTATTACAGGGAGTGCTTCAGGTATTGGAAGAGGTATGGCTCTGGCCTTAGCAAAAGAAGGGGCTCATGTTGCAATAGTAGATATCAACGAAGAAATGGGTCAAAAAACTTTAGACGAAATTAATGAGCATAATGAAGGGATGCTGCTTATTGCAGATATCTCAAAAAAAGAAAATGTAGAACAAATAGTAAGTGATGTAGTTAATAAATTTGGAAAGTTAGATATTTTAATCAACAATGCACACGCTTCCAAGCAAGCACTATTTGTAGAAACAACACAAGAGCTTTTTGATCTATCTTTTGGAACTGGGTTTTACCCGACTTTTCATTTCATGCAAGCAGCTTATCCTGAACTAAAGAAAACAAGAGGAAAAGTAATAAACTTTGCTTCTGGTGCAGGACTTAACGGTCAACCAACACAAACTTCTTATGCAGCAGCGAAAGAAGCAATCAGAGCAATATCACGAGTTGCATCCAATGAGTGGGGCCCTGAAGGAATTAATGTCAATATCATCGCCCCGATTGCACTAACGGCGGGGGTCGAACAGTGGAGCAAAAGTTCCCCTGAACTATACGAAGCCATGATAAATAATATTCCACTTAGAAGAATGGGCGATCCAGAAGGGGATATTGGAAGAGTAGCGGTTTTCTTATCAAGTAGCGACTCTGATTATATTACTGGACAAACTATCATGGTTGATGGCGGTTCGACGAAATTACGTTAAAACGAATTAACCAACCGGCTTGTTTTTAGATATTGTTAGTTGAATGAATTGGTGGGATTTAATCCTACTTATTACAAACATATTTTAATTCTGTATTTTATTATTTCCAAAACAACGATAAAAAGGATGGTATGAATGAATAGAGTAAAAGGGAAAGTCGCATTAGTAACAGGTGGCGCTTCAGGTATTGGTCTTTCTTCAGCGCAACTTTTAGCAAAAGAAGGGGCAAAAGTAGTCATAGCAGATTACAGTATCGAAGGTGCAAAAAAAGCGGCAAAAGATATTGAAGCAAATGGCGGAGAAGCAGTAGGTATTTTCCTAGATGCAGGAAAGGAAGAATCTATTAAAGAAGCTGTTGAATTTACAATTAAACATTATGGGAAAATAACAGTTTTGTTTAATAACGTAGGCTCATCAAATTTAAAGAAAGACCTAGATGTTGTAAATATGGATCTTGAAGAATGGGATCGATTAATGAATTTAAATTTAAAAAGTGTATTACTTGGAAGTAGATTTGCCATTCCTAATATGATTGAAAATGGTGGAGGATCAATTATCAATACAGCTTCAATGGCTGCTTTCGCAGGGGACTCAATACGCGCTGCTTATGGAGCTTCAAAAGCTGGAGTAGTTAATTTAACTAAGTATATTGCAACACAATACGGAAAACAAAGTATTCGCTGTAATGCTATTGCACCCGGACTTATTTTAACGCCTGCAGCAAAAAATAATATGTCACAAGTGTTATTGGATACTTTTGGTAAATACAACCAGCTTCCTTATCACGGAGAGCCAGACGATATTGGTAACACGGTCTTATTTTTAGCTTCGGATGAGTCAAAGTTCATAACAGGACAAACTATTAAAGTAGAAGGCGGACATTATTTAAGTAACCCGACTATCCCGGATTTTAGAGAGATGACGAACTAAATAAAGGTCTTGCTTTTTATAAATGTGGAGGATAAGAATGAGCGGTAAAATTCATAACGCCTGGTGGGTACTGATTGGTCTTTGTATTATTCTAGGGATCGGTAAAGGGACATTAAACAATTCCGCTGGTCTTTTCTTACCATCCATCTCAAATGAACTTGGCATTGGTATGGGAGATTTATCTTTATATTTTAGTGTCTCTGCAATTATCACTTTGTTGTATTTGCCTTTTGGCGGAAAATTGATAGCAAAATACAATATCCGGTTAATATTAATCATTTCCATAATTTGTGAAGCTGGCGCTTATATCGCTTTTAGTTTTATGAATTCTGTGTGGGGATGGTATCTATTTGCAGTCCCATTGGCATTTGGTGGTATATTCATCACAGTCATTGCAGGCCCTGTTTTAATTAGTCAATGGTTTAAAAAAAGAAATGGCCTAGCTCTGGGTATTCTAACTGCAACAGGCGGATTGTTCGGTTCAATCTCCCAGCCAATTGTTGGAAATATAATCGCAAACCAGGGGTGGAGATTTGCCTATTTGACTATCGGAATCACAGCCATTGTTATAGCTGTACCGGTTATACTTCTGTTTATAAAGAAAATGAACCCTAATAAAGGGCATTATCCTTATGGGATTACAGAAGGTGATAAGGAAAGTCAAAAAGCTTTTGATAACATTCAACATAAAGGCGTGTCTTTTGAGGTTGCGAAAAAATCTTCTGCTTTTTATACATTGATGTTATTTTTATTTTTCCTGACTTCCATTTCAAGTTTTACCATGCACATTCCAACTTACTTAGTCGATAGCGGGTTTGAACAAACATTTGCTGCTAAAGCAATGGGTATTTATATGTTAGGTGTTGTTTTTGGTGCACTCGTTATTGGAATTTTAAATGACAGATTGGGATCGAAGAAAGCAACAATACTGTCTATGATTTGCGGTTTAATTTCCGTTTCCTTGCTATTGTTCGCAAATTCTAGTTCCGCAGTCATCTTTATCGCACTGATCCTATTTGCGTTTGTAACAAGTGGCATTGGTACTCTTGTACCGTCCCTTGCACTTAGCTTATTTGGAAATAAAGAGTATAGCCAAATTTATTCAACAGCTTCTTTGGGTTTAGCAATTGCTGCTATCGTCGCACTTCCGGCTTACGGTTATATCTTCCAATTTACAGGGAGTTATTCAGGAGGATTATATGCAATTTTAATAATGCTTGTTATTAATATAGTTGCTGTAATTTTTGCCTATAGAGGCAAAACAAAATTAGAAAAATCAGGATTATGGAAATAAAATAATTAATTCCAAAGGGGGATTAAAATGGAGAGAAAACAATCCAAAATCCATTACGCATGGTGGATTCTTGTTGGTCTATGCATTATTATCGGAGTTTCGAAAGGGGCATTAAATAACTCTGCAAGCCTTTTCTTAACGCCGATTTCTCAAGACCTTGGCATTGGGATGGGTAACTTAACTTTATATCTAAGTATATCTGCCGTTATAACATTAATATTCCTGCCGTTTGCTGGTAAGCTGGTAGCGAAATATGACATTCGTATGTTAATAATTTTTTCGATTATCTTACAGGCAGGAGCTTTTATTGCATTTAGTTTTATGAATTCTGTATGGGGTTGGTATATTTTCGCAATACCTCTTGCAGTCGGTGGAACTTTCCTTACTGTTATTTTAGGTCCAGTTTTAATTAATCAATGGTTTAAAAAGCGCAGTGGTTTAGCTCTTGGAATTTTAGCTGCTACTGGTGGGATTTTCGGGGCGATTGTCCAACCAGTTGTCGGAAAATTAATTGTTAGTAACGGTTGGAGATTTTCATATATTGCAATTGGAGTTACTGGTGTAGTTCTAGTTATTCTTGCAACAATTGTGTTTATTAAGAAAATGTCAAAAGAAAAGGGATTATATCCTTATGGAATGGAAGAAGCGGAAAAAGGAAACCAAGTAACAAATGACGCTTTTCAAGAAACAGGCGTTACGATGGCGGTCGCGAAAAAATCTTCTGCTTTTTATGCACTGTTGATTTTTTTCTTCTTGATAACTGCCATTGCGAGTTTCATGATGCACATTCCAACTTATATAGTAGCTAAAGGGTTCACTCAGGAATTCGCAGGCAATGCAATGGGGATTTATATGTTAGGTGTAGTATTTGCTTCTCTAATAATTGGAATTTTAAACGATAAAATAGGAACAAAAAATACGACTATTCTATCGATGATTTTGGGGATGGCTTCTGTATTTATCTTCTTATACGCAGCATCTAGTTCAGTTATGATTTTTGTAGCGCTCATTCTATTTGCATTCGTAACAAGTGGAATTGGAATCATCGCACCATCTCTTACTTCAAGTTTATTCGGAAACAAAGAATACAGCCAAATATACTCATCTGTTTCATTAGGATTAGCTATAGCTTCGATTGTCGCACTTCCAGCTTACGGATACATTTTCCAGTTTACCGGAAGCTATTCGGGTGGGTTATATGCAATATTAATAATGCTCGTTATTAATATTGGTGCAGTTATTATTGCTTATAAAGGTAAGAAAAAGTTAGAAGAAGCAGGTTTATGGAATTAAATAAAATTGAGGAGGATTTTCAATGAAAAGATTAGATGGAAAAGTTGCAATTGTTACAGGTGGAGCACAAGGAATGGGTGCGGCACACGCAAAATTATTCGTAGAGCACGGTGCTAAAGTTATTTTAACAGACTTAAATGAAGAAAAAGGAAATGCATTGGCAGTTGAATTAGGTGAAAATGCCCTTTTCGTTAAACAAAACGTAGCATCTGAAGAAGATTGGGCTACAGTTATTGCGAAAGCAGAAGAAGCTTTCGGTCCGGTAAACGTATTAGTAAACAATGCCGGTATCACTATGGCGAAAAATCTGCTTGATATTACAGTAGAAGAATATCGACGCATCGTAGAAATTAACCAAGTGTCTGTATTCTTAGGTATGAAGTCTGTAGCAGCTTCCATGATGAAAGCTGGTGGCGGTTCAATCGTCAACATTTCTTCAATGAACGGTTTAGTTGCTGGTGCTGTAGGTTATACAGATACCAAATTCGCAGTACGTGGTATGTCAAAAGCAGCAGCGATCAACCTAGCACCGATGGGTATTCGCGTAAACTCTGTACACCCGGGTGTTATTGCAACGCCAATGGTTGTACAAGAAGATACAAAAGCAGCTGTAGAATCATTCTCTCAACACATTCCATTAAAACGAGTAGCACAACCAGAAGAAGTATCAAATATGGTATTGTTCTTGGCTTCAGATGAATCTAGCTACTCAACAGGCTCAGAATTCGTTATCGATGGTGGATTAACTGCGCAGTAGTAAAAATACATGAAATAAACTGAATATGATTTATAAAGGCCGATCTTCTATTGAAAGAAAATCGGCCTTTTTTTAGTTAAAACCGCCCTTACTTATGGTAAGGTTCAATATAAACCCTCAAAATGAGGTTTTTTAGAATAGAATATTTAAGAATGATGCAACCAAATTGTAAAGGTTGTGCCTTTTTCCTTCTCACTTTTTACTTTTATTCTTCCTCTATGCAACTCAATACTGTGAAAGCAAAGTTCATCGTTAATCCGATCCCAACCCGTTATTTTTCGTTGAATGAAAAGAAGTGGATAGTTTTTCTAAAGTATCTTTATCCATTTCAGAACCATCATATGTGCTTGTAATTTTAACCTCACCATCAGTATGATTTTAATCGATAGCAATTGATATATTGCCTTCAAAGTCAATGGCTTCAAAGGAATTTTGTAGGACGTTTAAAACACTGCTTGATTTTATCCATACCTATATTAATCTTATTCTTAAAAAAATAGCCTGATCATGGACCTTTATATTTAAGGGCCGAGCAAGCGACAATCAATTATTTTAAAAAGGACATTGTTATTAATCAAATGCAATTCTGTAATTCTAAGTAAACAATAAAGTGTTCACTATTTTATTAACTAGCATTTTTATTATATTTTTGTAAGGATGCGCTTAAATGGGAATTTTCTTATTTCTAGATATCAAGAAATACACGTGCTATAATGCGTGTGGAAAAATCGTGAAGCGGAAATTTCAATTAATGTATATGCTATTAGAGATTAAACGAAACAGTAGGCGAGTTAAAAGATGGAAAAGCAGTAATTACAATAACTATAGCCTATCAATCAAAAGCAGAATATGGCTACGTTTAAATATGCCTATCTTATTCAACTATAAATAAAAGATGATTTAGAAAAGTTAGGAAGGAGTAATAATTGAAAATGAATATCTTAGTTTTAGACGATGAAAAAGAAATTGCTGATTTAATCGAAATTTACCTAAAAAATGAAAATTATAATGTATTTAAGTATTACACAGCTTCAGATGCCCTAAAATGCATGGAAAATGAAAAAATAAATTTAGCTATACTTGATGTTATGATGCCAGAAATTGATGGTTTTACAGTATTGATAAAAATTAGAGAAAAATATAATTTTCCCGTTATCATGCTTACGGCAAAAGAAGAAGAAATAGATAAAATAAACGGATTTTCTCTAGGAGCAGATGACTATATAACAAAACCCTTTCGTCCATTGGAGATGATAGCACGTGTAAAAGCCCAAATACGGCGATTTATGTTGTATAACCGGGACTCGAAACAAAATGAAGCTATTATAGACTTTTCTGGCATGGTTATTAATAAGGACACACGTCAGGTGTTCCTAAATGAAAAAAATATACTTCTTACTCCAACTGAATTCTCTATACTTTGGTATTTATGCCTTAATAGAGGTAAGGTAATCAGTTCAGAAGAATTATTTCAAAAGGTTTGGGGGGAAAAGTATTTTAACAGTAATAACACGGTAATGGTTCATATAAGACATTTGCGTGAAAAAATGGAAGATTCTGTGGAAAACCCAAAGTTTATTAAAACAGTTTGGGGAGTGGGGTATACAATTGAAAAATGAATTTGGAAGATTGAAAAGGAAAATAATAGGACAAATAATTTTTATATTAGTGATAGCTACAGTTGTTGGTTACTTAATAAATATTGCTATACTTGATGGTATATTGCAAGCTCCTTTTGCAGACACCTTTATTGCTTTTTGTGAAAATGTACTTCAATTAGATTACTTTGCAGCACAAAATGCTTACAATATTTTATTTCGTCAGAATAAGCCACTTTGGTTAGCTATAGGATTTATTATTTTGCTGCTTATAACTTTCTATATTGCCCTATCTCGTTTCACTCATTATTTTAATCAAATAAGTACAAGTATATCGATGCTGTCGGATGAGTCAGATAAAGAAATTCAGCTTCCAGGTGAGTTAGAGTTTTTGGAGAGAAAATTAAACAATGTAAAATATATATTAGAAAAACGTGAAAAAGATGCTCAAGAAGCAGAGCAACGAAAAAATGATCTTGTTGTTTATTTAGCACATGATATAAAAACCCCGCTAACATCAATTATTGGCTATTTGAGTCTTTTAGATGAAGCAAAGGATATGCCTATTAAACAAAAAGAAAAATATGTAGAGATTACGTTAGAAAAATCATACAGACTTGAACAATTAATTAATGAATTTTTCGAGATTACAAGATTTAATTTACAATCTATAATTTTAGAGAAAGATCTTATCCCTGTTAACTATATGTTAATGCAAGTAGTAGATGAATTTTACCCATTGTTAGCACCAAAGGGACAGAAAGCGGTTGTAAATATAGATAGCGAAATCAAGATTTATGCAGATGGCAACAAGCTGGCCAGGGTATTTAACAATATTTTAAAGAATGCAATAGCTTATAGTGATACAAAGAGTACAATTGAAATTAATGCTAAAAGCGCAAATCATCAGACGTTTATCTCATTTACGAATACTGGGAAGACAATACCTGCTGAAAAATTAAATATGATATTTGAAAAATTTTATCGTTTAGATAGTGCAAGGTCAACTCAAACAGGAGGGGCGGGACTTGGTTTAGCCATCTCAAATGAAATCGTAAAAGCTCATGGAGGGACGATTACTGCCACTTCAAAAGATGAAAAAACAATATTCACGGTAATAATTCCAAACAATTCTTAAGAAACCTTAAGAATTCCTTAATAGTTAATTAAAAAAGAGCTCCTCTTTTTATGTTTGAATTAAAGCATAGAGAGAAGGAGTTGTTTTTATGTTCAATAGAAAAGGTATTTTTAGTATATTATTCATTTTAATCATGCTTGTGGTTTATTATTTTATATCAACAAAAGAATCGTCTATGCAACAACTAAGTCCGTGGTTAGTCGACTCATCAAAATTAGACTTACCAACAAAGAGTGAAGATATGCTCGATATAGACTTACACAGTTCTAACGCTATTTTAGTTAATTTGGATGAAAATAAAGTTTTATTAGATAAAAATAGCGATGAGGTTATTTATCCTGCGTCCTTAACAAAAATTATGACGGTCTTAGTGGCTATTGAATATATCCCGAATTTACAGGAAAAAATAGTTCTACCGAAAAACATATTTAATGATTTGTACGAAGAAAATGCCTCGATGGCAGGGTTTCTCCCTAATGAACAGGTTACTTTAGAGGATTTATTGTATGGTTCTATGTTGCCATCGGGTGCAGAGGCATCAATCGGTTTAGCGGAATATGTTGCTGGTTCAGAAAGAAACTTTGTAAAACTTATGAACGCAAAGGCAAAACAGCTAGGTATGAAAAATACTCATTTTATGAATACTACTGGATTGCATCATTCAGATCATTATACAAGTGTAAAAGATATTTCTTTACTCTTACAATATGCATTATTAAACAAAAAATTTCGTAATGTTTATACAGCGGAAAGACACTCAACAAAACCAACAAATCTACATATGGAGGGGATTACATTCAGTAGTCGGATGTTCAAAAATATGATTTCAAGTAAATTACCAGGAGGAGAAATATTAGGTGGTAAAACTGGTTATACAGAAGACGCCGGTTTATGTTTAGCAAGTCTAGCAACAGTAAATTCGCAAGAGTATATCCTTGTTACAGTAGGTGCTGATGGAAGTCCTCAAACTGAGCAATATAATATAACGGATGCATTTTCGGTATTTAGTAAATTATAAAAATCATAAGTACTGCGTCAACATTACAAGAGCCAATAGATACAGCTAACGCCCTTGTTAAATGTTTCCATCCTTTCTTTGCAACAACATTATTGAGTGCCACAGGTTTACTGTTATCTTTGTATTTGAGAAAAGAAAACAAGGATGATTAACCCTGCTCTTGTTACATTCAAATATACTACACATAAAAAAAGCCTATTTAGAGAAACTAAAGCTAGAAGGTTTTCGCAGTTATATAAAAGAGAGGTATGGTTTTTGTGAATCCAATAAATTGTAATTTTTCACCAATGAAAGAAACTTTAAAGGATGAGCTTCTCCAAGTAATTAGATCTTTGCAACAAAGCGTAGAAGAAATGGATACAGACACGAATTGTCTTCTCAGCAACTTTGAAAAAATTAAAGAAAGATTTATTACGATTGAAATGAAGGCTGCTACGTTTTATTTAAATTGTTATCTTTCTCCTTTTACAGAAAAGTATCCGGAATTGTCACATAGTGCGCAAAATATGTCGTTGAAAAGACATGGTGGATTAATTGTTATTCAGCGACAAGATGCATTAAAGGATTTTATTCAGCCTGGTATTCATATTGGTGCAGACTTAACTCATTCATTATTAGAATCTATTTTCTTCCCTGGCAGTCCGTTACATGATGGAGCAGTGTTAGTAAATCATAATAAAATTGAGTCCGCTGCAAACGTTTTACCATTATCAGAGCGTAATATAGGTGAAAAAAAGTTAGGCACAAGACATCGTGCAGCGTTGGGGTTGAGTGAGTTAAGCGATGCCCTTGTGATGGTTGTTTCTGAAGAAACAGGCAGAATCTCTTTCGCCTTTCAAGGCAATTTATATCCTATTACAACCCACGGCATTATATAGGGACATCCCTATGTCGGGCAAAAGATACAGAATATGATTTTAAAAGACTAAAAAACGCTGTATAAGTAGCATTACACAGCGTTTTTTTGCTATAAAATTTTTTTAATCTTTATTAGTAATACATACATGCTGCTCAAATGATTAAACTCTTTCGAGCCGCGCCTTTTGTGGCTTTGAAATAAAGTTTGATAATTTATAGTCTGACCATTGATAAAAAAATCGATCGAATTCCTGTGTAGAAGTTATTCTCTTATTCCACATTCGGGCCAGATTGTTGAGTAATATTTACTTGTATAGCATTAGGTGGGGTGAGCCGTATTATAAGTAAGTGCGGTTTTTTCTACGTTTAAATATATGACAAGTGTCATCTGTACCTATTGACGCCTGTCGATATTTTCATGGATGCCCTGTAATGTACGATAAAAGTACAAAAATGGAGGGGCATTTATATGAAACGTATAGCATTGATCGATATATTAAGAGGAATCGCTATTTTGGGGACACTTGGAACGAATATTTGGATTTTTGCCCATTTAGGGGATCTAAAGTATATAACGACTACGGATTTTACCAATTGGTCGAGTATGGATGATATTTTACGCCTCCTTGTGCTGTTCGTATTTAACGGCAAGCTGCTTGGCATGTTAACAATAATGTTTGGAGTAGGAATGGAGATTAAATATCAGCAGTCCATTAGACACAATGAGCCTTGGATTGGTATGTATAAATGGGTAATCGTATTTTTAATGGTGGAAGGTCTTCTTCACTACGTACTTGTAATGGAGTATGATGTGCTCATGAGCTATGCAGTAACAGCAGGAATTATTGCTGTCATATTAAAACGTGGGGAACGGGCAATGACGGGGGCATTATGGGTTGCTGGAGCTTTACATTTAGGAATGCTTGCCCTAATTTTTACTTCAATGCTGTTGGGACCGACGTTTTCAATGGCAAGCTCTCCACAGCTGATTGCAATTTATGCAGAGGGAACATGGCTGGATCAGGTCCAGAATCGTCTCCTAAATTTTATGTTCTTTAGAGCAGAGGTAATCTTTATTATTCCTTTAAATGTAATTTTATTTATTGTTGGTATAAAGCTGATGCGCAGGGGTGCGTTCTCCTTTACTGATTTCGGTATTGCCATTCAACGAAAACTGCTCATTTGGGGGTTAGGTCTAGGTCTGCCTTTGAATGTGTTGATTTTTGTACCAGGCGGTCTATTTGATTTACCTGTCCGATATCTGTTTGCTCCTATCCTGGCATTAGGCTATATAGGACTGATTGCTTTTATTGTTCGGAAGTGCAGTACGTGGGGAATATGGAAGTGGCTTGAGAAAACGGGGCGTATGTCTCTAAGCTGTTACATTCTGCAAAACATTACTGCTACAGCTATTTTCTATGGATGGGGTTTAGGCCTTGGAGGTACTCTAAATAGTGTGGAAATTATAGTGGTTTTTTGTATGATAGTAGTAGGGCAAATTATCCTGGCGAATATGTGGTTAACTAAATTCCCTTATGGACCGGTAGAATGGCTGCGGAAGGGAATGCTGCAGTGGCTGGAAAGATAGGGGTGTTAGAGGCTGGAATGGTATCCTAAAAGTCAGGCAAGATATTATTTAATTATTGATGTACTGACCGTCCTGCTATTTAGCTACGCGGTTGTCGTCTCGGAGCAGATTCCTTCACTTGTTTTTAAGGTTGTATTAATCATCATTTATATAGGTGCCTATTACACGGCACTATGGTATCAGGATGGTTTGTTGCTTCCTGCTGTTGTTCTTGGTTTTGTTATAACAGTATATTTGGCTTATTTAAGTGGTCCACAATGGATTTTCTTTCAGTTTGCCTTTGCAGATTTTGTTGGGCGCGCTGTCAACCGGCATATTTTATGGATTGCTACATGTGTAAATTTTCTCCTCCTATTCAGTCTCGTTTTGCGCTATCAGGAGGTACTGTTTTCAAATTCGCAGTCAATTGTACTGGCGGTTATGCTTTTTCTCCTGCTGTTGCCGTGGCTACGCTATTATATTGAAAAATCCAAGCTGCTTCAACGCGAGGTTGATGAAGCTTCGGTTCACATTGCGATGCAGCAGGAACGTCAGCGGATTGCCCGCGATCTGCATGATACTTTAGGGCATACGTTGACGGTTATAAAGGTAAAAACAGAGCTCGTTTCCAGGCTGGTGCCAAACGAAAATCAAAGGATTCATAAAGAACTTGATGATATGATTCTAACAGTCCGAACAGCACATAAGCAGGTACGTGAAATTATATCGGAAATAAATTTTTTATCCTTGCAGGAAGAGCTTAAGCATTGTGAGCAGTTGCTTAAGAATGCCGGTATCCATGTGCAGATTAATCATCAGCTTACCAATATTCTGCTTTCTAGTGTTCAGGAAACGATGCTTGCCTACAGTATCCGAGAAGCGGTAACGAATGTTGTAAAGCACAGTCATGCTGATGATTGCAGAATGCATTTATACCAGAATGAAGACCGGGTAGAAGCAGTTATTATCGATAACGGAATCGGTTTATCCGAACAGCAGCATGGGAATGGACTGTTTACAATAAAGGAACGGATGAGATCATTAAAGGGAAAAGCCGAAGTGACGTATGATCAGGAAGGAACAAAGGTACTTCTGACTTTACCACTGGATCCGATTCGGGAGGGCGTGAAATGATTAGACTTAGTATCGCTGAGGATCAGCAACTGCTGAGAGGTGCCTTAATATCCATTATGGAGCTTGAGGATGATTTACATATTGTGGGCGAAGCAGCAGATGGAGCAGAAGCATGGGCTCTAATTGAAAAGGAAAAGCCAGATGTATGCATTTTGGATATTGAAATGCCGCATTTGTCCGGGTTGGAAGTAGCTGCTAGAATACGCCTTCACAATTATCCGTGCAAAATTATGATTATGACAACTTTTGCGAGAGCCGGTTATTTGCAGGAAGCAATGGATCTAAATATTGAAGCATATGTTCTGAAAGCTGAGCCTATCCAATATGTAATTGGTGCAATACGCAAAATTATGCAAGGTGAAAGGGTAATCAGTCAGGATCTTGCCGCTGCTTTATTTATGAATAAAAAAAATCCTCTGAATGACCGGGAAATCAATGTACTGAAGCTCGTGAAGGAAGGCTATACGACGAATGAAATTAGTAAAAAGTTATTCCTGACTAAAGGCACAATTCGCAACTATTTATCTTTATCCATTCAAAAGCTCGAAGTTGAAACAAGGCAGCAGGCTGTACAAAAAGCAACTGAAAAGGGCTGGATATAAATTTTAGTTCAAAAACCACCTTTATTTATAGCGAGGAGAATCGTATCGAAAAGAGCTTAAAGAACATGAAATTAATTATAGAAACCTGAACGAGATACACCCATTACCTTACATTAAATAGCTCACCATCCGCTATAGAGGCAAAGGATATGTCAGTGAAATGTTCCAATACCTTCTTACCCAAACAAAAGACAAACAAAAAACCGTGGTCTTACAAGCATCAGATGATGGAAAAAATATCTATAAGCGCTTTGGATTCATAGATGTCGTAGAAATGGTTGTATTTGAATAAGGATAAGGAGGTACCTCGTACTAAATTAGTAGCATTATTTAGAGGTAATTATTAAACAAGTATTTATAACATATAAAAATAAACTAATAACGTTCCCTAATGAAAATCTGGAGATAAACAAAAAGCCAGGAAATGCTGTAAAACAGTGTTTCCTGGCTTTCCTTGACTAAAGACTATTTCCTAGAGCTTAATTGATTAATGATGTTAAACAATCGGGGCGATTCTTCAATAAGAAAATCGCGTGTTTCCGTTATAGGGCCATTTAATTAACGACTTTAGGGAAATAGCGTTATTTAATAAATTTTTTCAAAATTAGGATATTCTGGAAATGTATACCTTCATGAAAAATTGTTCTAATTAATACTTGTTCTATCGTATTCATTCCCATTTCCGTAGGAGAATTCTCGATTTCCAATTTGCTGCTAAATTTCCTTTTGATATCTTCTATTTGATTTTCTAGTAGTATTTTTAATTCATCAAAAGACGGCGTTTCGGAGCTGAAATTTCTGGAGAAGTACCATATCCAAACCAACTATTATATTCAGATGGCACGTTTTTTATTTCTATGATTTGCGTTTCTATCCATAAATACTGGTCGACATAAATATGTCCCAAATTCCAACGAATATTGTTATTGAACCTATTTGGAATGATTTCTGCATCTTCTACACTTACGTCTTCCAATAAACTAAGAGTGGCATTTCTGTAGCTTCTCAACTGATTGAATAGTATTTCATGTCTTTCCTTCATTAGAATATTTCTCCTTTCTATGGTTGTTAAATAATTTCGTCAATTGTTAAGAGATATCCTTTTTAAATGGGGAAGTGATATGCATAGCGTAAAATCTTTTGGGGTATGGGCGGAGTCCCTATTATCTCAGCTATTATAGTAGAGTAAATCAGATAATCTATCACAATAGTCTTTTTTACAAGAATGGAATAAATAGATTTAAATTGCTTATAAAGTACAAAATGCAGTAACAACAAGGACTCAGTCCCTAATTGTTACTGCCTGTATTGTTTTTAAATAAAATCTCTTCTGTTATTCAATCGGGCGCGATTCTTCAATAAGAAAATCACATTTTTCGGATATAGGACAATGTTAATCCTTCATAGTTATAATTGTGGAAATCATAGTAGGGGGTAGTTGCTACGACTGCTATTGCAGGTGGGTCGAAGGCGAATAGATGATGCAAGTCTCCTCTCATCGGTCTTTTTTATCGAACCATGATTAAGGCACTACATGTTCACAGTTAAATAGATTATCCGAGAAGATGCTGATTAACCCTTTTGCCTGCATTTCATGGAGATGATATCCTCCTCTATAAGAGAAAGTGGATCCATCCTATTTCCAGAAGTTTTCCTGCAAATCAAACCAAGGGTACAAATAACGGTGGGGGCTGTAGTTTAACTGATTTGTATGTGTTTTTTTAGCAATGTGTGATGGCTATCTATAAGATTGGCATCTGTGAATGAAATGCTCTGATAGTATCGATTTCTGACTTCCTCATCTTTCTTTACGACATAATAAGGGTCGTTTTTCTTTATTAAAAAGTTTGTACTTGGCCGTTTCCCATTCACAGTATTGCAAATTTAGTTTTTCCATTATATTTTCAACGCCTTTGCAGATAATTCTTGGTTGAACACCTCCGATAAGTATTTCTCTGTTGTTAAGTACAGCAATCCGTTGCCTTCGAGTTTTGGCGAGTTTCCTAAAGGAATGGTTCTCTTTATTAATTGTGCATACAGCTCAGTCTCTGTCAGATTTCGTTCAAAGTTTCTGTTGGCACTCACTTTTATGAGTGCAAGTGCACCGGATACATGCGGTGTTGCCATCGAAGTTCCGCTTAGTTTTGCATAAGTTCCGTTTAAATACGTTGAAAGGATTCCTTCACCAGGGGCTACTAAGTCGACTTCATTATTCGAATTTGAAAATTCAGAAGAACTGCGTTGCAGGTTAATGGATCCGACGCTGATGACTTCATTGTAGCAGGCGGGAAAGGCAAATTCATTTGAAGAACTCTGTCCATCTCCCTCATTACCAGCGGCACACACTACTAGAATTTGATTAGTGATTGCATTTTGAATAGCCTGGTGTAACTCAGGTACATCGACAGAACCTCCGAGGCTCATGGAGATGATATCCACCTTTTGTTCAACTGCATAGTTAATACCATTTATGATCCAGTCGTATTGTCCTGATCCACTTTTATCAAGCACTTTTAAAATCAATAAACTTGCTTCAGGTGCAACACCAACTACTCCCGTGCCGTTATGAATTGCAGCAATTGTGCCAGCCACATGGGTTCCATGGCCATTATAATCGATGTATACATCAGGTTGTCCATCATCATCACGAGTGAAATTCCGTCCGCCGATAATACGCTCACTCAAATCAGGGTGGGTGACGTCGCAGCCTGTGTCCAATATCGCAACAGTGATTCCCTTCCCTTTAGAATTCTCCCAAATTTCTGGTGCTGCAATAAGTTCAATACCTTTTGGCACCACTTCGACCATTTCGACCACTTCATCCACTTGATATGGTAATAAGTGTAACTTTTTCTCCATTTGTATCCCTCCTGAAAGAATTAAGTTTTAAGTGTATTCATGGTAGTTGATAATAGTCTAACAATTCTGAATAATTATTAAAAGTTACAATAGATGTGTTTTTATCTAACTATCTGAATTTTAAAAGTGAAAATAGTATTGGGATCTATTAGTTAATTACGCATGATAACAATCTCAAAGATTGTGAATGTTTGTTCTTGAACCAAAATATATTAGTATTAAAAAACAGGTATTTATGATTTCCTATAATCTGGGGTGTGAGTGGAATAGGCAACATCAAAACGCATAAGAAACCAGGCTAGACTTCAATTAAATAAGATTTGAGCCTGGCCTATATTATAAAACCCACCAGCACACAGTCGACGCATGTGGAGTCAGGGGCTGCGTTTAACGAGAAACACGTCTTTTTGTATATTACATTAATCGAAAAAGAAGAATGATAATATTATCAAAAAGAACGACAAAAGAAGAATGTAAGTTTTATAATAGTACTAACCACTACTGGAGGTGTAATATTTGAGGCCTGATCTAAAAAGGGAATTGGATGTACAAAAATTTCAAAGTTTTTATTGGTTAAAAGAGGAATTACAAAATTTTTGTAGACAGAACGGGATGAGTGCCTCTGGTTCTAAAATTGAAATCACGGATAGAATAACTGCATTTCTTCAAACAGGAGAAATACAAAAACCACTGAAAAAAAGAAAGTCGCCTACAAATGAAGCAATATTAACAGATTTAAATTTAGATACAGTAATAACGGAAAATCACCGTTGTAGTCAAACTGTAAGGGCCTTCTTCAAGTCAGAAATTCCTAAATTTCATTTTTCTACTTATATTCAAAATTATTTTAGAGAAAATGTAGGAAAAACATATCGTGATGTTGTAAATGCATGGTATGAAGAGCAGGAAAGAAAAAAAGACCCGTTGTATAAGAAACAAATAGGCTTAGAATTTGAATACAATCAGTTTATCCGAGACTATTTCGCAGATCCCAAAAATAAAGGGAATCATCGAGAAGAAGCAATTAGAGCTTGGTATGAAATAAAAAAACTACCGGGTAGTAACAAATACAAAGGCTAAATTACATATGTTGTTATGATATAGCTATACAACAATCAGGCGCGATTCTTCAATAAGAAGATCGCGTTTTTCTGTTATAGGGCCATTTAACGGAATATCACTCAATAAAAAATCTGGATATTTATTATAGATGTAGGTGATCTTATCGAATAGGTTAGTGTAAAAAAGAAGCTACTGGATTATTTTTGAAACGAAAGCTATGAAACCCCCGTCTAATTATAAAAGGAGGTGTGACTCAATGAAAAAAATAACAACGATTTTATCTTTTGTATTTATATCAATTATTTTATTTGGTTGCCAACAAAGTAATGACAAGGAGCTTGATAATGAGGTGTACAACACAGATAAGCTGGAAACACAGGCCGAAGTTACTGAGGGGGATTTTACCTATCGACTTGTAACCGAAAAAGCAGAGTATATTGAAAATGAGCCGGTAAAAATATATGCAGAACTGGAATATACAGGTGATAAAGGAGGAATTGAAATTTTCCATTCTGCTTCGCCATTTTCGTTTCCAATGGTTGAGACTATGAGAAATTATGAAATTGAATATGGAATGAATGAGCCGTTAATAAGTACGATATTAGTTAAGGGGGAACCACTTCGAGAAGGATATGTTGGAAGTGGAGGATATAGTTCCGAAGACAAAAATGAATATAAAGCTTTCATGAAACGAGTTATGGATAAAGAATTTCCTGCTGGACATTATGTCGTAAACGGTATTGCAGATTTTTATATTAGAGTTTCAGAGGAGACGGAACCAGAGGAAAAGTATGAAATAGAAGCACAGGTAGGATTTAGTGTTATCAATTGAAATGTTATTCAATTAAATAGTAATGTAAAGATAAAAAATAACGCAATAAAAAAGAAGCGCATAGTCACAACAATGTCTATTATAAATGTTTTGTATGGGTGTCAGTAATGAAGTGATTTATGATAATTTTCGAGCTCTTCCGAAAAGAAAAGTACTTTTGCAATAAAACAGAGACAAAAGTACCTTCCCACTAATTTTAAGGTTTTAAAACTACTTTAATGCAATCTTCTTGTTTTGTATCGAATATTTCATAGGCGTGTTTTGCTTTTTCAAGGGGCAGGACATGTGTGATGATATCACCTGCATTCACTTTACCATCAGCAATTAAGTTATAGACATGCGGCATGAGATGAACAACTGGTGCTTGTCCAGTACGTATGGCTACATTGCGCTGGAATATATCGCCGAGTGGGAAGGCATTATATCTCCCACCATAAACACCAGTAATTTGGATTGTTCCACCTTTACGTACAGCTTGACTGGCTGTGACTATCGCTCCCATAGCGCCACTTTGCAGTTTTACTCCACTAGCAAGGAATTCTAGAGGCGTCATTTTTCCGCTCATCCCGACACAATCAATCACAACATCGGCACCGCCCTTTGTAATTTCCTTCAAATATTCACCACAATTTTGATGATCTTCAAAATTAACGATTTCGACGTTATTTGTCTTTTTTGCATGTTTAAGACGATACGCGATGTAGTCAACTGCGATTACTCTTTCTGCACCTTTCAACCAAGCAAATTTTTGTGCCAATAGCCCAACAGGTCCGCAGCCAAGAATTACAACCGTATCTCCTTTTTTCACACCGGCATTCTCTACACTCCAAAAAGCAGTAGAGGCAGCATCGGCTAGGAGAACAAGACTTTCATCAGGAACTTCAGATTGTTCCGGAATTTTAAAAGGGAGAAAATTGCCATAGGGAACGCGCATATACTCTGCCTGTCCTCCCGGAAAACCGCCTGTAGTGTCTGAATAGCCAAAGTAGGCGCCCATTTCACCATTGTCATTGGAATTATCACATTGACTTTCCAGCTCATGATTGCAGTACCAGCATTGACCACAGGCGATATTAAAAGGAATGATAACCCGGTCACCCTTTTTTACCTTCGTCACATCCTTGCCGACTTCTTCTACAATTCCCATCGGTTCATGGCCAATGACATAATCTTGTCCAAGATTTGGAATCATTCCATGAATCAAATGCAAGTCTGACCCGCAAATGGCCGTTGTTGTTAGGCGGACAATTATATCATCGGCTTTTTTTATTTTAGGGTCTTTTACTTCTTTAACCTCAACATTTTTAACACCTTGATAAGTAACAGCTTTCATTTAAAAAATCCCTCTTTTTTAGTTAATTTTTTGGTGGGGTAGGGAACATTCCTTTGCGGTTCATGCTCTTAGGGAATAATTCCAACTGTGCAATATTAATCGCATTTTCTGCAGATTTAATATCCAGTTCTTTTTGATCTTCAAGATTAAAAGGCTTCAGCCATTCTTTTTCCATCATGAGTTCAGAAATTTCAAAATATAAATCAATCATGACATCTAGCTGTGTTCTCATGATTTTTTGGAGTGCAGGGGAAGCTGTTTCGGTTAAGGCGATTGAAAGGTTTCGAATACCCGTTTTGGTAGTAAGTAAAAACTCAAGCGCAACTCCTGAATCCGTTAGTTCAGGCATTCCAACTGAATTTATAGGATCTAAATAGTCTTGCATAAAATTGTCCTCCTAATATTCTAATTCTGATTTAGAGTAAAGCTTAACCATGGCAGTGAGTGCTGGAGTAGATAGCTTAACATTTTTGTCTAATAAGGCTCTTAAATCATCATCAAAGACGACACCTTGGCTTAACTTTGATTTAAGTAAACTAGTTGTCATAAAGTTTATGACTTCATGAAATTCCATTGTTTCATGAAGTGCTAATTTTTTCTCTAACACGTTTTGTCGCACCTCCAGATTTTTTTTAAAAAAAGTTACAACGATTAAAGTCTACCCTGCAGAAATCTATATATACATTTAGGTTTTGGATTAGAAATGAAAATACTAAAGAAAAACTATATCTGCTTTAAAAGCTATTAACGTACATAACCCTTGGTTAGAGAAGGAACTAATTATGAATGGATTGCGCCTTAGTTATTGAAATATAGGATTAGCAGATAATTAGTCTTCACCATCCATTAATGCATTAATGTGATATTTTGAAATACTTAACCTCAAATCCTACATAAAATGCACCACGTACTCCTAAATCTATATGGAATGATAGAAAATTTTGTATAAAAGGGCCCTATGATTGAAATAACTGTAGAAAAGCAAAGAAAGGTATCGGTGCCATGTTTTCATTTTTTAAAGGGAAAAAGGAAATGAAGAATAGTAAAAATCAGCAAGGAAATAGCCCTACTGAATCTACAGATAAATCGTCGAATAACATCGATACCTCATTGTTCGTGAATGTAGAAATCGTTAAAAAAAGAACAGGAAATAGTTCAGATATTGTAATCAGACCGGTTAAACTGGGGAAGTTTCCTAAGGTTAAAACGAAAATTGTATATGTTAAAGGGCTGGTAGATAATCAAACTGTTAACGACTTTTTAATAGAAGCGATGATTGATAATCCTGCTTCCCAAGAACAGAATCCTCAACAGGAGGTAATCGATATGATTGCCGAAGATGTTGTAGCTGTCGGTGGAATAAAAAAATCAAGGGACTGGGAGGAACTATTCACAGAATTGATGTCAGGAAATACGATTATATTTATGGAGGGCAGTAACGCAGCGCTAAGTGTCAGCACTCAAGGTGGGGAAAGACGTTCCATTCAAGAGTCGACTACCAATGTCTCGATTCGTGGTTCGAAAGAAGCGTTTAACGAATCTATTGAGACTAATATTGCGCTGGTGCGTCGGATTATCAATTCGCCAGATTTGTGGATCGAATCCATGAAGATTGGCAAAATGACGAAAACAGATGTTTCCATCATGTATATAAATGGAATAGCAAAGAATGAAATCATTGAAGAAGTACGTAAACGTTTAAAAAGAATTGAAATCGATGGCGTCTTAGAATCCGGTTTTATTGAACAGCTTATTGAAGATCAGACAAATACGACTTTCCCCACTATACATCATACAGAGAGGCCCGATGGAGTGGCAGGTAATCTTCTTGAAGGAAGGATTGCCATATTCGTAAATGGGACTCCTTTTGTACTGATGGTTCCAGCCTTATTTATTGACTTCTTTCAATCGGTTGAGGATTACTATGAACGTTTTGACATTTCATCAGCCATTCGTTTATTACGTACGATCATTTTCTTTATATCCCTTGTTGGGCCTGCAGTCTATATCGCTGCGACAACCTTTCACCAGGAGATGATTCCAACAAAATTGGCCGTCATTATTGCTGCACAGCGGGAATCTGTTCCTTTTCCTGCATTTATCGAAGCACTCATCATGGAAATTACGTTTGAAATTTTAAGAGAAGCAGGCATCCGAATGCCTAAAGCGATTGGTTCAACAATTTCCATCGTAGGGGCGCTTGTCATTGGACAAGCAGCAATTCAGGCAGGCATTGTCTCACCAGTCATGGTCATTGTTGTCTCCATGACTGCGATTGCCAGTTTCGCGACCCCTTCCTATGCGGTTGCTATATCTGCACGTTTGGTTAGATTTATGTTTATGCTCAGCGCAGCAACATTTGGTTTTTACGGAATGATTCTGGCGTTTATCATTCTTGTTGTTCACTTATCCAGCTTACGTTCATTCGGTGTTCCATATATGACACCTCTTGCTCCGTTCATTAAGGAAGAAGCTGGGGATACCATTGTCCGACGACAACTTTGGGATTACAAGAAAAGACCAAAGTTGATTAGTGGCAGAAATAAGGACGGACAAGGAGAAAATCAGAAACCACACCCTCCAGGACCTCGTACTATGAAGAATTCTGACTATGATAAAGGAGATTGAAATGAGTCGTAAATTGATTTCTCTATACTTAATAATGGTAACTACCCTATTCCTAACGGGATGTTGGAGTCAGAACGAGTTAAATGAACTGGCAATCATTTCTGCCACATCTATTGATAAAAATGAAGAGGGGCAATATACCAAGACGATTCAATTGATCAATCCAATGAATGTGGCGGGGGGACTACAAGGGGGAGGAGCTGGGCAAAGTCCTGCAGTTACAGTTTACTCTGCAACAGGAGAAAGTGTACTTGAAGCCCATTTCAAAGCATCAGCCAAAATTTCCCGAAAGCTGTATCATGCTCATGCAAATTTAATTGTATTGAGTGAAGAGGTGGTACGAGAAGATGGACTGGAAAATGTTTTAGATGCCTTTGAACGCGAGCCGGAAATCCGTTCTACAGCAAGGATTGTGATTGCTCATAATACAAAAGCGGGAGATTTGCTTAAATCTTTGACAGCGGTCGATAAGATTCCAGCTGAAAAAGTGAACGGAACTTTGGAAGTAACTGAAAAACTTAGGGGTACAAATGTGGAAATGACTCTTCAAGATGTTATTAAGACACTTACCTCCGAAGGAAAAGAACCGGTGATCAGTGGTTTTAGTATGAATGGAGATATTGAACAGGGGAAAAAAATGGAGAATGTCCAACAATCTGAACTCGATACCACTTTGGAAGCAGATGGGTTGGCCATTTTCAAAGAAGGGAAGTTGATTGACTGGTACCAAGAGGATATGGCCAAAGGGGTAATCTGGATACTGGATAAAATTAAAGGAACTGATGTCGAACTGGACAGGGACGAAAAGAAAAATGCTATTGTTTACAATGTTTTTCGGCAAAAGACGAAGGTTTCTGCTGATACAAAAAACGACATCCCAAGCATTAGGATTAATGTACGTGCTGAAGGTGATATTCGTGAAGTAAGGACATCTATTGACCTGAAGGATCCGAAAGTTATATTGGAGTTAGAAAAAGAACTGGAGAAAAAAATAAAGACACAGTTAGAAGATACGGTTAAGCGTACACAACAAAATAAGACAGATATATTTGGATTTGGCGAAGTAGTTCATCGTTCTGACCCTGAAAAGTGGAAAACACTGAAAAATGATTGGAATAATAATTACTTTCCAGACTTAAACGTACAGGTCAAAGTTGAAGCTTTTATACGACGGACCGGTCTAAGATCTAATTCTTTTTTTTCGGATTTGAAGGATTAAGCACTGAAATAGGGGTGATTTATTGGAAAAGGCAAAAATTAGTGCATACCAACTTTTAGTACTCATATTCTTATTTGAAATTGGCACAGCCATCTTAGTTCCTCTTGCTATTGAAGCGAAACAGGATGCATGGCTGGCTGTTTTGATTGGGTTGGCAGGCGGCTGTTGTTTATTTTGGATTTATCATAGCCTTTATTCATTTTATCCCGAAATTCCGCTTACAGAATATATACAGAAAATATTAGGCAGCTTTTTAGGGAAGGTTCTGGCCTTCTTTTATGTTCTTTACTTTATGTATATTGCGGCAAGAGTTCTTAGGGATTTTGGAGAAATGCTAATCATTGTCTTCTATCCACAAACTCCATTATTTGTCATGAATGTATTGATGGTATTAGTGGTTGTGTATACAATTCGTAAAGGAATAGAGGTTATTGCAAGAACAGGAGAACTACTAATTATAATCATGTTGTTGATTGGCATTAGTGGCGCAATTTTAATTACTATTTCAGGTATTATTGAAGTATCAAACCTAGAACCATTGCTCGAAGATGGATTAAAGCCGGTCTTAAAAACGGCATTTACTCAAACGCTTTTTTTTCCTTTTGGAGAAGTCATTGTATTTGCTATGATTTTGCCTTACTTGAAGCAAAAATCAAAGACGATGAAGACCGGTTTACTCGGAATTGGGCTGAGTGGACTGATCATAGCGCTAATCATGGCTATGAATATCAGTGTACTCGGTGTAAACCTCATTTCTCGTTCACATTTCCCCCTTCTTTCAACTATACAAACCATTGAAGTTGCAGGTTTTTTACAACGGCTGGATATTGCTTTTATGCTTTCTACGGTAATCGGAGGCTTCTTCAAAATCAGTCTGTATTTCTATGCTACCTTGGCAGGCACTGCAAATCTATTCAATATCAAAGATTCTGCTAAATTGGCGTATCCGTTGGGGTTGCTCCTTTTAGTTTTGTCTATTACCATTGCCAGCAATTTTTCAGAACATGTTTATGAAGGACTGCAGATTGTCCCATTGTATGTGCATCTCCCTTTTCAAGTAATTATTCCTGGTCTCCTACTTATTATTGCTTTTTTTAAGAATAGGAAAAAGCAACGCAAACGTATTGTTAATTGAATTAATGAGAATTTCGCTTATGGAGCGTGATAAAAATTGAAAATCCTCGGTATTTCTATTTTGATGTTGGTATTATTATCATGCTTTTCTATAGGTATGGACAGACTTTTAGGATTTGACTTAAAAACTTCAATTAAGAATGCCGTAAATCCTTTTTTGGTAATGGAGGTAACTGAAATTATTATTTTTTATCTTCTTATAATTATCTGGGCATTCTATTCAATTCGTTTATTTCTTATAAAAAGAAGTAAGAAAGGATAGTAAATTTTTCAGTCAAATTGTTACAGAAGAAACTCGCTTAGCCTTAAATATTTTTATACTAGGGTTATTTGACCAACATTTTTAATAAAGAGGGGTTAAAAGCTGTAGCATCCATTAGGGTATAAAAATGTATAAAGAACTTGCACAATAAATATTTTTTTATCATATATATTCATATCCGATAGAATTTGATAAGGAGGATATCGTGCAACCTATGTTACCTATGGAAAAATATTTTGGGCAATTTGAACTGGTGCATGCTTTTTATGGGGCTATGCCTACAGGTGTCAGCGTTTCCGAAACCGGTCGTATTTTTGTTTGCTTTCCGAAATGGGGAGATGAAGTTCAATTTACTGTGGCGGAAATTGTGGACGGTCAATTGAAGCCTTATCCCAATTTAGAAACTAATTTGAATAATACGGGTAATATTGCATTGTCTTTCGTAAGTGTCCAAAGCATAGTTGCTGATGGAAGAGGAACACTTTGGGTACTGGATACAGGGGCTCCATATTTTTCTGAACCTATTCAAGGGGGAGCAAAATTAGTAGCTGTTGATTTAAGTACGAATACAATAAAGAGAATATATACTTTTACAGAGGATGTTGTCTTACCAACAACTTATCTGAATGATGTTCGTTTGGATTTTCGAGTTGGAAGAGCAGGGTATGCATATATAACGGATTCGTCTTCAAGAGGACCAGGGGCTATTATCGTTCTGGATTTAGATAATGGTATTGCGTTTAGAAGATTAAATGGAGCAGTATCAACTTCACCTGATCCCTATTTTTTACCGAAAGTAGAAGGGGAAATTTTAATGAATCGAAATCCAGATGGAACGACTTTCCCATTTAGAATGGCTTCGGATAGTTTAGCGATTTCTCCTAATGGAAAGGTTTTATTTTATGCTCCACTAACAAGCCGTCAACTGTTCTCAATTTCAACAGAAACATTAAGAGACAGAAGCATATTGGACATGAATTTATCCCAATATGTGCAGTATTGGGGGGAAAAAGGTGCGTCTGATGGAATGATTACCGGTGAAAAAGGAACGGTTTATGCGGGAGATTATGAAAACAACAGTATTAGAAAGATATTACCGAATGGTGAAATGGAAACCATTGCTCATGATCCGAGAATTTTATGGCCGGATACTTTTTCGATTGGCCCCGATCAATTTTTATATGTCATCGTAAATCAATTACACAGGCAGCCAAGATTTCATTATGGAAGAGACCTGCGCATAAAACCCTATAGTTTACTTCGTTTGAGAATTGATGAACTCCCAGCCTCAACTTTTTCATTATAAATTAAAGAATGTGGGCTATCGCTTATCAGTGTGTTGCCTCAAAAATAAAGAATTATAAGAAATTGAAAAAAGGTTAAAAGTAGATAATAAACCCCCAAAGAAAGAATGGGGGAGTAAGGTACTTTTATTTGTGAGTTTTGAATTGCGAAACTAAAGTGTTTAACACTTCGGCTAAGTTTGTCAACGCTTGTAATGTTACAATTGTTTGTTCACTTGTACCTGCTGCAATACTTAAATTGCTCTCAGTACTTAAGATAACAAATTACCCACTACCTTCTCTATTATAATTATTTCTTAATTATATTTTAGCTATATTCGATGAGGTTTGGAAATATAATAACCCTGTAAATAAGGTACTCCAATTTCTTTTGCAGTTTGAAAATCTTTCTTTGTCTCAATTCCCTCAAGAACAACGTATATATTTCTCTTCATCTTAGAAATAAAATGCATTATAGTAATTTGTTTTTCTATTAATGCTGATAAATTTTCAGAACATGAACGGTCTAACTTTAAAAAATCAGGTTTATAATTCTCTATAAAGTCTAAAGAAAAATGAGTAAACGTAACGTCATCAAAAGCAATTTTAAAACCCATATATTTCAACCACTGTAAACCTTCTGAAAAAAATTCCTCTTTCCAGAAATGCTTTTCACAACTATCTTCATTTAGTTCAAAAACTATCCTATTTTTTATCTTTGGATAGTTATGTAATAAGTTTTCAATGAAATCTTTAAAATTTGGGTGAACTATAGAAGAAGGGTACACATTTAAAAAGAGGATATACTTCTCAAAGTAGGAATAAGGAAATTCTTTTATTGCATTTGAGATAGCTGCAGAATCATACTTAAATAAATTTCCTTCATCCCTACCGTAATTAAAAATAATTTTTTGATTTATAATGGGGGTAGTACGTAGCAAAGCCTCATAAGCAAATATTTCCCCACTTTCTGAACCAATT
>NZ_JBELZM010000017.1:0-88736 GCF_040273735.1 Solibacillus sp. | reverse complement strand
CGCGCAGTGCTCGTTATTTTCCGCTGGCGCAGTCGAAAATGGGAACGCTATGCCATTGTTAGTTCAGATAAATAGATATATTGAAACATCCATTTCCCCCAATGTGAGGAAATGGATGTTTTTTTATTTGTAATCCATTTAAATTATCGGCTTCTTACTATTGTATGGCGTAATCAAAACGCCTTCTTCAATTATATTGAGAAGGCGTTTTACATTATTATTTAGATGATTCTTCAGCCGAAGCTTCTTCAGTTGACGCTTCTTCCGCTACGGCTTCTTCAAGTTCTGCATTCTCTTCTGCTAGCAATGCTTCTTCAGCTGCACGACGTTTCGCTTCTTCTGCAGCTTTTTTCGCCGCTTCTTCAAGTGGTTTGTTGACAACACCAAGGCACCAAATAAATTCTTCCCAAGCCATGTTCCAACCTTTGAAAACTTCTTCCGAGTCATCCCATTTTACTGAATAAGCGATCCCATCTTCAGTTTTTACAATCGATAGTGATAAATCCGCTCCAGCACGGTCACTTAATAATTTGATTTTTCCCTCTTCATCAAAACGTTCCTCGATATTATCCTTTTCTGTGAATGAACGGCTTTGTGCAATTTCAAACAGAACATTACTATGAATTCGGTATTTATTTTTTTGCATTTTTTTCCCAACTTCCATTATTGATTCGTTACTTGTACTATCTTACAACGTTTCAAAAAAATTATCGCGATTTTTTTCAGTTTAGCACTTTAAATTATTTTATCACAAGTCGGTACAGTTAAACCACTAACTATTGCATAAAAGAGAACGTATATTCCTTATTTTTTTGAAAAAAATAAAAAAACTCGTGAAGTTCTTAAAAACTTCACGAGTTTAAAATCAGAATAGGGCTTAGTAATAATATGAACCACTATTTCGCTTTTCTGCAATTTCGTAAGCAAGCTTAATAATAGATTTAGCTAGCTCCGCATATGTTACTTCCTTTTTCGGCAAGAACAATGAATTTTCCGTACCTTGAAGTCCTAACACATGGGAAATCGCAACATATCCGGTTTTTTCCGGATCGACATCAGCCGCATCTTTAATCGTTAACTGATAAATATCCCGATGCTTTGCTGCTTGTTCAAGTCCAAGTGTACGGATATACCAAACGGCTAATTGCTCATTTGTTACTTTTTGGTCGATGTTCAATTCGTCTTCAACCGGATTTAAAATGCCTAAACGTGTTGCTGTTTCCACTACATTATAGTATGGGTGATCCGGATTGATATCTTCAAACGATACTGGTGGCTGCTCCTGGCGATATGCATAATAATCCTCATAGAAATAAGTGATGGATTTTATAATTGTTTGCAATGCCTGTCCCTGCGAAATGGCTGTATCTGCATTGAAAGTTTTCGGATCCTTCACTTCAATTGCACCTGCCTGGATTAAATAGTTCAGTTCCTTTTCGGCAGTCGGATGAGTAACTTTCGCTTTTTCAGTTCGTGCATATGGGCTGATAATCTCGCCACTGTTGGCATCAATCTGATAGTACTCTTGTCCATTAACTGTCGGCACATAGACGAGCTCGTATTTCCCGTCTTCGTTTTGCAGTCTGTGGTAAACAAGCTTAACATCCAGTGCATCAGCAAATAGTTTCTTTGCCTCTTCGCTTGAAACTGATGCAGCAGCATCCGGCCATTCCTCAATATCTAACGGATAGCGGTAGAATGATTTCAATTTCCCTTCATCATCAATTGTTACCGATAGACTGTCACCATTTACAATCAGTCCATTTTTAATTCGCGGGAAATTCACATAGTGCACTTTTGATTCTTTATCATAAACCGGATCTGTATTTGCCTTTGCATATTCATGTACGGATGTAGGAGCAAGTTCCTTTACGTATTTTTCCGCTGCTGCAAGGACTTTATCTTTATCCAATCTTGGTACTGTGTTTTCCGTTTCATCATCTTCAAACGGCATTGGACTATAGAAGTCAGAGTAGGAGATGAGTTCCCCTGTATTTTTATTGAATTCGATCGATGAACCGAATGAACCGTTGCGGTAACGGTACGAATAAGAAACACTGATTACAGCTTGGTCATTCATTTCATGTTCATAAGCATGATCGATCGTGAATTTAGTTGTGTTCCCCTGGCTTTCTACTAACTGTTTTGCTATTTCCTTTGCGTCGTCAATTGTAATTGGTGATGGTGCTTTTAATTGGTTAGGAGCAAGCGGTTGTAATGCTACCTTGCCATTTAAAGAGTCCTCCTTGCCCGTAGTTGTTGCCCATTTATTCGATGTTGCATGCAATCCAATTACATTTGGCGCTGGCAAATAAACAAGTTTCACAGAAGGTTTTGAAGATGTCAGTGAATAATCAATCGAGTACTGCAATGTCAGATTTAACTGATCTTTCATTTTTTCAAGCGCCTTCTCTTTTGTCACAACATTTGTTGCCTCTTCAAATGATATTCGTTTTTGATCCGGACTCATTTGTGTGAAATACTGGATTTTGCCATCGCCAAGTACACTCACTACAATTGACTGATCCTGGATCGGAATATTTTTTTCAGTTGAAGTGAAGCTGTAGTTATACGTGATCGGCTCCGTAATTAAACGGCTGAAATAACTAGGTGTTTCATTAGATAATACATAATTGGATGATGAAGCAACCTTTTTAACAAAATCTTCAGCAATTTTACGTCCTTGTTCTTCTGTTATTTTTCCAGGGAATAAAGCATCCTTTAAACTTGCAGGACTGAAATATAAAGACTCTATTTCTAGATTGTCCGATCTGAAAGAAACACTGCCGCCTTCCGTTTGTTTATTAACTTTTTTCTGGAATGTTAATTCGTAGCGCGTCGTCAAATCATCGGCATAATGATAACTCATCGATGTCATCTGGAAATCACTGTTGGAGTATCCAGCAAACATATCCGGTAATTTCGTTTTTAAAACTTGGATCAGCTGTTCTTTTGTTACACTCTCATCCGTCATCGCCACATAGATGGGTACCCTTTCTTCTTTAGGGTTCACAGATGCCTCTGCAAGAGCAGGACTGGCAAGCAATCCTAGCGAAACAATCGACATGCCTAAAGCGGTTGTCCATTTTTTCATTTTCAATTCCTCCTTTAATGTTCTCCTTATTATACGCCTAATTATTGGCAATAGTTTCAATATATTGTACATTTTAAAAAATTATTACTTTTTTTCAGGAAAATACTATACATTGTGTTCAATAGTAAGTCATGTTAGAATCTTTCAGAGGTGAAGTTCGTGAATATTGTAACAGCAGGAATGCTTGTATCATTTTCCGGCATTATAGTCGTTTGTTTAGGTTTGTTTGGCATACTACCTAACACTAACCAAACATTGAATTATGTATTTATCGGCATCGGATGGGTGTTTATCCTAATCGGCATCGTCATCCGCATTATCGGTATGAAACTTGAACGGAAAAATAAATAGCAAGATGGTGGGACATAACCCAAAAATGCTATTTTTCTCTAAGAGAAAAATAGCATTTTTTTACTGAGCGTTAAAAATCTCCGTTTCTTAATAAGGTTTTTAACTTCTCTAAAGGTACTTCTATTTCTTCCCAACCTCTTTTCCGTTTACATATTCAGTCTTAAATAAGTTCCTCTTCAAGCAAATAATATTTTGCTCCGTATATATCCACTTCATAGGTAATGATTCCAGCTGTACTTATATGAATGTTTGTTATTTCCCCTACTTTATTGATAATATGAGCTTCATAAAATTTGCGAAAATGATAGGTTTCACTATCCAATTGTTCATCGATTAAAATCACCTTTACAGTATCCATCAATTGAAACTTCGGCTGATACTGTTCAAATTCCAGATCAAATAAATTTAGCTGCCGCAAAAAAATTCACCTGCCAACATGTATTCAACAATAACATTCGACAAGTGAATTTAATTTCCTTTATTTAGATGAAACGTATACATAATTGCTGCCAATCAGCTACGTTAATCCTGCATTTTTGGTAATGGCAAAATCGTTTCATTATTTTTCTGCTCTGGCTTTAAAAAAATGACAAGCTCTTGCTGATATGTACCATTTTCCAGTAAATAATGATCCAATGTGTGGCTGTCATATTGATAGCTGCCAAACGGGAACGAAACACTTTCACCTTTTACAGCAGCGAGCAGTCCCGCAACATCGTTACTGACCATTTGCAATACTTCTTCAGCCGTTTCTGTTAATACAAATACAACATTCATCTTTTTACTCTCCTATACCCCTATAAATAGTGCAGCCTGCGCAATCGCAATGTAAAACGCCGGGTCCTGTACCGGTGCTTCTTCCGAAACAACCAGCTTAACCGAAAACATATCCGACTGTTCATTATAAACAGCAAGCCACCTTGCGATAACCTCGTCATTTATAATAAAGTTGGACCAGTCTTCCATTTCTTTATCAATTTTCATTTTAAATTTGTTGCTTGAAATAAAAAGTTCGGGAACGCCTATACGCCAGTTTTCATAATTAATGATATATTTTTCGTTTAGAACAAGATCTTTCCCTTCAAACCACACTTTCCCTCGTCTGAAAATCTTTTTCACTTCGAACAATGATTGTCCATTATTACGAAGCACCGCATATTTCAAAAAATAGCGGTGATCGAAATAGCCGTCCAGCATTTTTTTCAAACCGTTATCATAAATACGCTGAACTTTAAGGATTTGCTCCCCCGCTTCATTGTATACTGGCTGCTGTTCCGTGGCTTTTATATCCCCTAATACTTCGTACGTATAAGTCTGCATTGATTTCCCCTTAATAGATAATGTTGATTTTATTGAGTACCCGTTGTATAAGATTTTGTTTTTCATCAAATTTTTCCCGTATCGATAATGCCTCATCCGGATGGTCGGTAATGACGCCATTTACATTTTTCTCATAAAATTTCTGCATATCCGACTCATCATTGATCGTCCAGACGAACAACTCCATACCACGCTCTTCAACCTGTTTCTGAATATTTTTTGTCGCAAAAGACTGCTCTACCGAAATAAAGTCGGCATTTGATTCCGGTAACTTACCGTATGCGATAGAGTACACATGACCAGTATGAATCCGTGGTTCCAGTTCTTCCAGCATTTCCATTGTCGGTAAATCAGGTGATTGAACATAATGATAATCCAAGGCATCATATTCATCAAGCTGATCAACAAAGCGCTGTAGAAAATCTTCTGTTTCAAAACCATGTGTTTTCAGCTCAATAAGCAATTTTATATTTAAATTACGACTCATTTCAAGCACTTCATCAAATGAAGCGATCGTGTCGCTGAACCCATCCGCCAAAACAGTCGTTGTGACTAATTCATTCAGCGTTAAATCATAGACAATATCATCTTCACCTGCCAAACGTGATAAAGTTTTATCATGATAGACAACAAACTCCCCATCCTTCGTTTGCTGGATATCGATTTCCACTAAATCCGCTTCTGCTTCCTTAGCCGCCTCAATCGCATTCAATGTGTTTTCTACACCACCATCCATAAATCCGCGATGGGATACGATGTTTGTATCTGGCTCGTAAATTGTCTTTTCCAAATTGATCAAATTAAAACCGCTCACAAGGAAAAATGCAAATACGACAATAATAAAAGTCCATTGACGAATCGTTTGTCTAAATGGTTCTTCTTGAACAATTAACGGTTTATGGCGTGTTAACTGAAATGCTACCATAACAATTAACTGAGTAAACAAAACTTGCAATATTGTAGAAAACAGGATGATGACACCCTGTGCAAGTGTTAACGTAAAGCTTGCGGTTACAAGTCCCCAGCTCGGTTTAAAACTTTCAATGATAAATAGCGGTGTCAATATTATGGATAACGCAAACAATAAAAGCGTTAAATTAACGATAACAATAAGCCCGATCATTCCGACCGTTTCAAGTAGTTTTCTTTTTGAAAACTTCCAGCTCATTTTTAATGCTTTAAATATTGTAACCTCTTGGTAAACCGTAAAAAATGGCCAAGTAAAAATAAAGCGTAAGCTTATAAAACTCAATATAATTAATACCACAACATATAAAATCGTGCCATTACGAGAGTTCAAAAGTTCGTCTATAATAAAGCTCGGTACATTTATATTTTGAATCAATGACACTGGTAATAATGATGAAATGAGCGGAATTAATAATAGTAGGTAAACGACAATCAGTAAGGTCTGCAAACTGATAAAATAGACAACCTTCTGATTCAATCGTTTTAAGAGCTCTTTCCATGTATATGGAATGGCACGCTGCTGATAGTAGGCGAGTAGTATTAAAAATCCTAATTCATAATAGATGAATACAATTCCGATAAAAAGAATGATTCCTATTCCAAATAACGCAAACGGATGTGTCAGTAAATAAAGAATACTGTCTTGCGTAATTACCTGCACCCCTGTTATATCCATAACAATCGCAGTTATCAGCCAGATGAGCGGCAGTAGAATAAATGCCTGCACAATCCGTAATATCGCAAACGTCCGTATATAATCGACTCGATAATAATATAGATTTCTGAAAATCAGTTTAATAACTCGTTTAATTCTGTCCACAAGACTTCCTCCGACTAGTAAATTCTATCTCTATTTTTGGTTTTTCTTTATATATTCCTTCGTTTGAAGCAATGTATTTGTAAATACTTCTATCGGCTCCACCCCTCTGATTCCGTAATGGTCTTCAAAGACGAAAAAAGGGACACTTGATATTTGCAGCTGCTGTGCCTCATATCGATCCAGCACTAACTCTTCGGTGAATTGTTCTTCCTTTATGATTTTTTGTGCCATGCTCCGGTCGATGCCAATCTGTTCACAAATGGCCAACAGTGCCTTCGTGTCATTTAAATTAAGACCTTCTGAAAAAAAATGTTCCATCACAATATCTACAAACTCCAAATCTTTTTCATATAGTTTTGCAAGCTTAGTTAAACGATGGGCATTTTTTGTATTGGCGAGCACTACCTTATCAATATTGAATATGACCCCTGCATCCTTTGCATGCATCTCCAACGCTTCCATAAATTCTTCCGTTTTACGGAGATCATTGTTTTTCTTTTTAAAGATTTTGTCGACATAAGAGATTGTTTCCGACTTTGAAGCTGCAGGATTTAGTTCGAACGCCCTGTAAACGACTTCCGTTTCTTCATCTAAATTTAACTGCTTAATTGCTTGGAATAATTTCGTTTTCGCGATATAACAAAACGGACAAGCAAAATCAGAGAAAATTTCTATTTTCATGTTGTCTCCCCCTAATATTTATGTATTTATCCCTCTATTCTATGGGTTTTTTATTACAATACCCAAAATTTCAAAGAAAAAAGCCGAACCCAACGTGGATTCGACTAAATATTATCTAAAATGAAGTAATTGTTGCAAAAAACTCTTCATAAAGTCCCTTTAAAATTTGATCTTCAAATTCCGAACGAACGCCAAACACAAGACTAACTTCCGAAGAACCTTGATTAATCATTTCAATATTCGCACCTGTTGCAGAAATCGCAGAGGCTGCACGTGCTGCTAAGCCTGTATTATGGCGCATGCCTTCCCCGACAATGACAATCATCGAAAAGTTATGGCTGAATTGAACATCATCAGCACAGAGTTCTATCTTAACGCGTTTTACAATACGCTCTTCAATTTCAGTTGTCAGCTGGCTTGAACGCATAATAACTGATATATCGTCTAAACCAGATGGTGTATGCTCATAGGAAATGTTTTCTTCTTCAATAATTTGAAGAAGCTTGCGGCCAAAGCCAACTTCTCGATTCATTAAATATTTTGATACATAAAGAATTGAAAAACCACTATCCGCGGAAATCCCTGTAACAGGGCGATTTGTTGCCGGACGAGTTGGTAAAATTAACGTTCCGGATGCAGACGGGTTATTAGTGTTTTTAATATTGACCGGAATTCCTTGTTTATAGACCGGCATTAGTGCTTCATCATGGAATACGGAAAAACCTGCATACGATAATTCACGCATTTCGCGATACGTAATTTCTTTAATATCAACTGGATCATTTACGACTTTAGGATTTGCAGCGAACACACAGTCCACATCCGTAAAGTTTTCATAAAGCTTCGCCCCAACGGCAGATGCTAAAATTGAACCTGTAATATCCGATCCACCACGGTCAAATGTACGTAATACGCCTGCTTTAGTATAACCGAAGAATCCAGGGAAAATAATAATCTCCTCTGTATTTTTCAATACACTTAAGTTTTCGTATGCTTCTGGAAGTGCATACGTACGTTCCGGGAAGTCATTTAAAATCAATTTATCTTTTGGACTTACATATTTTGCGGACATGCCAATTGCATTAAAATAACACGCAATCAGTTTTGCGTTGTTATCTTCACCGCTTGCTTTTATATTATCTAAGAATAAGTCTTTGTCTGACCAATTTTCTGACACACGCCCGCGTATATCCTGTTCAATAATATCTGAAATTGTATTGTCTAAACCAAGATCTTCAGCGATATTACGGTAACGATTTACTACTGCCTTAATTTTCGCTTCAACATCGCCTTTATTAATCACGGTGTTTGCTAAATCTATTAATAAATCCGTCACTTTAATATCATCACTTGAACGCTTACCAGGCGCAGAAACAGCGACAATCTTTCTTTCAGGATTAGACTTCACAATGCTTGCTACTTTTTTGATTTGTTCTGCACTCGCGACAGATGTGCCGCCAAATTTACATACTATCATCTCATCATATCCTTACTCTCAAAATTGATATTTGTACTCACCGAAAAAACATTTGACTTTACACAGTGTACAAATTTATCCTATTTCAGTCAAGACTATTCAGTAAATTCATTAATCTATTTAGTCAAAATACGAATAATTCGTCATTTTGTCAATATATTATATGAGATTTTTATAAAAAATGATATTTATTTGTTTAATTTTATAGCTTTTTTACAATAAAAAAAAATTTTATCGTGCTAGGCAAACGAAGTGACAAAATAGTTAAACAACCTTCCCCATAAACCATAGTAATGAATAAATGTTTGTTCCCCCATTCGACAGTAAATTAATCTATAATTATTACAATAGGAGTTGTAATTATTATTAGTAGGAGAAGGATATATGAAAATAGTAATTGCAGAAAAACCAGATCAGGCAGCAAAATTGGCTGCCCCATTTTCATTTACTAAAAAGCCTGGATATTTTGAGGTTAAGCCAAACACATACTTTCCGGAAGGTGCTCTCATTACATGGGCAATCGGTCACCTTTGTGAATTGAAGGCTCCGGAAGAATATAACGCTTCCTGGAAGAAATGGACTTTGGAAACATTGCCGATTATTCCGGACCGTTTCGAATATAAAGTAACAAAAACAAAATATAAACAGTTCAACATAATAAGAACACTTGTGAAAAGACCGGATATTCGGGAAGTTATTATTGGCGGGGATGCGGGGCGAGAAGGCGAACTTATTATACGTACCATTTTGAAAGTTTGCGGTGTGAATAAACCGATGAAACGATTATGGATATCCTCTTTAACGGAAAATGCGGTGAAAAACGGATTTGCGAACTTATTGCCGGAAGAAAAAACGAGGAATATTTATTTTGAAGCATTAAGCCGCTCATGTGCGGATTGGCTGATCGGTATTAATACATCCAGATTGTACACGGTACTCCTTAAACGTAATGGAGTAAAAGACGTTTTCTCCATTGGTAGAGTACAAACACCTACATTGGCGCTCATCGTAAAACGTGAGCATGAAATTGCGAACTTTAAATCTGAACCATTTTGGGAAGTGGAAGCAGAATTTAATTTTAACGGCAAAATACTAAAAGCGAAATGGCATAAAAACAATGTGACAAGGCTCCTTGAGGAACGCCAGGCAATTGCTGCAGCCAACTTCTGCATCAATAAAAACGTGGAAATTACAAATATAAAAAAAGAAAAGAAGGATTATGCACCACCCCTTTTGTTCAATCTGTCTGCACTACAGGCAACAGCAAACAAGGCTTTTAAATTTTCACCGCAAATGACGCTCGATATTTTACAGAAGCTTTATTTGAAAGGTGTCGTTTCCTATCCAAGGTCGGATTCACAATTTTTGACGAATGAGGAAGCGAAAACATTACCGGCGATTCTAGGACAGTTAAGCAAGTTGGAGCAATATAAAAATCTGTTACCGCCGCCGACAACTTCACTTATGAACAACAGAAGGTTTGTAAACGAAAAAAAGGTAACCGATCACCATGCCATAATCATTACTGAGCAAGTCCCGAATATGGCAAAGCTCAGTGCTGAGGAAGCAAAGATTTATGATTTAGTTGCAAGGCAAGTTATCGCGGCCCATTATAATAATGCCGTATTCTCCTATACAACAGTTCACTCACTTGTCGATCAGCGAGCGGAATTCATTTCCAAAGGGAAAGTGCTGCTGGAAGAAGGTTGGCGCAAAGTGATCCATCATTCGAAAGATAGTGCTGACAAAGATGAACTCATCCCCCTTCTTCAGGAGAATGAGCAAGGGACAGTTGTAAAAGCGAATGTAAAAAAAGGGGAAACCCAGCCACCGAACCGCTATTCCGAAGGTAATCTAATTACAGTCATGAAAACAGCAGGCAAACATTTGGAAGATGCGGAACTGGAAAAGGTTTTATCGAAAACAGAAGGTTTAGGTACGGAAGCTACGCGCGCCGGAATTATCGGTACACTGAAAGACCGGAACTATATCGAAGTGAGGAAAAACCAAGTGTTTGCAACGACGAAAGGAATGCTGATCATTGAGGCTCTAGGTGAAAGCATTTTGACGTCCGCATCTATGACAGCTAAATGGGAGCAACGCCTTTCTGAAATTGGGGAAGGGAACGCTTCACCACAAGTTTTTATGGAGCAGGTCAAAAAACTGGCAGATAAATTGATAGTAGATGCCGGTGAGCGGGAAAAAGAATGGGCATTCAATCAAAACGATGTGGAGAAAATAACCGAAAACAATCCCTATACGAAAAAGTATAAGAAAGAAAAAACAGTTGTCGGGAAATGCGTTCTTTGTGATGGATCCATTGTCGATCACGGTACTTTTTACGGCTGTTCGAATTACAAAAAAGCCAGCTGTAAATTCTCGGTTTCCAAAAAAATACTCGGAAAAACAATTACGCAAACGAATCTTAAGAAATTATTAGCTGCAGGTGAAACAGACTTGATCAAAGGATTTAAAAAAGGCGGTAAAATCTTCAACGCCCAACTCATTTGGGATGAGAAGGAACGAAAAACAAACTTCAAGTTTACAAATACAAGGTAAACAACTTTCTTCAAAAGATAACACTCCGAAAGTTAGAGTCGAACATTTAACTTACGGAGTGTTTTTTCTTTTCTCTTCTTGGAGCTCATCATTTTTTAATCATAATTTAACTTGTTATCATTCCTGTATTTTAACCATGCATCTATTTCTGTTTTAATGAATCTTTTCTGATTATCGAGCAAAAGGTACGGGATAAACTGATAAGTATCATAGCTGCTCAATCCCTCCCTTTGCCAATCATCATGCGATATAATAATTTCAATTGATTGTTCGCTTATTTGAAGGTATTCAGCAAGCTGGGTTGTTGTCATTAGATCCGGTATTGAACTAGTGACATTTTCTGAATCTTCATTGATATTAGTTGTGTTCGATGCTGTATTACTTAATATTAAAGCAGCCACTACGATGGATAAACCCAACAGTACTACCCCAATTAAATATGTTGATTGTCTCAAATCAGTGCCTCCTACTTAAATTCAATATGAAATATTTCACTACTTTAAAAAGGCATCTAATAAGAATTTCATTTTAAAGGCAATTGGATTGTTTCCGAATGATTATCCCATTTTACAGTCGCTTTAAGTTCTGATCCCTCCGTTGCATTCGAACAGCCATAAGGCAGGAAAAACATGCCATTTTCATCTAAAGAAATGGAGGCCCCTTCTATATTATCAACACTAAACTCCAATTGCTCTGGCATTGCGCCATTACCCACATATTTTAAATAGCCTTTAGTAGAATTGCAGCCACTATCATCCGTCACTGTATATTGAACTCTCCAATTTTCACTTTCACCAAAAAACACATAATCTTTTTGTATGCAGCCAGATAAAAGAGTAACACTAAACAAAATTAAAATTCCCATTTTCGAACTAACTAGTTTCAAATCAACACCTCCAAAATGTGCAGATCTCAGTATGGCTTACTCCTTGATAAAACCAATCACCTGATCTATGTATCTCTCTAAAGGATCTTTAGTATCTACAACGATATATGAACCTTCATTTGGTTTCTTACTATTTTCAATGGTGAATTTAAATGTTTCTTCTGAGCTGGCCGCTTCAATTTGACTAACCATTCTATTTCGACTTTTCAATCTATTATTTATCTCTTGAAAATCATTCAGATAACACTCAATGTATTTGTAAGTGGCATTATATTTTTTAGACAAGTTTATGCCTTGGTCCACCATTTCCTGATAAAGGCAAGGGCTATCTAAAACGACATTTTGCCCTTGTGATAAATGAAATTCCACTAAAGACCAATCAACATGATAGGCAATTTTACCAACAAGTTTTTTCTCTATTGAAATTTCCCCCAATGACGTTAATAACGAAGATTTTACAACGTCATGATCTATTATGACTGCCCCTGTTTTCTTGGCAATTTGTCGAGAAAGCGTCGACTTGCCGGACCCCGGGAATCCGGACATTTGTAGGAAAAACATGTTTAACAACTCACTTTTCAGAAATTTTATTATCTGGTCTAAATTAAACTATTAAGTTCCCCCAAATATTCTGTTTGGAGTTCCCTCTCAATTATGCCCTTTTCCAAAAACACACTGTACGCCTTAGCATCAGGTCTGGAACTCACAATTTTATGGATTTCCTGCCCTTTATAATGAACCGCAACACCATCATCAACAGCAATTCCTGATTGTATTTTATTTGACTCAATCAGTTTATGATATGCAGGCTTCCTTTCCGTTTCTCCATCGTAATGCGGACAATTACTCCCATTTAACAAACCTAAACAGGTTATTGGTTCAAGTCCCTCCCCAAAGGAGTCTGTCACCCCCTGTTCAAACCAGCAGATTGCCCCTGCACTTAACCCCGCTAAAATAACACCCTCCTCCCAAGCTTTTCTTAAAATACTGTCTAATCCCCAATCCTTCCACAAAGCTAAAAGGTTTTTCGTGTTTCCCCCACCAACATATAAAATGTCTTTCTCTAAAATAAAATTTTCCAAATCCCGAGAAAGCGGGTTAAATAGAGATAAATGTGATGGGTCGCAATTTTGTTTATTAAAAAAATGATAGAACCTGGATATGTATTGTTCAGAATCTCCACTAGCTGTAGGTAGGAAACAAATTTTCGGTTTTGTCGTTTCCGCCTGTTTTAAAATATAACTATCCAATAGCGGGTTATCTGGTTCCATTGAAAAGCCCCCGCCGCCCATCGCAATTATTTGTCTCATTTTCATTTGTGCCCCTTCCAGTTATGAAGAATATTTATTAAAGCCAACACCTTTTCTATTTAAATATAAATATTCTATAAAGTTCGCAATAATCCTTGGAGACCAGCAAATTTCACTTATATTCATATTAGACTGACCGTATTTGCTTTCGCGGGCTGCACGCGGACAGTATCACTCTTTCGAGATAAATATTATCCCAATGTAGAAAATATTAACATTCCAATGTTATACTAATGATACAAAAAGGGGGATTATTTTCATGGAGAAAAGAAAGCGGACGATATTTTGGATCATACCAATCGGGGTAATTGGTGTATTTTTTTACTTTTTCGGTCCACAAAAAGCCGTAACAGATAATGACTACATTACATATATTCATGCTACACCTGTCATGGAAAATAGCGATATTACAATAGAAGAAGCCCTCAAAAACTATTGTGAAGAAAGCCGCTGGGAGTATTTCCAAACAAAAATGATGGAGCATGTTGTAGAATTTAAAGGTGAATGCAAAATTGATAACAATTTACAGTCTGTTAATTTACAGTATGTTGTTGAAAAAGGACAAACAGATTACCGTATTGGGGCAATGCTTGTGAATGGCGAACAGCAATCCGAAGAGCAGCGAACATTGTTTTTAAATACAATCCAATAAGACATTACAAAGTGGAAACTATCAAAGCTTCCACTTTTTTTCATCCTAAAAATTTTGTAATTATTTTAATAAACCTCTTAACTTGGACAATAATCGTTGACGTCTTTTCTTTATTGTTTCATAACTCAGCTTATACTTGTCAGCAATCTCCTTTAACGAAAGCTCTTTTTCATACAGCGCGATCAACAGAAATTGCTCATCTTCATTTAATTCCTCAAACCATTCGGGCCATTCCAAACTTGATACAACCAAATTGTGCTGCCGCGAATTAATGATAATCACGTCTTCTTCCACTGCTAGTTCATGCTCGGATACGTGATTCGCTTTGGATAGTGATCGAATGATCGCATATTTTACGGTCATGTAAGCAAACATCGTAAAATCCCCTTTTGTATCATCGAATTTCTGCAATGCCTGCCATAAAGCGATCCTCCCTACTTGCATGTATTCATCTAGATCTCGATAAATTTTCAGTTTATAGATGACTTTTTTTATTAAAGTTTCATTTTCAAAAATAAGTTGTTCTACATTCTGCACTTTTCCAAATCCTTTAAGCTGTGCACAACTGAATATTCCTAGGTACTACAAATTTAGAAAATAGCTGAAAAAGAAACAAAGTACGGATTTATCATGAAAAATTACATTTGGACAGAAAATAGTCGTAAAATTCACACTTTTATGCGGTAAATCAGTCCAAAAAGGAGATTTTCGCATAGTTTTCAAATAAATCAGACTTAACGATATTGACAAAAAACGCGCTATCATGCATGCTATTAGAAAATATAAAGGCATATTGAAGACGAGTACGTAGCAATTGGCTAAACAAGAGAGCACATTCCACAGGCTGAAAGAATGGCATAGCAAAACCTGCCGAACCTACTTCAACAGCTCCTAAAAAATAGGCGCAGACTCAGCGTTATGAGATGAAGTGGAATGCAAGTATTGGCATTCAATTTAGGTGGTACCACGGAAATAGCACATTTCGTCCTAATCGATAGGATTGAAATGTGCTTTTTTTATGTAATAAAGTATAACTTTAATCAGTGGGGTTTATCCCCCACTGATTAAAAGGAACACAAGTATGAACCGTCACTTCCTGTGAAAACGCTTTTGTGACCAACATTGTGTTGGCCCGAACCAATCGGGCTTTTAAAGGGAGTTGATCTCCCACGGCAGATAAATTACTACCCGTTTATGGGATAATTCTAATATTTCTATTGATGAGGAGGATTTTGGGTGGAAAGAAAACGTGTTGTAGTAAAAATCGGAAGCAGTTCTTTAACAAATAATAAAGGGGAGCTTGATCATGAAAAATTTTATGACCATGTTGCCGCCATCGCCACATTGAAACAATCAGGGCACGAAGTAATTTTAGTCTCTTCTGGCGCAGTAGCAGCAGGTTTCAGAAAGCTTGGGTACCCCTCTCGACCGATTACACTAAAGGGAAAACAAGCGGCAGCTGCAGTTGGTCAGAGCATATTAATACAAGCGTATGCAGATGAATTTGCCACATATAACGAGACGTCCGCCCAAATCTTGCTGACCCGCTCAGATTTTAATGATAAGCAACGTTACAGAAATGCTTATGAAACATTAACAGAGTTATTGGAGCGTTCTATAATTCCGATTATAAATGAAAATGATACTGTATCTGTTGCTGAATTAACTTTTGGTGATAATGACATGCTCTCCGCTTTAGTAAGTGGTCTCGTTCATGCAGATCAGTTAATTATTTTAACGGATGTCAACGGGCTCTATACGGCAAACCCATTAACAAACACTGATGCGGTTCGAATTGATCGCATAGAAAAAATTACTGAAGAAATGCTTCATTTTGCTACGGGATCAGGTTCAAAAGTCGGTACAGGCGGCATGCAGTCAAAACTGGCTGCAGCCAATTATGCGATTAATACAGGTGTTGAAGTTTTTATCGGCACAGGGTCCGGCCATACAAAACTAACTGAAATTCTTGAAAACAACGGTGACGGTACGTATTTTGAACGCAATGAAAAATATATTCCTACAAATAAACAGTGGGTCCAACTCTCCAAATCTTCCGGAAAGATTTTTATTGACGAGGGAGCAGTCCAAGCATTGCAGTATGGAGGAAAAAGTTTACTGCCGGCCGGGGTCTATGCCTATGAAGGACAATTTGAAAAAGGCGATGTTGTAGAAGTTTTTGATCGACATACATGTATCGGACGTGGAGAAATTCTATATTCTTCAGCTGAATTGGAGCATGCGATGGGTAAACGGACGACAGAGCTTATGCATTACCCAATAGAAGTTATTCACCGTAATCAATGGGTCAAAATTTAAGGGGGTTATATTAATGACTAAAACAATTGCAAATGAAGTTTTTGAAAAAGGGAAGCGTGCGAAAAAGGCAAGCTATTTAACGAATATCAAATCGACAGAAGAGAAAAATGAAGCATTAAGAAGTATAGCACAACAACTTCTTGCAGATATGGACAAATTACTGAAGGAAAACAGCAAAGATATTACAGACGGAAAAACAAACGGACTCGATCAAGCTACACTAGACCGCATTTTGCTGAATGAAAACCGCATTCAAGCGATGAGCGATGCAATTTTGCAACTAATTGAATTAGAAGATCCTGTCGGTGAAGTAATCGAACAAATCACAAAAGAAAATGGACTTAAAATTACTAAAAAGCGTGTACCATTAGGAGTAATCGGCATGATTTATGAAGCACGCCCGAATGTAACGATCGATGCAGCAACACTTTCAATTAAAACCGGTAATGCGGTTCTTTTACGTGGCAGCTCATCTGCAAAACACTCAAATATTGCACTCGTTGCATCGATTCACCGCGCATTGAACGCTGTCGACTATCCGAAAGATTCCGTTTTGCTTATTGAAGATACAAGTCGTGAAACAGCGAAATCTTTATTTACATTAACGGAATACTTGGATGTGCTAATTCCGCGAGGAGGAAAAAAACTGATTGATTTAGTGGTGAGGGAATCGACGGTTCCTGTACTTGAAACCGGTGCCGGGAATTGCCATATTTATTTGGACGAATTCGCTAATTTTAAAATGGCAAAATCAATTGTAAAAAATGCAAAAACACAGCGTTTATCCGTATGCAATGCAGCCGAGAGTTTATTAATTCATCAAGAATTTTTCCAAAATCATGGTACAGAATTTTTGCATTACTTACAAAATGAACTTGAAGTAAATATCTATGGAGATGAAAATGTGTGTGCTGTATTAACAGAAGCAATAGAGGCAACTGAAGAGCATTATGCTGAAGAATTTTTGGCTCTGACTCTAAGCGTAAAAGTAGTAGATGATGTTTTGGAAGCGGTACATCACATTAATCAGTTCGGAACAAATCATTCGGAAGCTATTATTACTGATAATCTGCAAAACGCTGAAATCTTTTTAAATTCGGTTGATGCGGCAGCTGTTTATCATAATGCATCGACACGCTTTACGGATGGCTTTGAATTCGGGTATGGTGCCGAAATCGGTATTTCAACTCAAAAGCTTCATGCTCGCGGTCCAATGGGTTTACCAGCATTAACATCTACAAAATACTATATTCATGGCAACGGTCAAGTTCGTGGATAATATTCGCCTTCGAGAAAGTGAAGCTTCAATGTGGGGTTCTACACCCCTCAAACCAATCGGGGTATTATGGATAGTTAATCTCCCGCCTATTCTATACGCCCAGCTACAGTCTTGATGCGGGAATCATGCCTCTGCTGCTTTGCTTTCGAGGCAGATAAATTACTACCCGTTACTGCGGGATAAAGAAAGCAGGTTCACCAAATGAATACACGCTCTATGCTTAAACTTACTCTTTCCATGGCTATTTTCGGCTCTATCGGTTTCTTTACTACGCAAACCGGCTTGCCTGCAGTAGAGCTCGTTTTTGTTCGCTGTATTTGTGCGACACTCTTTTTAGGCGGTCTATGGTTTATTACAGGAGGTCATAAAACTGAAGTTTGGAATAAAAGAGAAGTGATGAATACAGTCGTTTGCGGTATATTTCTTGTATTAAACTGGGTGTTTTTATTTAAAGCGTTCGAAGTTATGTCAATTTCTATCGCCATTTCAATTTACAATTTGGCACCGATTTTTGTATTAATATTAGGTTCGGTTTTTTTGGCGGAGAGAATGGGGATAGGTGCTATTTGTGCAACAGTTATTTGCTTTTTCGGTAGTATTCTCATTATCGGTATTGAGAGCTTTACAAGCGTCTCGCAATTTATGACCTCAGGATTTATATGGGCACTTCTTTCAGCCATCTGCTATGCGCTGACAATGTTTACGAGTAAAACGATTCACGGTATGTCATCCTATGCTCTTACGTTTATCCAAACAATAGTAGGTATCTTAATGTTGCTCCCATTTTGCGATTTTGCAGCATTTGAAGGTTTAACGAATACAAACTGGCTTTACATACTTGGTACAGGTTTAATTCATACGGGATTTGTCTACTATTTATTTTTTGACAGTGTTCGAGATCTTCCTACTGTCATCGTTTCGGTACTCGTATTTGTCGATCCCGTAGTAGCGATATTATTGGATGCTGTATTGCTTTCATTCCGGCCAAGTTTATTGCAAGTGCTTGGAATTGCCCTTATTTTCGGAAGTATTTTGTACACCATTTTCGCTCCTGACCAAACGGTTAAGAAGCTAAAAACAAGTAGCTCCCAATAAACTATATAAAACGAAATAAACTCTAAATAGGAGCGATATTAATCCGCACTATTTAGAGTTTATTTTTTCTATTTAAACTGAGCCAGCTGTTTTGGTATGAGTATTTTATCTGCAAACCAAATTTGCTGGAGTTTCGTTTTATCGCCCATATAGATTACGACAATTTCAATCTTTTTCAACTTTTTATAATGCGTAACAGCTGATATCCAATCTTCTTCATCAGGAAAATCGTCAAAGAGTAATTCATTGCAGATTAAATAGATTTTACCGCTATTGCTGTGAGATAATTCTAACTTTAACATTGTAAAGGCATAATTGATAACGCCTTTATAATTAATTGGTTCCGTTTTAAGTCTGAATGATTTATCCAGCTCGAAGTAATGATTAAAATCTATCAACTCTTTATGTGAAATCATTTCCTGATCAATTGCTTTTATGAATGATAAAAATACAAAATTGTGTTCATGTTTTTGTGAAAATTCCGAAACGGCCAATGCCAATCCATTTTGTAAATTAAGGCTTCGTTTCATCGATATATCTTTTTGAACACAAAACACATATGTACTGTTCGGATCGAGACCCACTTTTAAAAATTGTTCTGTCTGAAATTTAGATTTCCAAAACAAAACTTCGGAAAAGTGCCTCGATTCAATATAACTCATGAATTTTCTTAAGTTATCATTGCTGATTGTTTCCCATATCTTATCCCCGAAAAGCAGCTCTACCGCTTTCGTTTCCTCCAGGACCTCTTCGAGAATCCTGTCATAAATGGAATTGAATTTAAATAAATTCATATACCAGTAGCTTTGGATTTTTAAATAGATTTCATGATAAATATCCCTAGTATCCTGACTATCAGCAAATTCCTTTTCATATTCAGTCTTTAATTTTTCGATTTTTAAAACTTTACGCATATCATAAAAATAATCTTTTCTAATTTTTTTCCATATGTATAGTGCTACAAAAAATTTTTTTACAGAGGAATTCGTTAAGTACTCAAAGTGCAATTTTTCTAAATTTCGAGCTGAGAAAAATTCCAATAGGAAAATTCGCCATTCTTTCAGCCTAATATCTTCTTCTACAATTTCGCTTTCGTACTTTTCCCCAATTTCAAAAAGTGACCAAATATCATGAAAAAATAAATAAAAATCATCACTTTTTAATAGTATGGAGTCATTACAATGTTCGGAGTAAAGTAAATTTAACAGTGCCTCTTTACGCTCATCACTTAATGGGCTAGGATTTTTCAACAATAGCTCCTCCATTATGGACCCACCTTTCTTTAGTATACTCCTAAATATATACCATTTTCTCAAATTATACCATCCGATAAAAAAATATTGTAATAATGTTTATTTAAAATAAAAAAACTGCTAACGATTATTTTCGTTAGCAGCTTAAATTTTAAGCTTTACGGCTTTCTGTCATTTGTTTCCACACAGAGCCTTTTGCCTCTTCCCCGCCCTCAATACGTGCAAGTGCCATTTTTGCCTGCAGCTTTACTTCGAATTCTTTATCTTCGCTCGCTGTTCTTAATGCGTCAATTGCCTGCTCCGTACCTACTTCATACAAGTACATTGCCGCACGCCAGCGGACAAGTTTATTTTTATCACCTAATGCAGCGATCATTGCCGGCTCAAACTCAGGTAACCCTAAATCACTCATACAGTCGCCCGCTGTACGGCGAACGGCTGCACTTTTATCATTCAATGCCTTTGTTAAAGCAGGTACAACCGCGACATCTTCAATCATCCCTAAATAGACGGTTGCAAGGCGACGGATAGACATTTGCTCGTCTTCCAGCGCTTTTTCGAACAACGGAATATCTTGCACTTCCGGATCCGGTAATTGATCTAAAAACTGGAAGCGTTGTTGCCAATCTTCAACTTGCTCATATTGTTCTAATGTCACTTTTTTACGCTCTTGTGCTGCTGTAACTACTTGTTCGTTAGCAGACTGGACAATCGATTCAACACGATCTTGCGGATATAGTGCATCCACCTCTTTTAGCACTTCTTGTACAACTTGTTCTTTATCACCATAGCGAACACCGAAATCGACCCATTTCCGTTCAAATATATAGTTTTCGTCAGTTACACTGAATTGCAGACGTTTAAAAGCAGTTGTGAAACGGTCTCCTGCGCTTATTCGCACTTCCCCTTCACCGTCGAATGCTTTGATCTGCAATGGAATGGCTTTGTACATCTGAACATGCACATTTACTTCCCCATAATGTTCATTCATCTCATATTCCGTGCTTTCAGTCGCCTCTCCGCCAATTGCGCGGCGAATATCCGCCAAAATATTTTCCCATGCAAATTTCGCGTTTCTTTCAATAGCCAGGAAATTCGATACATGATAAATGCCCTTTACACCTTCAACCGCAAAGATTGCCTGCAGCTCGGGTGATGCTTCACCAATGTTTTCTTTCGTATAATTAAAACTTTTACCAAATGGTAAATCCTGATCGATAATTACTTTCATTGAATTTGGACTTGGTGTCGGTTCAATTGATAAAATTTTCATTGTTATGCTCCTATCCATTTGCAATTTCGTCTAAATAGCTCCAACGCTCAATTAATTGTTCATATTCCTGATTTAGCTTTTCTAAATCGGATGTCAGTTGCTGAAGTTTTGTAAAATCCGAACCTGCTGTTGAAATTTCGTCTTCTGCATTCATAATTCTTTCTTCCACTTGAGCAATTGTATCGGTAATAGTTTCCCATTCTTTCTGCTCTTTAAATGATAACTTTTTCTTATCTGATTTCTGCTTTTCAACTTTTGGCTTTTCCTGCTTCATTTCTTTCGCTTCCTGCTGCAGCTCCGACTCGCGTTTTGCTAAATAATCGGTATAGACATCCAAGCTTTCCGATACGCCGCCTTTTCCGTCCAAAATCCACAGTTTTTTCGCAATACGGTCCAGGAAGAACCGATCGTGACTGATTGTAATGACAACACCCGGGAAGTTTTCGATAAAATCTTCAAGAACGCCTAATGTTTCGATATCCAAATCATTCGTCGGCTCATCTAAAAGCAAAACGTTTGGCTGTTCCATCAGGAGACGAAGCAAGTGTAATCTTTTGCGTTCCCCGCCTGATAACTTGCTGATCGGTGTACCGTGTGTATTTAGCGGGAATAAAAACCGTTCGAGCATTTGTGATGCAGAGTAACGAATACCGTCAGAATCGGTAATATCATTTGAAGCTTCACGAATATAATCGATCATTCTTGCATTTTCATTCATTGCTGGCAGTGCCTGCTTGAAATGAAGCCGTTTTACTGTTGATCCGACAATTACCTCACCTTTATCCGGTTCAACTTCACCTGCGAGCATGTTAAGGAGTGTCGATTTTCCGTACCCATTTGCTCCGATTATGCCAATACGGTCCCCGTGCTGCAGTAAAAATTCGAAATCCTGAATAATAATCCTGTCTCCGTAAGCTTTGGAAATTCCGTCTGATTCCAACACTTTTTTTCCTAAACGTGTTGTTGCCAGTCCCAATTCAAGGTCCGACTGGTCATTCGAACGATCGATTGATTCATCCAACGTTTCGAAACGCTGAATACGTGCCTTTTGCTTTGTTGTTCGCGCTTTTGCACCACGGCGAATCCATTTTAGTTCTGAGCGATAACGATTTCGTAATTTCGCCTGTGATGCTGCGTTCATTTCTTCGCGAATTGCCCTCGCTTCAAGAAAATCACCATACGATCCAGTATGGCGGTACAATGCTTTATCAGCCAATTCATATATATGTGTCGCTGTTTCATCCAGGAAATAACGGTCATGTGTAATAAAGATAACGGCACCTTTAAGACGCGATACCATTTCTTGCAGCCATTCTGTCGATGTGACATCCAAATGGTTCGTTGGCTCATCCAGTAAATATAGGTCTGCCGGTTCGATTAATACTTTTGCCAATGCAACACGTTTTTGCTGCCCACCCGAAAGACTTGTTACTTGCTGGTCAAACATATCGATCCCAAGCTTCGTTAATGCTTGTTTTGCCAAAGCATTGACGTCCCAGGCATTTTCTGTGTCCATCTGCTGCTGTAAACGAAATAGTTCATTTTGCAACTTTTCAGATTGCGAATTTTGAGACAATGCTGCAACCGTCTCTTCATAGGCACGGTTTAACTGTAATATCGGTGAATCTCCACTAAATACCGCTTGTAAAACCGTTAAATCATGCGGAAATTGTGGATCTTGTTCCAAGTAAGCAATCCGGTACTTATTCGGATGGTCAAATTCCACTGTATCCGCATCCTGTTTTCTAGCAATAATCGATAATAAAGTTGATTTTCCTGTTCCGTTTATCCCGATTAACCCGGCACGTTCGCCTTCATAAATGGTAAATTCTATATTTTGAAATAGCGTTTTATCGCCAACTGTTTTAGTTAAATTTGATACGATTAAATGACTCATGAAATCCCGTCTCTTTCTTTTTTTAACTGCTCTAAAAATTGTACCATAAAGGCATGACGTTCTTCAGCCATTTCGCGCCCTTTAGCAGTTACCATTAAATCCTTCAATAATAATAGCTTCTCATAGAAATGCGTTACAGACGCTGTAGATTGGCTGCGATATTGTTCTTTTGTCATATTTACGCGCACTTCTTCTGCATCATCATACAGCTTACGCCCTTTCGCACCGCCATAGGCGAATGTCCGCGCAATACCTACCGCACCGATTGCATCCAGCCGGTCTGCATCTCGAACGATTTTCGATTCAACCGTTGTAATATCCCGTTCATTGCCCCCATTAAATGAAACCTCTGCAATGACTGTTTGGATATGCTGTTTTTCCCCTTCTGTTAAATCAAGCTCATCCAAAATACGCTGCTCCTGCTGTTTATCCGCAGCATATTTTTCGTCACTGACATCATGCAGCAGCACGGCCAAACTTACGATTTTACCATTTGCCAAAGGCTCGGATGTAAGTATTGTCATAGCGTTTTGATAGACACGCTCAATATGTTGAAAATCATGGCTTGCATCCATTGTTTCATAAATTTCTTTTACTAATTGTTCACATCGTAAGATTATTTCGGACATGTCACATTCACCATTTTCTTTTTTATAGTTTACATAATTATATTACCATGAGAACCATGGCCTCTTCAGTTATTTGAAATATTTCTTGTTAAAAAATTTTTGAATTCTCACCCCCTCCCTAGCAACTTTTACACGAAAAATCAAGTATCCTTTGTTATGCGGAGATAATTTTTGTCTAAAATGTGAACTAAATGCTTGTATTTTACAAATTTACATCATATAATAGCAATAAGAAAACATAAAACAGAAAAAAGGAGTGTTATTTATGCAAAGAATGATGCAAGCTGTAGCGCCAAACATGAACGATAGCCAACGCAAGGGTCTAATTGTTATTTCACCAATTTTAATTGGATCGGTTGCATACGGACTAAGTGCAACTTTTATGATTGCAACTAACCTTCTACAAATCATGTTTTAATGCACGGCAGTAAATATAAAAAGAGTTTCCTATTAAAATAAAAAAAACGTATTCGAATGAGTTATCAAACGAATACGTTTCTTTTTATTAATCGCTCCGGCGTTATTTTATCAGATGTAAAATTAGTCTGCCTTCATATACTCTTCCTATTAAAATAATCCGAGTGCACTTCCGTCTTCGGCCACATCCATATTCAGTGCTGCAGGCTGTTTCGGCAAGCCTGGCATCGTCATAATATCTCCTGTTAAGCATACGAGGAATCCCGCACCTAACTTCGGAAGAATTTCACGAATTGTCACAACGAAATCTGTTGGTCGGCCTACTAAGCTAGGTTGATCTGATAATGAATATTGTGTTTTCGCCATACAAATCGGTAAAGTATCCCAACCATTCTTTTCGATGACTGCTAACTGTTTTTTCGCAGCATCCGTTAATTGTACACCTGAACCACCATAAACTTGCTGTACAATCTTCGTTAATTTCTGTTCCACTGTTTCTTGAAGATCATACAAATGATGGAAAGTATTTGGCTGATCGATTACTTCCAGAACTTTTTCTGCAAGCTCAATACCACCCTTACCGCCTTCTTCCCAAACATTCGTACGGGCAATCCGAACCTCATTAGCTTCCGCCCATTGTAAAACAGCTTTCAGTTCCTGTTCCGTATCCGTAATAAATCGATTCAAGGCAATTACCGGCTCCAGTCCAAAGTTCCGAACATTGGCTACATGCTGTGCTAAATTAGAAATCCCCTGTTTTAAGGCTTCCACATTTTCTTCCACTAAATTAGCCTTTGCTACACCGCCATGCATTTTCAGTGCGCGAATTGTCGCGACAATAACGACAGCACTCGGTTTAAATCCTGCTTCACGTGCTTTAATATTTAAAAACTTCTCCGCACCTAAATCAGAACCGAATCCGGCTTCTGTTACAACGATATCCGCAAGTTTACGAGCTGTTTGAGTTGCAGTAATCGAGTTGCATCCATGGGCAATATTGGCAAACGGACCGCCATGAATTAATGCCGGTGTGCCTTCAATTGTTTGAACCAGGTTTGGGTTCATCGCTTCCTTTAAAATAAGAGCGAGTGCTCCTTCTACTTGTAAATCAGCAACAGTTACCGGATTCCGATCATACGTATAACCAATTACAATACGTGCCAAACGCTGTTTCAAATCCTTCATGCCTGTTGCTAAGCAGAAAATGGCCATAATTTCAGAAGCGACTGTAATATCGAATCCGTCTTCACGAGGTACACCTTGCATCGGACCACCTAAACCAACTGTTACATGACGCAGTGCACGGTCATTTAAATCCAGTACACGCTTCCAGACAATTCGCCTCGGATCAATATTTAATGCATTTCCTTGATGGATATGATTATCAATCAATGCAGATAATGCATTGTTTGCAGTCGTGATCGCATGGAAATCGCCATTGAAATGCAAATTGATTTGCTCCATGGGTAATACTTGCGCATATCCGCCGCCAGTAGCGCCGCCTTTCACTCCCATTACAGGTCCTAATGAAGGCTCTCGTAAAGCGACCATTACTCGCTTTTCCAATTGGTGCAATGCATCCGCCAAACCTATTGTTACCGTAGATTTTCCTTCACCTGCTGGTGTAGGGCTAATCGCTGTCACAAGCACTACATTTGCCGTTGCTTCACCACTAATTTTGCTTGTATCAATTTTTGCTTTATAGCGACCGTATTGTTCAACTGCATCTAATGGAATGTGAGCATTTTCAGCAATTTCCAAAATCGGCTTCATTGTCGCTTGATTGGCTATTTCAATATCTGTTAATGGTTTTTTCGTAGTTGTTGTCATGCTTCGCCCTGCTTTCTAAATATGTAGTCACCTTATTATAGTTTGTTTTGTCAGAATTAATAATTAAAAAAAAGCGCATAAATCGACAAATTATTGACAGTTCTCATACGTATAGTATATAGTTTATTCGTAATATTCTGGAATCTTTATGTTTCATCAATTGATTTTGACAGTATCGGAGGAGAAAGCGGATGCACCAAGGCACTGTAAAATGGTTTGATAATGAAAAAGGTTATGGATTTATAGAATCAACGAATGGTGAAGATGTTTTTGTACACTTTACTGGCATACAAGAGGAAGGATTTCGTTCACTGGATGAGGGACAAGTGGTTGAATTCGATTTAGTCGATGGCATCCGGGGTCCGCAGGCAGCGAATGTTATAAAAAAATAGACAAAGCTGTAAACGAAATGTTTTAGTCGTTTACAGCCTTTTTTTATTTATTGTTTATTTCGTATTGTGCACCATCAATTGTAAAATGCTTTTGCTCCGTCGCACCTGAAATGACGACCTTTTTTATGCCATAACCATGTTCGAGCATATAATTCCAAGCGACTCCTTCACCGATTGGCTTGACAAAAATAAGCTTTACTTCATCGAGCAGAATTATCGAATACTCTACGTTCTCTTCCTGATTTTCCTTTTTTAAAATGGTCGCACCACATAGATGGGCTATTTGCTCCACTGCATCAAAATTCGGTACAATAAAATGGACAGCTTGGAGCGTTAAATCCCCTAACGGATGTTTTGCTATGATACCACGGTCCGTTAGTTCCTTACGTCGAAGTGTATCTGCTTCATCCCATTGAATGAAAAAAGGGAATTCAATTTTCGATTTCGGGTGACCGATATAAAGCAGCTGCCAGCTTACTTCAGAGCCGTCTTCTCGTTTTCTGGAAAAACGCTCCGGTCCAACTACATCCAAACCGGCTTTAGCGAATAACATCGCATCTTCTTCAATTGTCGTTGTACGAACCGCAAAACGCGTCAATCCGTCACGTCGGCGATTTTCTTTATAGCTCGCATGTAATGAATACTTCTTTTTGGCTGCTTCCTGAAACTTTTCCTCATTTTCAATTCCGATCAATTCAATATAAGCCAAATCAAAATAGCTAAGTGTATTATATGTACCCCACGCCTCATGACTTCCTCCCGGGACAGCATGGAGACCCTCTTCTTGGAGTTTTAACAAAGTCTGTTCTGGATATGGCACAAAATGGACTAGATGATCGAACTGGTACATGCTTCAACCTCATTTCAGTGTTAAATAGATTAAATATTCTAAATTATAACATATAAAGGCATTTGAAAAATGAGCAAACATTCATTATTTAAGAGATGACATTAATTAATGCAGTTGCAGCTGCCAATTTTCCGTTGGCTTTAATGGTCTCCCCGGATTTATGAATAATATAATGGGGCTCCATTGCACCGTACAAGGATTTTGAACTATTTGCAACCATATAATCCGTTTTTGCAGTTTCCATTCTTGCAGAAGCTCTTTCCAATAAAAACGATTCATCTTCTGTCGCTTCCAGTTTAAAGCCGATCAATGTCGTTTCCGGCGACCAGTTTTTTATTTGAGCCAATAGTTTCGGCGCTTTTTTAAAATGTATAATCGGAGGTTCATCCGATGGCATCTTCCCTTTTTCAGTCAGTTCATTTCCTTGCTGATCAAACACTTTGTCAATAAGCCAGTCAGAGCCGGCCACAGCCATAATGACATAATCGATTTGCTCGGACTCAAGAATTGTTTTTAGCTTGTCGCCTAGATCCTCGATTCCTTCAAATTTAATGAGCTGCATCTCGTTTCGATGTTCCGGCAGCTGTGTAAATACACCGTGCATATAAATGACGTTCGCACCTTTTTCAAGTGCAGCTTCTGCTAAATAGCAACCCATTGTTCCTTTAGATAAATTCGTATGGCCGCGAACATTATCCCATTTCTCGAATGTCCCGCCACTCGTTATTAAAACTTTTTTCCCTGTTAGCATAGTTGTTTCCCCTTTTACTGTTCTTCGTTTTCCAGCCAATGTTTTAATATTTCCACAAATTTTTGTGATGCCGGTGACAGCTTCTGCTTTGTGGACAGCCCTAGGATTCGGTAACTTTCCTGTACAAGAGGCAGTGCTTTTACAGTATCCGGCAGCATCGAAATCGCCATTTCAGGCAGTATGCTAATACCAAGATTGTGTTCCACCATTGATACGATGGCCTTTTCGTCATAAAGTTCAAAACGTATATTCGGAAATACACCATATTTTTCAAATGTTGTCATCACATCATTTGTCCCTTTATAAGAAGGCATTATAATCGGCGTTTCTTCAATTTCAAATAAATCGATCTCTGCTCTATCATATAGCGGACTTTGCGACGACACAATACATAACAGAGGATCCCGTTTTAACGGCATAAATTCGAACTGTTTGGAGCTTGTCCGGTTTAAAAATCCGCAATCGACTTCTCCTTGCAACAACCACTGTTCAATTTCATAGTAATCCCCTTCACGCAATTCAATGCGAATGCCCGGATACTCTGAATCCATAATATGAATGATATTCGGCATCCAATGTGTAGAAATTGTCGATATTAGCCCGATTCGCACTGTCCCTTGGCTTACCCCTAAAATATTCGACGCAGTCTGCTGCAGATGTTCTTCCGCCAATAATACTTTACGCATTTCATAGAGCATTTTTGTACCGTCTTCTGTCAATGTTACTCCTGTACGGTTACGGTGAATTAAATTAAACCCAAATTCCTTTTCCAAACTTGAAACTGCATGACTTACAGCCGATTGTGTAAGGCCTAAAACAGAGGCCGCTTTTGTAAAACTATGTACTTCCGCCACTTTATTTAAAATTTCATACTTGACTAAGCTCATTATAATTCACTCCACTAATCAATTTTAAACATGAATTATTTTCATATCATTCATTATAAACATTCGTTTTACTAATCACAACTTCCTGTTTATACTGTTTTATAACAGATCGGATTTTCAGATGTAACGATATGTTAAATCTATTAATGTTATAGTTAAATTTGTCTTATAATACATATTTTTACTGATTATTTAAAACTTACTTTTTAGAAATGTGGTGACATCTTTGAGTTTACAAGGTAAAGCAAATATTTTAATGGTGATTGTTACAATGTTTTGGGGGCTATCCTATACGTTTATGGTCATGGGACTTGAAAGTTTGGAAGCTTTTAATGTTGTAGCACTTCGATGCTTAATCGCATTTATCATTGCAGGGCTAATCTTTTTACCGAAGATGTTGCGTGTGAATATTAAGACGATTTTATATGCATCGATTCAAGGCTTCTTATTGTTTACGATTTTCGCCTTATCTCTGTTAGGTCTAAAAACGACTTCAGCAGGCAATGCAGGCTTTATACTAAGTTTAACAGTTGTATTAGTACCGATTATGACAAGCTTTATTGAAAAACGGCTTCCTTCGCGGGCAGTAAGCTTCGCCGTTGTTGCTACAATGATCGGAATAACCGTTTTGACAATGAAAGACTCTATGACGTTCCAGACTGGTGATCTATTAGTTGCGATTGCAGCAGTTTGCTATTCAATCTATTTAATTTTAAATAGTAGGTTTACTAAAAACGTTGAATCCATTTCCTATGGTGTATACCAGTTAGGTATTGCCGGCTTGTTTGGAGCAGTTTTCACAATAATGTTCGAATCTCCGATGTTCCCGTCCAATTCTTCAAGTTGGATTGCTGTACTTGGATTAGGTATCATTTGTACCGCGTTTTGCTTTATCGCACAAGCTGTTGTACAACAATACACTTCTCCTACACATACAGGGCTGATTTTTTCTCTTGAACCTATTTTTGCTGCCATATTCGCTATGCTTTTCCTAGGGGAAGGATTAACTGCACAACTAGTGATTGGTGGCGCATTTATTTTAATCGGGAATACGGTTGCTCAACTTGAACAATTTATAGCAATGAAAAAAATCCCAGCACCTACTCACTCTGAAACTACGTTATAATAGGAAGAGACATCGCATCGAGCGTGCAATGTCTCTTTTTTTATAGATTATTGATAGAATTAACTCTATTATTGTTCTATTTTTATGTAAAGTTTAATATAATGTAAAATGCAACAATTTTTCTGATAGTTCTAAAAACATAATCAGTTTTCATAATAACAATCTGACGTTATTATTATTAGTAGCAATACTGCGACATTAGTATTTAAAAGTTGTATTAAAGGAAGTGTTACAATGATTGGACGAAATGACCCATGTCTATGCGGTAGTGGAAAAAAATACAAAAAATGTTGTGAAGGAAAAAATCAGGTAACTTCACAAAACGTTTTCCAGGAAGAAATTGAAAACGTATTACAAACTTTCTATAGTAATTACCCAGAACGAAAAGATATCCGTGAATTTATGGAATTGGTTCGAAATTGGGCACCGAAATTAGAAAAGAAATTACACAAGGAATTAGTGGAAGCCGTTGCTTTAGACGAATATTTCTTCCATCAACGACCTGATATTTGGCAGAACTTTTTAGCAAAAACAGCTAAAAAAGCGCTTCGCCCATCTATGATCGGATTATTGAAATCATGGGAACAGCCGATATTCTTCATCGGAACTGTCGAAGATGTGAAAGATGATTACTTTACAGCTATCTCTGCATTAACTGGCACAACCTATCATATTCAGCGTGAAAGCCACAAATCAATCCCTCTAGGAATGCGTGTGTTCGCCTTTTTATTACCGGATGGTTCAAATAAGGAAAACCACGTATTAGCTGTCTCTACACTAATCTTCTTCCATAAAGAACATGCGATTTCTTTTGAACAGTTTACAGAAGCTTACAAAGCAAGCCGTCTACCTGTTGAGCAATTTACAAAAGAAAACCATTTATTATTATGGGAAGGCCTAGTTGAAAACGGCTATGAAGGAGAAGAGTTTACACCTTTCGAGCAGGAAGTCGTGGAACAGTTAAAAGCATTTATGGCAGAAAAAGCAATCAATAACGAGAGCTTCGTAGCAATGATTGAAGATTACTTAGTTGAAAAACAGCCTACAGCACGTAAGGCTGGTGCTATCGCTGCCGGTGCAGTAAGATTCGGTCAGGATAATGATTTATTCGATCAAAAATTCACTGTAAAAGAAATCGGCGAAAGCTTCAGTGTTTCCCCGTCCTCTTTAAATAAATATTATCAAGAATTAAATGCTTTCTATACTGAAAAGCAACTTGTTAATAGTTAACAAAAGCAAAAGAGCTACTTTCGAGACGTCGAAAGTAGCTTTTTTATTTGCGATGAATTAAATAAGTCAACAAAAAAACAACTTGTAATATAGTAGTTATGCGCTACAAATTACAAGTTGTCTCTCCCTTTTTAGTAATAAAAAGGATTAAAAAATAAAGAAACTTTTCAACGGTAACCACTCCGCTGAAGTCATTTACCTAGAAAAAAATAAATCTGTACCAGAGATTTATACGAGGTAAATAAGAAATACTTAATTATTATATCAAAAAAACATTATTATTCAATAGTAAGATGAATGTACTAAAATTATTATTTTTCGGAAACTTTCATTATTTCTTTACCAAGAAACTGAAGCTGTTCCCCTACTGTACAAGATTCGATGCAGAAACGGTGCGCACCATGTTTTCCGCGTTCTTTGCGAAGGTCCTGAATGACTAGACAATCAGCACAGTACATATCCATTAATTCATCAATATCTTTCATAACATCTACTTTATTCAAGTCATGTACCTCCCGATAATTTGTTTTACTATTGTACGCTATTTTTTTATTTTCTCCAACTTACATGTATTTGTTATACTTAAACGAACAGAACATAAAAGGAGCGAAATTATGTTAGAAGTCTATATAGATGGCGCCAGTGCCGGCAATCCCGGTCCTAGCGGGATTGGGATATTTATAAAAGGTGAAGGACAGCATGTAAAAATCAGTGAACCAATCGGCATTACAAACAATCATCAGGCCGAATTTATTGCCCTTTTACGTGGTTTGGAAGAAGCTCTGAAAATCGGTTCAACGTTTGTTTCTATGCGCTCTGATTCAAAAATTGTCGTAAGCTCAATCGACAAAGCATATGTGAAAAACGAGGAATTCAAACCTTATTTAGAGAAGGCACTCGCTTTAATCGAACAATTTGAACTATTTTTCATAAAATGGATACCCGATAAAGAAAACAAAGCGGCGGATGTTCTTGCTCGTGAAGCGATTTTAAAAAATACTTAGATACTACTCTTCACTGAAAAAACCGGAATAGAGGTAAATATAATTTGTTTTCACATTCCCTATTCGATCAACATTCCAAACCGAAAACTCCTAAAACTAATTGTGGCAAAAAACGATCCATCTATCCCACTTAAGGAACGATGAATCGTTTTTCTTATTGTTCTATTTTATGTTTTTGACGATTGAGCAGCAGCATATACAGTGCAAATACGACAGCTATTATGAATGCCGCGATGTAATACACATATTCATAGCCAAGACTCACCGCTACCATCCCTAGTAAATACGATCCGATAGCAATCCCTATGTCAAACAGCGTAAAATATGTGGCAGTAGCGTACCCGCTGCGCTGAATTGTTGTTGACTGGATACATAGTGACTGGAAACTTGTTGTTAACGTGCCGTACCCTGCACCGATAAAAATAGCCGATAATAGAAAAGGAATTTCCTGATCTGCATTACCAAGAATAATCAGCCCTAATGCAAAAATAAAGAACGACGGAATAATAACAAATTTTGCGCCCATTGTATCGTAGATTTTCCCTGTGAATGGTCGAACCGAAATCATTGCCACCGCGAATACCGCAAAGAAATAGCTGGCAACACTCAGTAAATCCTTCTGTTCCGCATAAAGCGATAAGAAAGATAAAACACTTGCATAAGAAAATGCAATCAAGCTAGCAATTGCGGCAAGCGGCAATGCATTTCGTTCAAATAAATCATTAAATGAAAATTTAAAGCTTCGGTCTGCTATGACTGGATTTGGCAAATCATTTGTTTGAATTGTTAATGCCAGTAAACTTCCTATTGCTACAAATACAGATAAGGCGATAAATAACGCATCAAAACCTGAATATTGGATAATGATAAGCCCAATAAAAGGACCGAATACAACGGCTAAATTTGTGGACATTGCAAAATAGCCCAACCCTGCTCCCTTACGTCTTTTCGGAACAATATCGGCTGCTAAAGAGCCTGATGCTGTCGTTGCAATACTAAACCATATGCCCTGGAAAAAGCGAAGCGCCAGTAAAAGAAGAAATGGTTTAAAAAATAAATATAATACCGTGCACGCAAAGTAAAGTATAAGACTTATAATCAGCAAACGCTTCTTGCCAAAAAGATCTAACAGTTTTCCACTGAAAGGACGGACGATAATCGCCGATATTAAAAATACGGTTACGAGCAGTCCTGATTCGTCATCCGATTTCCCTAATTCACCGATTGCATATAAGGGCAATGTTGTGATTAATCCATAAAACACAAGAAATATCGACATATTCGTAAAGAATAGACTAATAAATCGTTTTGTGAAAATTTTATTTGTTTGTTCTTGAAGCTCCATATATTCTAACCTTCCATCTTTTTTAGTAATTGAATAAGGAGCGCCTGTTCTTCCTCAGATAGATTCTCAGTCAATTTTCGCTCGAACGAAACGACGGATTCTTCAATATAAGGAAATTGTTCCATTGCTTTGGTCGTTAAATCAATCATTTTTTCGCGTTTATCCGCTCCTTGAACCCTTTCCACCCAACCAAGTGTCTCCAGACGAGTAACAGTTCGCGTAACAGTCGGCGCTTCTACATCTAAGTATTTCCATATTGCTGTAAGTGTCATCGGTCCGTTTTGATGCAATAAAAAAAGAACCGTCCATTGTGAGCTGAATAGTCCATGCTGTTTTAAAACATCATTTAACTGTTTTACTAAATAACGATTTTGCTGAAAAAGTATATGAAATAACGGATTCATCGCAATCACTCCTTATTTACCTAACTAAATAATTTACTTTCACTATTTTACGCCTCTTAAAATTCTATGTAAAGTAATTGAGATAAAAACGGCAAAAAAGAAGCATTTAAACTATGTTGCTAGCCTAAATGCCGTCCTTTATTTTCTACTGTGCTCACGAATATTTAACAATGCACCAATCGCACCGGAAAATCCGCAATCCTTCAAGAAAATAGGTTTATGTTTTTTTAATATAGTATAATGTTCAATTACCTTTACTAGCTGTTCATTGTCGATCAGGGTGGATCCAATATAAACGATATGCTCAGTCTCATATTGTACGGCAAGCTGGATACTTAAAGTGGAAATTACTTCTCCGATTAACCCTTGTGTTGTTGCCAGTACATTATTTTGTTCAAAATTACGTTGATCGGTAATGCCGACCTTCCCGAAATTACTTGCTGTTAAATTGCCGTCAATCGGTGTATCCATTCCTTGATAAATATCTTTTACAAGCAAATCAATGCCTTCCCGCTTACCTTTGAAAGCGTTTGCTTTTATTTCGTCAAAATCTGAAATTCCGGTCATAATTGTTGAAAGTCCGATTAAAGTACCTCCACCAACACCTGTACCGCCAACCCTTGCATGTGTATAGCCATCCATATAGTGAATTGATGTACCTGTACCGATATTTGTAATAATACTTTTATCAATTGCGTGGCCTTCCTTCTCCAGCAAATAGCGCACACCTTTTAAAGTTGCTTCAAATTCAACAATATATTCAATCGACATCATTGTCTTTAAGACGTCCAGCAATTGCTCTGTTCGCCCTCCAGTTAAGCCGATTTCTTCAACTTGAGGATGATTTTCCAACCATTCTTTTACTAAATGCATTTCGTTAGATGGAAAGACCGTTAATTTAAGCTCCTGATGTTCATCCAAATAGGCAAGCTTTGTTAACGTACCCCCTGTATCAATTCCAATCCATGCTGACATAAATTAATCTCCTTTATTAACCCACGAGTGTTTCGTACCCCCCTATCATAACGTAATAGGAGTCGGCATTAAAGAAAAAATTCTCCTAAAATTGGAGAATTTATTATACTTGTATTATATTTTTCTCGATTAATGCCCGTTTATAAAACTCTGCAACAAACATATACTCATACTTATTAAGCAAACGCAGAACTCTTGCCTCATATGTATTGGTAGGTTCATCATCCAAATTAAATTTTGCAACAATCTCTTCTTTTTTCAATAAATTTACTAATGTCATTACTTCAGTTTTCGGTAAAGTTACTTGATGTAATTTCAATATTTTTGATATTGAACGTAAGGCCGTTCGTGAAATTAAAATTTTACCGTTCATATTCTCGGAAATTTGCTGCAAGAACTGCTTCGCCTGCGCATTCGGTTCAATCGAGATTTTTTCCAATGTCGTTTTTTCCCCGTCCTCCCCTAGACGTTCAATCATTTGAACAGTAAAAGGAAGCTCATCACGGAAAATATTCATTGATTCAACCGTTATCCGATTATCCTCGATTTTGCAATTTGTTGTAGAAATGACGAGTTCATATGTTGTTTCCAGCATCCGGAAATTTGTCAGTAATAAAATAAAATTATTCGTTTGCTGCTGTTCAATTAGCTTATCTCCATCAACTTTCACAAAGATTGAGAGCAGACTTGCCGCATCGGCTAATGCACGGTGCTGTGTTTCGTTTTCCAGTCCAAGCTGCGCCATTAACCCTCCTAGTGAAGGCTGCTCTTTTAAACCATTGGCAATCATATATTTTTGCTGAAAATCGATCATTGGATATAAGCAATCATTTTTTATGTAATTGCGCGATAGCTCTTCTTCTAACACTTTCCGGTCAAATTCACCAAATGTCAAAAATATATAATCCTGCTTACACCAGCGTTTAAATTTATTAAACGCTTCTTTAAAAGATGGGGCATCAACAAGTTGATCTGTAGTGATACCTGTAAGCTTTTGAATATGAGCATTCAGCTTTTTGAATTTATATGGCTGAATAAGCTGAGTAAACGTTTCTGTCGTACCATCCGGTAACCATTTAACCGCACCAATTTCAATAATATACTGCTTACCGCGTATAAGGGCGGCTTCTATATCTATACTTATATATGTTTTCGTTCGTCCCAAATTTTTCACCTACACCGAATCTATCTAAATTTAACAGGATAAGATATTCCCATTAAAGATTAACCTCTCTCATTGTATATGAAAATATGGGATATGACACGATAATGTTCGTTAATTCCATACAATTCGTGTTAAAAGACTTGAAAAAATGTGAATTTCTTATAAATATTATCAATGCCATTAATTTACCTGCAAATTTTCAATATTTTAATAAACGATCCATGAACTTGGCTTTAAGTTTTTCCCAATCTTCCGAAATGACACTATACATAACAGTATGACGAATTGTTCCTTCTTTTCGAATCATATGATTACGCAAAACTCCTTCTTTCACTGCGCCAATACGTTCAATGGCTTTTTGTGAACGGTCGTTTTCGTGCCCTGTTTTAATTTGAATACGATTTAATTTAAGTACTTCAAAACAATATTGGAACATTAGAAACTTGCAATTTGTATTAATCGCAGAACGCCAAACACTCGGATTATACCAAGTCGCCCCTATCTCCAGCCGTTTATGGGGAAATGAAATATCAAGAAAAGATGTACAGCCTACAATTTTATCTGTTTTTTTATCGATGATCGCAAACATATACGAAATACCTTTTTCACGCTCTTTAATCGCATTTTCGATATAGTTTTGCACCGCTTCTTTTGAAAGCAACGTTACCGACATATGCTCCCAAATCCCCTCATCATTCGCGGCGTCTGTGATTGCTTCGATATCACTTAATTGGACTGGTCTTAATTTGATGATTTCATTTTCTAATAGTATTTCTTCCATATAATTCTCCCTTTTCACTAAATCATATTTCAGCAATTATAAATAGTCGTTCGTCATAATCAAACATTGCATTTTTCTTTACTGAACTTTTAAATAGTTCTGTAACTCTATACGCAGCTTGCTCAATACCTGGAGAGTCTATTGTTGTCGGGTAACTACTCATTAATTGAGCGATAAAATCGTTCTCTAATGTATGATAGGCTTTAAATTGATGAAGCTTTTTTTGTTCATTTAATACTTGAATTGTTAACGTAAAATCCCGCAATATTTCTAGCATTTTCATCGCAAATATTAAATTCCCACGTCGAATTTCAATACGCAGCTTTCTTAAATGATAGGCGAATTCGAACGTTATATCGAACTTTTTTATATATGGCTGATCTTGCTGAAGGAAGTTTTCATTTTCTTCAAGCATTTTTGACTGAACTTCACCATTCCGATCAAATATGAGTTTCCATAAAGATGATTTTACATTCAAGTGAGTGATAGGCAATACAGATATATTCATTTCCAAACCATTTTCAAAGAAAGGTATAAGCAAAAAAACATCATCACTAAACTTTCCTTCTTTTATATATAAGGCACCCATTCTTTGCAGCTCAGCCTTGATTAAATGTTTTGCAATATCTACCTGTTCTGTTGTTGCTATCATTAAATCGATATCGGAATACTGATCAATATAACCAATTGTCCCAGAACCCAATTGGATAATTCCCTCTACACCTTCTAACGCTTGAACCTTAGTTATCGTATATTGAAAATAATCTTCTCTTTCATTTATTGTGTACATGCAGCACGACTCCTATTTCAGTTTTGTATAGAATGAACTTGAGATAGATTCCGCACAAATTCCGTGAACTTTTCTTCTTCTTCAATAACCGGGTGGTGATTACTTTCAGCAAAGGTCGTCAATGTGGCATTTGCCAATAAATCCGCTGCTTCCACTGCAAATTCATATGGACATTGCGCATCGTATAAACCGCCATATATATAAGCTTTCGTTTTGATACTTGGTAATTGCGGTCGCAAATCGAAGTCTGGCAGCTCCTTATATGAAAAATAATCCAATCTTTTCGAAACGGTTTTCCCGCTGCTCGGACGGCTTATCATATTGTCATAGCTTTGTTCTTTATATAACGACATAAGTGCCCATTCTTTAGAGCCCGATTTTCTTTGCTCGATTGTTGATGATGGATTGCCCAGCATCGCTAAAATCTCAAGAATTCTTTTATTGTTCGGGTTTTCCTTGCAGTAAATACTCGCTGGATGATGCATGTATTCTGCAGAAGCACAAAGACCGCCCGCTACAATAAATTCCACACTTGCCGGGTGTAAAATTGCATAGTTTAATGCTAGCATCCCCCCTGTTGAATGTCCTGCAAACCCCCATGCAACATAACCCAATGCTGCACGGGTTGCCTCCAGATCCTCTACGCTATCCTGCATACCATAACCAAAGACAGACACATCATCCGTTGATTTTCCACAGCCACGCAAATTCACTAAATGTACTTTATAATACGGAGTAAACATTTCCGCAAACCGATTTCCATTTTCGTTAAATTCACTGTATAAATGCGTCACACAGAGCGGTTTCCCCTCGCCTTTTGTAAAGATTTCAAAAATTCCACGCTTAGTTTCAATTAGCTGCTGTTCCCACATAGTCCCACCCCCTATTTTTCCAATATTCTAATAAATTTTCGCACAGTTAATGAAGGGATACAATGGCGATTCAATATTTTAACTATTCTTCTTTAGTAATATTGATAAATTACTTTGAAAAACACTAATTGGAAGGTTTTTATAATACATTGGAAGAATTATTAAATAGTAAGAAATAAACTGTTATAAAGAAAAGGGTTGAACTAATTGTCATTACATTATCAAGAATACGGTAATAAAAGTGCTTCTCTCATAATTTTTTTACACGGCGGCGGAGTAAGCAATTGGATGTGGGAGAGACAAATTCAATATTTTACTCATTATCATTGCATAGTTCCAAACCTGCCTGAACATGGGTTAAACAATAATGAAATTCACTTTTCTATAAAAAGAAGTGCAGAAGATATAATTAAATTAATTGAAGCAAAAGCCGGTGGTAAGAAAATAATTCTAATTGGTTTTTCTTTAGGTGCACAAGTAATTATCAAATTATTAAGCTTAAAACCAGAATTAGTTGATGTTGCAATTATAAATAGCGCTGCTGTCAGACCCCTTTCTCATATTAAAAAATTAATAAAACCTGTCCTTAGATTAACGTTTCCATTAATAAAGAAGAAATCGTTTTCTAAACTTCAAGCAAAGTCAATGTATATAAGTAAAGACAATTTTGAGAAATATTATGAAGAAAGTTGTCAAATAAATTTAGACACCCTTGCTAGAGTACTTGAAGAAAACATGTCCTTTACAATACCTGAAGACTTTAGAAAGGCATCCGCAAAAATATTGGTTACAGTAGGTGAAAAGGAAAAGGCTATTATGAAAAAATCTGCAAAAGATATTGTAAAAGCCAATTCAAATTGTAGTGGTGTTATTTTACCTGAAGTCGGACATGGTATATCTTTAGCAATGCCAGATTTCTTTAATCACATGGTTGAATTATGGATCAATGAAGGTAAACTTCTAAAAGAATGTAAAGTTATTACTTAAAATTATGAATTTGCATCGACCATAAACAAACAAAAGGACTTCCTTTGCGAATCCTTTTGTTTTGAATAATAGTCTCCAACTAGCCTTTATCTAATTACATACTTTCCGGTGATTGGATTCCTAGTAACTTCAATCCATCCTTTAATACGGTTGCTACTGCAAAACATAACTGCAAACGGTTTTCCCGCAGCCCATCTTCTAATAATATCTTTGTATTTGCATAATATTTGTTAAACATCCGTGCTAATTGCAATACATATTTAGCAATTAAAGAAGGATCCACTTGTTCGAAACTATCTGTAATCACTTGTGGATATTGTTGTAACAGTTGAATCACTGCCCAAGCCGAATCTTCTAATTCTTTTACGGGTATTTCCTTGTCAGCTTTAAATTTTGCTTTTTCTAAAATTGAATGGATACGGGCATGAGTGTATTGTACATAGGGACCTGTTTCGCCTTCAAAATTCAACATTTGAGGTAATGAAAATTCAATATCATTTAAGCGGAAGTTTTTTAAATCATTAAATATTACCGCGCCAATTCCTACTTGTTCAGCAACATTTTGTTTATTATTTAAGGTGGGATTTTTTTCCTCAATATTTCTGGATGCTGTTTCCACTGCTTCTTTTAATACATCCTTCAATAAAATGACTCTACCTTTACGTGTCGACATCTTTTTTCCGTCATTCAACATCATTCCAAATGATACATGTTTCAGATTTTCCGACCAAGAATAACCCATTTTCGAAATAACTTGAAACACTTGTTTAAAATGGAGTGTTTGTTCATTCCCTACTACATAGAAAACTTGGGATGGTTCATAATGCACCTTTCTATAAAAAGCTGCGGCTAAATCACGGGTCGCATATAATGTTGCACCGTCCTGTTTTGTTATTAAACAAGGTGGCATGTCTTCAAGCTCAACAACGTTTGCGCCATCCGACTCTGTAAGTAATTGTTTCTTATTTAATTCATCAACAACATACTGCATTTTGTCATTATAAAAGGCTTCCCCCTCATACGTATCAAACTCAATATGAAGCCGATCATAAATCTGCTTAAATTCTAGTAAAGAGGCACCTTTAAACCAAGTCCATAATTCCATTGATTGCGGATCATTGTCCTCAAGCGCTTTAAAAGCTGATCTTGCTTCCTCATTTAGTTTTTCATTTAATTCTGCTTCTACATGAAACTTCACGTATAGCTTTAAAAGCTCTTCAATAGGTGCTTGTTCAATAAGTTCTTTTTCTCCCCATATTCGGAATGCGACAATCAATTTACCAAATTGGGTACCCCAGTCGCCTAGATGATTTATCCGGACGACACTGTATCCGTTTTTTTCTGCAATATTTGCAAGAGCATTGCCAATAACAGTGGACCGAAGATGTCCCATGGAGAAGGGCTTTGCAATATTCGGTGATGAATAATCGATTACTATGTTCTTTTGCTGTGTTTCTTGTTGTCCGTATGACTCTGGAGCTATCATTATTTGGGTAATGACGTCCCTCGTCACTTGCAGCTTATTTAGAAATATATTTATATAGCCTCCAACAACTTGTACTTCCTGTATAAGCTCACTTTTAATCCTTTCGCAAATTTCCTTAGCGATAACGTTCGGTGATTTCTTTAATGTTTTAGCAAGCCTAAAGCATGGAAAAGCTACATCCCCTAAATGCTGATACTTTGGCTTTTCCAGTAGTTGTTCAATTTCATCTTTTGTTATTATTTTTTGTGGCAAAGCCTCTTGAATAATTGACGCAATTTTTTTATACATGTTATCCCCTCCCAATATAAAAAGCCCCCGTCTCCAAAAATAGAGACGAGAGCTTCGAATTCCCGTGGTACCACTCTAGTTGCCACAAATTGTGACCACTTTCCATTTTTAACGAGGTGACTCCCCGGCAGATCCTACTTATGTTCAGACCGCTTCTCCAAAGTGCGCTTCATTTACATATTTTGCACCAGGCTCACACCAATCCCCAGCTCGCTTTCCAAAACACCTGTAAATTACTGTCTTTTTCATCGAATTTAAATTTACTGAATTATATCTATTAAAGATAATTATTGTCAATATAATTGTATGCAAATTTAATAAATAAATAACTGTGTTTATTAGATAATCTAAGATGGTTATTAGAAAATAGCGACTATATTTAAGAAAATCACCGGAAATAAATGCAGAATACTCAGTCATCCCCTTACTAAGGGAGCTTTCAAAGAACTCGAATTGCCTTTATTAGAAAAATTGGTACGCTTATTAGAAAATGCTTTTGACATATTAGAACAACCGGACACTTTATTAGCAGACTTCGACCATTTATTCGAACAATTGGCAAACGTATTAGAAGAAGAGGATTTTATTAGAACTATTTTAAATATATTGGAACAATCCGATAGTTTATTAGAAAATTACTCCACACTAAGCGGAAAATAAAAAAACTACTGAAATTATCGTCTCAGTAGTTTTAGTTCAGTAAGCCTTTAGCAGCGGCATAACTTACAATTATTCATTTCCCTTAGTTTCAGGGATGTTTGAGAAAAATTTGCGTCCAATATAAGTTTGGACAATTAAGAATAACCCTCCGACTGCCCAGTACAGTGGGAGTGCAGCCATCGAAGACAATGAAATAATGACAATCATAATCGGTGATACGTAAATCATCAGTTTCATTTGTTTCTTCTGAGCTTCTGGTACGGTTTGAAGCGATACTTTCGCTTGTACGAAATAAACGACACCTGCGATTGCAGTCATCCAAATATCTGTAGAGCCAAGGTCAAACCATAGGAATGAATGTGTTTTAATTTCAGCCGAATATAAAATCGCATAATATAAGCCCATAATAATCGGCATTTGTATAAGCGCTGGCAGGCAGCCCATATTTAACGGATTAATATTATGTTCTTTGTAGAGCGACATCATTTCCTGCTGAACTGTCATTCTTTCTTCCGGAGTTTTTGCTGCTTTTAAACGTGTCTGGATATCCTCCATTTGTGGACGGACGAAATCCATTTTCACTTTCATTGTAGCTTGACTGCGGTAAGTTTTAAGCATAAACGGCATTAGTACGAGACGAATAATTAAAATAATAGCAATGATAGCCAAACCATAGCTGCCGTTAAACAATTCACCAAATGTGTTTAACGTCCAATCCATCGGACGTACAAATGTTGAATAGAAGAAGCCTTCTTTGTTTTCAACACTTTCACAGCCTGCCAGTAAAAGTGGAACTGTTAGAAGGAAAACACCAAGTTTTAAGTTTTTCATAGTTCACCTGCTCAACAATCTTGTAATTCGTCTATATCTTAAATTATTTTTCAAAAAAAGAACAGTAATTACTCTTACAAATGTTAAGTTTTTTTAATATGAACGTAATAAAAATTAATATTATTTATATTTCTAAATCTACTTTCCTACTTTTAGGAATTCACGGATACATTTTTTCCCACATCCTTCCCTATGATTTCTTTAACAGGCTCCCCAATACCTCATCATTATGTGTTCCTGCTTTTACCCCGATTGTCCCATAAGATGCCTTGAAAAGATTGGACTTAATCGGACATGCGATCTGTTTTTGTATAGTTCCATCGGGCTTTGCTATTTCCACAAACATATTACGTTCTACGAAAAGTGGATGTGCAACCGTTTCTTCAAAGCTCAATACCGGCTCCACACAACCATCTACTACAGAGAAAATAGTTTGCCATTCTTCCAATGTCTTCTGCAGAAAAACATTTTGCAATTGTTCTCTCAGCTTTGCAATATCCTCTCGTTTATTACTCATTGCTAATGGAAGTAAATCCGGAGAACCGATTGCCTGACATAACTGCTTTCTGAATTTCGGTTCTAGACTGCCGACAGAAAGGTACCGACCGTCCAACGTCTCATAATAACCATATAATGATCCGCCGTTTAAGATCAGCTCTTCACGAGCAAGCGGTTTTCCTTCTGCTAAATGATCCTGGGCAAATAAGGCGTTTAACGTTAAAGCACAATCCGTCATACTAATATCCAGATGTTGCCCTAATCCTGTTTTTTCACGATAAATGACTGCCGATAAAATACCGATTACCGCATGCATTGATCCTCCCGCCAAGTCAGCCACCTGAAAACCTATATTAGCCGGACCACTTTCTTTTGTGCCTGAATAACCTTGCAGCCCTGACAAGGCAACATAGTTAATATCATGCCCTCCGCGTTCACAGTAAGGACCTGTTTGACCGTATCCAGTAATGGAACAGTAAATTAAACCCGGATTGATAGCTTTCAATGTCTCATAATCGAGACCAAGACGCGCCATCACGCCAGGGCGGAACTGTTCAACAACAATATCGTATTCCTGTTCCTTTAAAAGCTCCTTTAGAGATGAGACAACTTCCGGAGATTTTAAATCGACAGCAAGCGATTTTTTAGAACGCTGCAAATACTCGTCCGGTCCCCATTGCTTGCCTTCTTCTACCGGTTTTGTGACATGTACCACTTCCGCTCCGAGATCCGCCAGCATCATCGTCGCAAACGGACCTGGCAATAATGTGGAGAAATCCAATACTTTTAATCCTTTTAACAACATACCTTCTTCATCCTTCCATAATAAATTAAGGCCATATTGAAAGCTGAACTTTCAATACGGCCCCCAAAAGTCCTATTTATTGATTTGTAACTGGCTTAAAAAATTCGGAGGGCGTTTTTCAAAGAACGCGCGAATGCCTTCATTTACTTCCCCTGTAGTAAATGTTTTCGCAAAGGCTTCCCGTTCAACTAATAATCCTTGTTCTAAAGGCAATTCTTCTGCAGCCAAAATACTCCCTTTAATGAGCCCGATCGCTCCTACCGCACTTTGAGCAAGCTTATTTGCGAATATAATTGTTTTTTCTTCCAACTCTTCCGGAGCTACCGCTTCTGTAATTAAGCCGATTGCTGCAGCTTCTTCCGCTTTTAAACGTTTGCTTAAATACATTAATTCGCGTGCTTTTGCTCCGCCTACTAATCTTGTCATACGCTGTGTACCACCAGCACCGGGCAATAAGCCCAATGATGCTTCCGTTAAACCAATTGTGCCGGCACCCATAATACGGAAATCGCATGCAAGTACGAATTCACAACCGCCGCCTAATGCATGACCATTAATTGCGGCAATAGTTGGTACTCTTAATGCTTCCAGCCGATTGAAAATATCCTGCACATGTTTTGAACTTTCAGCAAAGTCCACGTTTTCATCAGAGCTGCCCATTGCCCCCAGGTCAGCACCTGCTATGAAGATTTTCGGATTTGCAGATTTGAACACAATAGCCCGGATTGCCGGAGTTTTCTCGACTTCTTCAATCAGTTGCAGTAAGTCCTGTTGAATTCCCGCATTTAATGTATTGGCTGGCGGATTATTAATTGTTACGATGTGGACACCGTAATCTAACTTCTCTATCGTCATTGTTTCAAGGTTCATCCGTTATCCTCCTTATCTTGGAGCCATGCGAATCGCACCATCGAGTCGAATCGTTTCACCGTTTAACATAGGATTTTCAAAAATGGCCTTTACTAAATGTGCATATTCATCCGCTTCACCTAAACGGGATGGGAACGGAATTTGTTTTCCTAACGCTTCCTTAACCGCTTGAGGTGCACTATTCATTAAGGGCGTATCGAAAATTCCCGGTGCAATCGTCATAACCCGGATGCCATAGCTTGCCAGATCCCTTGCGATTGGCAATGTCATCCCTACAATTCCACTTTTAGAAGCAGAATAGGCAGCCTGGCCGATTTGCCCATCGAATGCCGCTACAGAAGCTGTATTCACAATAACCCCCCGTTCCCCGTGTTCATTAGGTTCATTTTTCATCATGGCAGCTGCCGCTAAACGGATGACATTAAATGTACCGACTAAATTAACTTGTATAATAAAGTTAAATTCATCTAATGGAAATATACCTTTTCTGCCTACTACACGTGTCGAAGTACCAAGACCGGCACAGTTTACAACACCTTGAATTGAACCGTACTTATCTACGGCACCGTTAATCGCTGCCTGTACGTCTTCTTCCTTCACTACATTCGTTTTAAAAAATAGGCCATTTATTTCATCAGCCACCGCTTGGCCCTTTTTTTCATTTAAGTCCAATATAATCGGATAGCCTCCAGCAGCTGCAATTTTCCGTGCTGTCGCTTCACCTAAACCTGATCCTCCACCCGTAACGATGATTGCCTTTTGGTCAAAATTCATTATTAATCCCTCCCTATTCCGTGTTCAACCTTTAACCTATCTGCCATTTCTGGGCATTTTCAAATCGCGACTCGTCCATAACAGCATGATTTGCGTTCCAGTTCATGTACTGAAGTATAAGGACTCCAAACAACCGACCGCCTTTTATTTAAGCAGTGCATTCTTATCCAATTTTTTCAACGCCGTCTTCAAAATTTTACCGGTTCCTGATTTCGGAATTTCTTCGATAAAACTTACATAATCCGGTACTTTGTATTCAGCAAGTTTCACTTTGCAATAGTCTCGGAAATATTGTTCTGTAAGTTCGGCGTCTTTCGATACGACATACGCAACCGTCTTTTCACCAAAAACCGGGTCCGGTCTGCCGATCACAGAGCATTCTACGATAGCAGGATGCTGATACAGCAGTTCCTCTATTTCCCTTGGGTATATATTAAATCCGCCGCGAATGATTATGTCTTTTTTTCGGTCAACGATAAAGTGATAGCCTTCTTCATCGCGGTACGCCATATCCCCTGTATACAACCAGCCGTCCCTGATTGTATTTGCGGTCTCGTCAGGCTTTTTGTAGTAACCTTTCATCATGTTCGGTCCTCTAAATAAGATTTCGCCTACTTCGTGATTGACCACTTCATTGCCTTCCGGATCGACCAGTTTTAAATCGATTCCCGGTAACGGCATACCGACAGAATTGACTTTCTTCGGCAAGCTTCGGTGTGTTGTCAACAGCATGACGGTACTTTCCGTTAAACCATAACCCTCTGAAATACTTACACCGAACGATTCATTCGTTTTATGCAATAGCTCCGCCGGTAAGCTTGCACCACCTGAACCGGCTGTACGTAATTTTGAGAAGTCCAGCTGTTCTACTAAATGAGGAACTTGGGCAAAAAAGGCATACATTGTCGGTACACCTAAGAATATTGTAATTTCATGTTCTGCAATCGCTTTTAATGTTTCAACCGGATGGAACCTTTCCTCTAAATATATTGAACAACCGTGGGCAATCGGTGCCAGGAAGCCTTGAAGTTTTGCATAAGCATGGAACAACGGTAATACACATAGTACACGGTCACTCGGAACTAACTGATTGTAGACAGCTGCTGTTATTGCCATCCAGTTTAAATTTCCGTGTGTAATCATGGCACCTTTCGGATTTCCGGTCGTTCCGGAAGTATAGATAATTTGTGCGACGTCAGATTCATGTAGAGGAACAATTTCTGAAATAGAAGCGGATGTATCTAGTTGATGCCATGATAGAAATTGTTCATCGGCCGTATCACTGTAATTAATAATTGCTTTGACCGTTTTCAATTGAACCATTGCGTTTTCGATAACCGGTTTACAAGCTTCTTCTATAATTAACAATTCAACTTCTGAGTCGTTTATTATATACGTAACTTCCTGCTCTTTAAATGTAGGGTTAATCGGAACGACCGTACCTCCATTTGCTAAAATAGCAAAATACGTAATAATATATTCCGGGCGATTTGCCATCATTAACGCGACATTTGTACCTTTTGTAACACCGTATTCTTTCAATCCTGCTGCTATATTGTAAACCTTATCTTGCAATTCTTTATAAGTAAGTTGAGCCCTTTTGAAGTGGATGACAGGTTGATCTGGCAAACGAGAAGTTGTTGAAGTAAGCAATTCAACAATATTCATAATGTAACCTCCTACTTTCAATTATCGATTAAAGGAAAGGAGGAATCCCCTCTCCTCAAGAGCACCTTCTTTAAAATTAAATACTTACTTTAGAACTGATTACTTCCTTAGAAACGTTCACAATGATGTCATCAGGAATACGGAAACTTAAAGACGACGGATCGTTTTGGACAGCCGGCACAAGCTGTGGAATATCTGCCGCATCAATATTAAACTCGTCAAAGCTTGGCGGCAGTTTTACTGCATTTCTTAAGTCAACAATTACATTGATGCATTCATCCAATGTTTCCTGCGGATTTTCTGCATTCGGAATAATCCCTAGAGCAGAGGCAAATGCATTAACTTTCGGTAAATACATGTTCGGCATGTTTTTCATAACGCTTGGCATAAGAACAGCATTTGCCAATCCATGTGGAATGCCGTACTTTGCACCATACGTATGGGCTATATTGTGGATTGGTATATTGGCCATCGCTGCCTGGAAGCTTGTGATAGCCATTGCACTCGCCTGAAGCATATTTGCACGCGCCGCAACATTCTTCCCATCATGCACTGCTGTAGTTAAATTTTCGACGATAATTTTTGCAGAATGCAGCGCAAAAGCATCCGAGAAATTAGTGGATTTTGTTGAGAAAAATCCTTCTACAGCATGTGTCAGTGCATCCATACCGGTAAATGCTGTTACTCTTGGTGGTAAACCGACCGTTAAATCAGGATCTAAAACCGCAATGTCCGAACATAAATACGGATTCATTAAGTTACATTTCAAGTTCAATATTTCATTGAGAACAACAGAAATACTGGAAATTTCAGCACCTGTTCCAGAAGTTGTCGGAATCGAAATATGTGGAATACCTAATGGCTTTGCATCCGGCCAAACTTCCAAAACATTCCCAGTTAAAATGATTTCAACTTGGTTCACCCCATTATAAAGAGCCCATTTAATGGTTTTAGCAGTATCTAAGACGCTGCCTCCGCCAATAGCAATAATGGAGTCTCCATTGCATTCTTTAAAATATTTCAGACCTCTGTTAATATTGCTTGATTTCGCATCCTGCTGAATATCATCGAAGACACCTGCAAGTTTTATGCCGGGTACCATGTCGAATAAGCTTTTAATTTTTTGCGTTAGTCCGCCATCTGTTAGTCCTTTGTCCGAAAAAAGAACAGGGCGTTTTCCGCCTAAACCTTGAATTAAATCCGGCACTAAAATATGTGAACCTGCACCACTTCGGATTTCAGGGCGATGCGTGAATTCAAAATAGGAAGTCGTTTTCATCGTATCTCTCCATTCGTTTCGATTAGAAGATTAAACCTAAAGCTGGGCGCTGGGCATTTTCCGTCGTTAAGGATGTGCAAATATTTTTAAGCTCTGTGTAGTCATCAAACACTTGAGCCCCCTGTTCACGACCTAAACCGCTTTGCTTATAGCCGCCGAATGGAGCATCTGTACGGAAGATATGCCAATCGTTGATCCATACTGTTCCCGCATTAATTTTCGTAGCAATTTCATTTGCTTTCGTCACATCACGCCCCCAGACACCGCCTGATAATCCGTATTCTGTATCATTTGCAATGGCGATTGCTTCGTCTTCTGTTGAATATTTAATCACGCATAATACCGGACCAAAGATTTCTTCTCTTGCAATCTTCATATCATTCGTTACATCAGCGAAGATTGTCGGCTCGATGAAATACCCGTTATCCAGCCCTGGACCTGTTGCCCGTTTACCACCGCATACAAGTCTCGCTCCTTCATCAATGCCCGACTGAATATAATCGAGGATTTTATTCATCTGTGATTCCGAGATAACTGGCCCCATTCCGGTTGTCATATCAAGCGGCTGGCCGATTTTAATTTTCTTCGTTGTTTCAACTAGTTGTTGCACGACGATATCATAAATAGATTCATGGACGATGAGGCGTGTACTCGCTTCACATACTTGCCCAGAATGGAAAAATACACCGAGCAGAATTCCCGGAATCGCCACTTCGAGATTTACATCCGGAAGTACGATTGCAGGTGCCTTTCCTCCGAGTTCAAGCGTCACTTTCTTTACCGTACCTGCAGCTTGTGCCATAATTTTTCTGCCTACCTCGGTAGATCCAGTAAACGCCACTTTCGATACATCCGGATGTGTAACAAGTGCATCCCCCACTTCAGCTCCAGGACCAGTGATGACATTAATTACCCCTGGCGGAATACCTGCTTCAACTGCTAATTGTGCAAGCTTCAAAGTGCCTAATGGTGTATTTGAAGCCGGCTTAATAATGATGGAGTTCCCCATCGCAATTGCTGGTGCGATTTTCCACATTGCTAAAACTAGCGGAAAGTTAAATGGTGTGATCGCCGCTACTACACCGAGTGGTTCGCGAACGAGTAAGCTTCGGTTCGGACCGAGCTGCTCATTAACAGGAAGTGCTAACACGGCCTCATATTTCAACGATAAATCCGCTGTTTGAGTAAGAGATAGTATTAACTGTCGGATATCCGCGCCGCCCAGTTTACGAAGTGTCGCCCCCGTGCTTATACCCTCCAAGAAAATTATCTCCTGGGCATGCTCTCTGATTTTCCCCGCAAATAGCAGCATGATCTGCGCACGTTCCGCCTGCGTTTTACCTGACCAGACCCCCGATTCAAATACTTCTTTCGCATTTTGAACCGCCTTATTCACATCTTCCTGGTTTCCTTTTGAAACTTTCGCTACGACTTCGGATGTAGCCGGATTGATTACATCAAAAAATTCCCCTGAAGCAGGTGGCGTCCATTCACCATTTATAAACTGCGGAAAGACCTTTACTTGTACGTCTGTCGTCATCTTTCATCCCCCTTTAAATAGCAAACTGTTCAGTTACAGCGTCTGAATGATTACTTACTATACTTCCTCTAATGCAATGTCCGTATTATAGATCTCTTCTAGAGTCTTTCCTTTTGCTCTCGAAAGAACTGTCAGACGTGCCTGCAATTGTTTCATTGCAAATTCCATCGATTTTCCTCGTTCGATACCAAGGCTTGTTACTTCTTCGCCTTCTTTTCTTTCCGTTAACATCATCGCAATCGGTAACAGCTCCTGAAGTCTTTGTTGTACGCGTTCAAACAGATCAAGTTCAGGATTTTCACTAATTAAGCGCTGTATTAGGAATGTACCGAAACCAATATGACGTCCTTCGTCACGCTTTACATTTCGAATTCCTGAAATAAACCCTGGGAACAGATTTGCTCTTGATAGTGCTTCATGGAAGAACCAGTAACCTGTTTCAGCCAAAACACCTTCCGCGAAAATGTTGTAAGTAACAGCAGCATCTATCATCGCTTCCGGTGACTGATCTTCAAGTAATTTGCCCATCACTGCCGGCAACGTTTCATCAAATAACTTCCGGTATCCTGGTGATAGTAAATGAGTCAAATCTTCCGTTACGCCGATCTCTTCAAGGAACAGACTGAAAAATTCTGCATGCTTCGCTTCTTCAAAAAGGAAAGTTGTTAAATAAGATTCCTCTTCGAACCATCCTTTTTTGGAAACCGCCATAATCATCGGTAAAATATCTTGTGTTACCGCTTCTTCACCGCCTATAAATTGGGCAAACTGTGTAAGTAATTCTAATTGTTGCTCCCCATTTAATTTCTTCCAGTCTTCTTTATCTTGGCTAAAGTCGATATCTACCGGATTCCAGATTCCGAACTTTTTTGCTTTCTGGTACAAATTATACGGTAGAGAATTTTTGTTAATTTCCTGTTTAGTCGTTACATATTCTCTCATTGCTAGTTCCCCCTTAATTTTGCTCACTTCATCCATAACTGCGTGATTATTAAAGAGATTCTCCTGTAAAACAGCAATCAACATCACAAATTTTACGTAACGAGTCAGCTCTCTAGAACAACCGTAAAAGTAATTATTTTTTAGTTTCAAAGTATCTTTTACCTTTACTTCAGCAGCTTCATTGACTGTTTCAGCCTCACAAATCCAGCAAGTTTCATTTTCATCGACAACACGGCCCTGTACCGTTATTTTTTCTCCTGGCCTTGTCATAGCTTTAAATCTCGTTGTGAATTTCTTCAAATCCTTTACTTTTAACCATTGTCCAATTGCCTGACCAATAAAGCCCATAACCAACATGCCATGTGCAATAACCCCTCCAAAGGAACGTAATCGCAATGATTATTTTTATATGCTGTTTTAAATAAGGATGAACTTAAAAATGTTCGAATTGTAAAGTGTGGTTGACATGATAGATCCGCATATTTACTCGGACTACCTAAAACGCTGGTATATAATAAAATCTCTTGTAACTGCGCCTTTGGACGAATTAATTCTTCTACAAGTACTTGAGGTTCATTACACATCGGTGCCAAAAATATTGTTTGAGAGGATTCAATAAGCTGGATTGCTTTTTCAGCAGTGGTACATTTTTTTTTTTTGCATACTCGTATGCGTCTTTCCATTTCATGAAACAGTACGAATCATGTGCTTAAACTTGATGAAGTAATTTCGAATTCATTACAGTCCTAAATTTTTGGCAATTATGACTTTCATAATTTCATTGGAACCGGCGAAAATTGGCGTAACTGCAATATCGCGGAATCTTCTCGCAATCTTGTATTCTTCCATATAGCCGTATCCGCCATGTAATTGCATACATTCTACCGAAATTTTCCGTGCCATATCCGTTATCCACCATTTAGCCATTGATACTTCCGTCACAATATCCTGCCCTTCTAAATGGCGAATGATCAGATCATCTACAAATGTTTGTCCGATTTTTACTTGTGTCGCAATTTCAGCCAGTGTAAACTGTGTATTTTGGAATTTACCAATCGGTTTACCAAATGCTTCCCGCTCCTTAACATATTGCAGCGTTAAGTCAAGCATATCTTTTGCAGAGGTAATTGCCCCTACTGCCGTCAAGAGACGTTCTTGCTGCAATTTTTGCATTAAATAAAAGAACCCTTTTCCTTCTTCACCAAGAAGGTTTTCTGCCGGTACCCGTACATTTTCAAAAATTAGTTCTGCTGTATCCTGGCTATGCATGCCAACCTTGTCTAATTTTCTGCCGCGGGAGAAACCTTCCATCCCTCTTTCAATAATCAGTAAGCTTACCCCGTTATGGGCAGGTACCGCTTTTGGATCTGTTTTACAAGCGATGATGATGACATCGGAAAGAATTCCGTTCGTTATGAAGGTTTTTTGGCCGTTCACAATATAGTCTGAGCCATCTTTGATTGCAGTCGTCGTCATTTTCTGTAAATCAGACCCTGCACCCGGTTCTGTCATTGCAATGGCTGAAATCCATTCACCGCTTACAAACTTCGGAAGATACTTCAACTTCTGCTCTTCTGTTCCAAAAGAAGTGATATACGGCGTTACGACATTACTATGCAGTCCAATTCCACTTAAACCGCCACCGACTTTTGACAATTCTTCAGATAAGACAATATCAAAAATAAAGTCCAAGCCCATTCCGCCGTACTTTTCCTCTACACTTGGACATAAAAATCCTTGACTGCCTAACTTTGTCCATAATTCACGCGGAATGATGCGATCATGTTCCCATTGTATAAAATAAGGTTCAATCTCTTTTTCCACAAATTTGCTAAGAGATTCCCGGAACATAATATGATCATTATTAAAAAACGTACGGGACTCTTTTTTAGATTTCGCCAATGTTTTATTCAATTACTTCACTCTCTCTTCGTCATATTTTTAACACCTTACATATTGAAAGCGATTACATATCTTTCTATGATTTTATAAAATATGAATAGAGCTTTATCTAAAGTCTCTCGATAATTGTTGCATTTGCCATGCCCATTCCTTCGCAAATCGCAAGCAAGCCGTAGCGCTGTTTATTACGCTCCATGCGGTAAAGCATCGTAGTTAATAATTTTGTTCCTGTTGCGCCAAGTGGATGACCCAACGCAATCGCACCACCGTCCGGATTCAGTTTTTCCAAATCCGCACCCAGCTCTTTTGCCCAAACAATCGGTACAGGTGCAAAAGCTTCATTCACTTCATACGTATCCATATCTTCAATCGTTAAGTTTGCCTTTTCTAGGACACGTTTAGTCGCTTCAATTGGACCTGTCAGCATAAGTGTCGGGTCAGAACCTACGACCGTACGCGCGATGATTTTTGCCAGCGGTTTCACACCGAGTTCCCGCGCTTTTTCACTCGACATAATGAGTACTGCAGATGCACCATCGCTCATTTGTGATGAAGTTCCGGCAGAAATATATCCATCTTCTTTAAACAACTTTCTTAAGCCTTGCAAAACCTCGACGGTCGTTCCCGGTCTTGGGCCTTCGTCTCTATCTACACCACTAATCGCTACAATCTCATCATCAAAATAGCCTGCTTCAACTGCTTGAATGGCACGTTGCTGGCTCAGCACAGAATAGTCATTAATTTCCTGCTCTGTTAATTCCCATTGTTCCGCAATACGCTCTGCGGATAACCCTTGGTGAATCAATTCATATTTTTTAATACGGTCACTTTTGCGCGTACCCTCCATATTTGATCCCATCGGTACACGGCTCATGCTTTCAATACCACCTGCGATAACAATATTCATATCGCCTGCTATAATTGCTTGTGCCGCAAAATGAACTGCCTGTAAACTCGAGCCGCATTGCCGGTCAATCGTAACACCGGGCACTTCAATCGGAAAGCCTGCCATCAATGCAGCAATTCGTGCGATGTTTCCGCCTTGCTCCAGTGTTTGTGTAACACACCCAAAAATAACATCCTCCACAAGTGCCTTTTCTATTCCCGCTCGATTTACTACATCCTCCAGTACATCTGCAGCTAAATCATCTGCCCGTACTTCTGCTAATACGCCATTTCTTCTGCCTACCGGTGTTCGTGTTGCAGCGACAATTACAGCTTCTCTCACTCACTCATTCCCCCTTAATAAATTGGGTGTCGGCAAATCATTTAACTTGCCTCCTAAAACTCTAAACCATTTCGCTTTCCCAAAAAACACTATATGTTGCTTATACAAAAAGATTACAGCTTATTAGGCAAATAATTATCTGTCTTTTAATTTATATAGAAAATGCAATGAAAATATTCTCCCCAAATTAGTACTTTTAAATAGTAAAATCCACTCTAATCAAGTTAATTATTATTGCTTTAATAACAATTTAAGATATCATTTAAAATTTCAGTATAAGTTAATACACTAGCTCAGAAGATAATTAACAGGATAAATGCATGGTTTTATATGTAAATCAAACTCGTTACCTGATAGTTATTATTATGAAACAGATAGAGTCCATTGACTATTTCACTGTATTTTGAAAAGTATTTTCTTCATCCGATTCTTTGCTTATTATTTTTAAGGCATAATAAAAAGGCATCATCCATTTGAATTAATCAAATTAGATGATGCCTAAGAAAATTTGTCCGATTTTAGACTGTTCTATTTACTCTTTTATGCTTCCGTCTTTGGAATGGAAGCGCAATAAATCCCCATTTACTACTTTATCGGAATAGCGAAGTTTTTCTTCTACCATCGCTTTTAATTTATCTGCTGTTTCCAATTGCGATTCATCTAGCTCTTCGCCTGTTTTCGGATTATAGTATTTGCCGTCCAATGAATAGATCGTCGGGCTGACAAAATTACCGTTTCTAAACGGAACGATTTCGCTATGCTCTTCCGAAAGCAGGTCTGTCCCAAAATGAATATTATTTTTCGTTTCAACACCAAGTAAATGCAGTACTGTCGGAAGAAGGTCTATTTGGCCGCCATACGTATGGTTAACGCCACCTTCCATCCCCGGTACATGAATAAATAGAGGCACTCGCTGTAAATCTGCATTTACAACAGGTGTAACTTCTTCACCAATAATTTGTTCCATCGCATTATTATGGTTATCGGAAATTCCGTAATGGTCTCCATACATGACAATCATTGTATTTTCATAAAGACCGGACTCTTTTAAATACGTAAAGAACTGTTCAATCGCTTCGTCAGCATAACGAGCTGTCTGGAAATAATTATCGACACTCGCATCGCCTGTTGTCGCCTTACCGATCGTCGCTAAATCCTGATCAATCTTGTACGGGAAGTGATGGGCAACGGTAATGAATTTTGTATAGAATGGCTGCGGTAATGTTTCAAGAAGGCTTTCCGACTGCTCGAAAAATGGTTTATCCATTAAGCCGTACTCCGCCATATTTTTCGAATCGGCTGTATCATACGAACTTTCGTCAAAAAATTCGTCATAGCCGAACTGGTTGTAAATAATATTTCGGTTCCAGAAGCTGCCGTTATTTCCGTGGAACACTGCTGACGTGTAGCCATAGTCCTTTAATAACGATGGTGCGGCTTCAAACGTATTTTGACCTTTCGTAATAAAGGCCGAACCTTGTGGCAATCCGAATAATGAATTCTCTAACATAAATTCAGCATCGGAAGTTTTCCCCTGCGCTGTTTGATGATAAAAGTTATCGAAATACATTGTGTTGTCATTTTTTACCAACGAATTTAAAAACGGAGTTACTTGTTCGCCCTCAAGCTCATAATCGATTAAAAATGACTGCATGGATTCCAGATGCAAATAAATAACATTCATATCTTTTGCTTTACCAAAGTATTTCTCGTTTGGCTGGGCTGAAAATGAATTTGTAAAGTTAATAATTTCCGCTATATCACTGCTGTCTGCTGAAGCACGTTCTGACGATGCTTCAAACGTTTTGACAGAATCATAAATTGTATAATTGTACATGCCTAGATATTTGACGATATAACTGCGGTCAAAGCCACGGCTCAATAAATCCGGGCGGTCAGCTTCCGCTAATTGCAAGTTAACAATTGATAATACAATTGCCGCTGCTACAACAGCTGCAGGCATTTTGAATCCGATTTTGCCGGATTGGAAATTAATTTTTTTTGAAAAACGAATATATATCAATATGAAAATATCCACAAAAAATAATAAATCAGAAGGTTTTAATAATGTTAAAACACTGCCGCCTAAATCCCCGAAGTTTTGTGTCTGAGAAATTGTCGGAAGCGTAATGAAATCGCTGAAGAAACGATAATATACAGCATTTGCAAATAAAAGAAATGTCATCAATGTATAGATGATGATCATTGCACTCAGTCTTCTTTTCCCTTTAAACAGAAAAGCAACTGCTAAAAATAGTACCGCAGAACCTAATGGATTAATTAATAAAAGAAACTGTTGAAGTGGTCCCTCTACACCCAACTTGAACTGCGTCACTTGGGTAAGATACGTTTTCGCCCATAGCATTAAAACAGCAAGAACGAAAATCCCTGGAAAATTGTTTAATAAGCTTTTATTTTTTACTAAGTTTTTCACCTTGTAATCACTCTTTCTATTCAAGACGTTTTCCTTTTTATTTAGAAAAACAAGAATCAATATATCAAAAAAACATTAACCTATGCAACTATTATGTAACGATTTTCGATAGCAATTGTTGCCAAGAAGAGTTGATCAGTGAAAAAATGGAGGATTTCGTAAGCAAATTCCTCCATTTTGTATAAGTCTAGCTATTAATATTGCAGCTTTCTAATCATTATTAGGAAAAACTTTTCTAAAGCGGTCACAAACTGTCAGCATGTCTCCGGTAAATTCCAGACCATACTCAGAAAGTTCTCTGCTAAAAAACGCGACATGTGCTTCCTTCCACTCTTCATAGGTACCTTCTCCTTCTGCCAATGCAAAATCAACCGGTACTTCATTGAAGGGGGAAATTTCAATAGAATAGGATTGGATGATCGCAACGGGTTCATCCAGACTATTCAAAACAATCTGGTAGTCCCCCATTTCCGGCAAACTTTCTCCTTCAAGTTCATACAACGGAAAACTTGAACAAGTTGCTCCTTTAACGCCATCCACTACAAGTCCAGCAAGCCAATCTGCTTTTTCACCAAATTGAAACGCTTCTTTATAATGAATATTTTGCATACCTTTCAAATCACAAAAATGCTGCCAATATGCTTCGATTTGATTCATTTGTATAACTCCTTTTGTTTCGACTGTGCCCATTCAAATGGACCTTCATGAACGGTAAGCTGCTGATTTTCCAGCCATGCCGTTCTCGTAAATAGTTTTTGCAGAAAATAGCGGTCATGGCTAATCGCAAGAATGGTTCCTTTAAAGTTCTCCAATGCTTCTTCAAGCGCTTCTCTCGACTCAATATCAAGATGGTTCGTTGGTTCATCCAAAACGAGAACATTGCATTTTTGAATCATTAATTGAGCTAGTCGAAGTCTCATTTTTTCCCCGCCGCTTAGTTGATCCACTTTTTTAAATACATCATGACCGTAAAACAAAAATTTGGCGAGCATATGCCGTGCATCGTACTCCGTTAATGACACCTGCTCTCGGAATGCATCAATAAGGCGCTGCTTACCGTTAAATTGGTCAAACTGCTGTGCAAGATAACCGATCTTTAAATTGCTGCCCTGTTTTGCATCTCCATCCACAGGCATAATTTCCCCTAATAGAATTTTTAATAACGTGGATTTTCCCGTTCCGTTATTCCCAACAATCGCTATCCGGTCTTGAAAATATACCGATAACTGAACATCCATAAATAAAAAGTCCTGTTCAAACCCGTGGGAAATGTTTTTCATTATAAATACTTCTTTTCCTGTCCGGTCTTCAGCCTTCAACTGTAAATTCATCTGGCGCTCAGCTTTTGGCTTTTTGACGATTTCCATTCGAGCCAGCATCTTCTCCATTACTTTCGCTTTGCGGTATAGATCGGGATTCGGCGGAGATGCTTCATTCGCCCATTGTCGTAATCGGCGAATTGCCTCTTTTATCTTTTGAATCTTTTTTTGCTGTTCTTCATAAGCCGCAAACTGCTGCGCTATTTTTGCCTCTTTATTTTTAATGTACTGATCATAGTTTCCCTTGCTCATCCAAAGCTCCCCGTCTTCAATTTCTGCCACATACTGAACAATTTTATTTAAAAACATCCGGTCATGGGAGATTACAACAACGGTACCTTTAAAGTATTGCAAATAGTCTTCAAGCCATTGTGTTGCAGCAAGATCCAAATGATTTGTCGGTTCATCCAACAGCAAAATATCCGGCTGCTGCAGTAAAATTTGAGCAAGCATTACCTTTGTTTTTTCCCCGCCGCTTAGCGCATGAAAAGGTTGTTCCAATAACTTGGTAATCGCGAGTCCATTGGCAATCGATGCAATTTTCGCTTCAATTTCGTAGCCACCCTTTGCTAAATAATGCTCTTGCAGCTCACCATATTGATTTAAAATCTTCTCGGATAAATCCGTTGCCATCCTCATTTCCAACTGTGACAGACGATCTTTAATATCATGTAATTCAGTAAATGCTTTTGACAATACATCAAAAACCGATATATCCGTGTATTGAGGAATTTGATGTAAGTAGCCGATTGTTTGACTTTTCGATTTTATGATCCGACCTTCATCCGGATGTTCAATACCTGCCAGCACTTTAAATAATGTCGTTTTCCCGCTGCCGTTTCGGCCGACGATTGCGATCCTTTCACCGGCATTCACTTCAAAAGAAAGTTCTTTAAATATAGTGTTTCCACCGATAATTTTCGTTATGTTTTCTGCTTTCAACTGCATATTTCTACGCCTCCATTGGCGCAGCTAAAAAGACAAAAAGACTGCTCATTAACAAGAGCAGCCTTTTCAGTATTGGTGAAAAGAATGAAGTTAATTAGCTACGCATTATTTTTAAATTGTCTAAAAAAGGACACACCTATCCTGTTAGACACAAATTTAAAAGTAATGACACGTGCAAAATACATAGCTGTATCCACTTTTACACCTGTCTCAATCGCTAACTTCTTCATTCCGTTCACCTCCGTCCATTTGAATTGTTCTAATATTACCATATTTCAATTAATGTGTACATACTGGAAATGCATGTGTTTTTTGGCGTTTTTTTTGGAGAGGTTTTTCTACTTTCTGAGCGTGGGTTTCAACTTTCATGGAAAGTGGTTCTACTTTAGCATTCAAACTTTCTATTTTCGCTCCACTCGTTCCACTTTTGAGCCCCATTGTTCTAATACGCAGCTTTCTTTCTACTATTCACTGTCCCGCCTTAAATCCTCAAAAGCCGGAACTTTTATTTTCCCTTTTTACGAATTTGCGTTACGATAAGAGGTGGATGCAATTTAGAATGGAGGAAGTTTTCCTTATGTCGAATAAAGCCTTACAAAAAGATGCGATGCGCGTTTTAAAAGAGACGAGCCGTACATTTTATATCCCCATTACTTTTTTGGATAAAGAATTAAAATTAACGGTTGCTGCTGCATATTTAGCAATGCGGGCAATTGATGAAATTGAAGATCACGAAGATGTTTCCAATGAAATGAAAAATGCGACATTATTAAAAGTAGCGGAATTATTGAAAGCCCCTGCCTTTGATAATGATGCTTACCTTGTTGCTCTGGCTCCTGTGAAGGATAAAATGCCTGAAGTGACACTGCGCCTTGCTGAGTGGCTGGATGTTTGTCCTCAAGGAGCATTCCCGATTGTCACTTCTTCGACGAGCGAAATGGCGGAAGGGATGGCAAAATGGGCACTGGCAAACTGGCAGGTGCATACGAAAGAAGACTTGGACGACTATACATACTATGTGGCTGGTTTGGTCGGTGTCATGCTTTCGGAGCTTTGGGAATGGAGCGCCGGTACGAAAACAGACCGTGAGCTGGCAATCGGCTATGGTCGCGGCTTACAGGCAGTAAACATTTTACGAAATGAGCAGGAAGATTTGGATGAACGCGGTGTTAGCTTCGTTCCGGATGGCTGGACGCGGGCTGAACTATTTGCTTATGCAGAGGAAAACTTGGCAAAGGCGGACCTTTACATGAAGGATTTAGATAAGCGTTCGATCAAACTGTTCTGCAGACTACCTTTAGCATTGGCACATAAAACATTGCAGGCAATGAGAGAAGGACGAGAAAAAATGTCCCGCTCAGAAGTTGAAGCAACAGTAGAAGAAATCCAGGTAGATTAAAAAGAAGTGTGTTGAGGGTATCCCTCAACACACTTCTTTCTTACATAATAATGGCAATTGCGATACTGCAAATTGCACAAAGCACTACATAAGTAAATGAAATTATATGACGACGCTTTTCTCTTCTTAACCAAAACTCCAATAGTCCACGGATTATAAACAACACCATAATGAACGCAAACAATACTGAATATAATGTTTTTTGGTCAAATAGATTAATTGTTACATACGATAAAAACATGAAGCACAGGATGACTTCCAAGACGAAATGCCAAATCCCTACATACTGATCCATAAATTTTTCGTTTTTTGGGATGTTATATTTTTTGCGTAAGTTTAAATCAAGTAAACCTGCTCCAAAAAATGCGATGATGACTACTCCAATTAACACAAGCTACTTCCCTTCTATATCTCTGATTGTAAATACTGCTGCCGTAATTCTTCAGGCACTAGATCGCCGCCTGTTGACCAAATTATATGTGTGGCGTTTTCCATTTTATCTGTAAGCTCATGCTTTTCAATGTATGAAGCGCCCTGCATCATTAATTCAATCGGACCATACACACCTGCATGTGCTGAAGGTTCCATAAAAATGTTCTCCGTCTCAAACATACCTTTTAAACTTCTAAATAAAAAGCTGTCATCCACAGTATAACATCCGCTTATTACGGATTCCATCAATGTTCCGACAAATCGTGAGGGACGCCCTACCGCCAATCCGTCAGCTTCTGTCCTGTTGGACAATCCGATATCATTCACACTGATTTTGTCATGCATGCCTGTCATCAAACCTAGGAGCATACATGGTGATGCAAATGGTTCCGCAAAGAAAATATGAATATGTTCGCCGTAAATTTGTTTTAAAGAGTAGGCAATTCCTCCGGGCGCACCCCCAACCCCGCAAGGCAGATATACAAATAACGGATGATTCGTATCGACTTTAATTTTCGCTTGCTGCAGCTGGTCTTTCAGGCGAAATCCCGCTACGGAATATCCTAAAAACAGATCAATAGAATTTTCATCATCAACGAAATGGCAAGCAGGATCTTGTTCTGCTACTTGGCGACCGTTTTCCACGGCAGAAGTGTAATCTGATTCATATTCGATTACTTCCACCCCTTTTTCACGCAGCAGTTCTTTTTTCCACTCTTTTGCTTCAATCGACATATGCACAGTCACCTGGAAACCGAGCTGTGCACTAATAATACCGATACTCATACCCAAGTTCCCCGTTGATCCGACAGCTATCTTATATTTGCTGAAAAATTTCCGGAATTCTTCACTATGGAATTTTACGTAATCATCTTGTTCTGTTATCATACCTGCATCGATTGCCAGCTTTTCGGCATGGCTCAATACTTCGTATATACCGCCACGTGCTTTAATCGATCCGGCGATCGGTAACGCATGATCACATTTAAGCATTAATTTGCCAGGAATATTAAAACCGCGTCGTCCTTCTATTAGTTTTTTCATCGCCGCAATTTCTCTTAATTCCGATTCAATGATGCCGTCCGAAAATTTTGTTATCGGAAATGCGACTTTTATATAAGAAGAAAAACGCTTCAATCTATTTTCTGCGTCTTGAATCATATCGGGTGTCATTTGGTCAGATATTTGCCTTTCTTTTGCTACATTTTCATTTTCCCAAAATACATATTGTTCGGATTGCAGCTTTTCAATTAAAGGAAAGCGCTCTTTTAATTCGTCTATATTTAAGATTTGCTGATTCATTTATGATTCCTCCTTCTCAAAAATCGCACGTTCACAAATTTGTCGAAATTTCGTTTCAAAAGCCAAATTATTTTCTTCCGTACGCTTTTTGGGACCTTTTGTACGTCCCCCTGCACGTCTTATTTTCGCACTTTCAAATCGAAAAGCCAACAGTTGATCTATATTGTCAGACGTCAGTTCTTTCCCGTTATGATTGACCACAATTCCACCTTTTGCAATACACATCGCGGCAAGGCCATAATCCCCTGTTATGACAATATCTCCTCGCTTTAAGACACTTAGAAGCTTAAAATCAACCGAATCTGGTCCCTTGTCGACAATAATTGTTTTTGCACCATCTCGTTCAATTCGATGTGATGTATCGCAGAACAAGATTGGTCTTATCTCATAACGAGATGAAATAAATAGCGCTAAATCAACAACCGGGCATGCATCTGCATCAATTAATAGTTGTAAAATAGTTCATCACCCTTTCAAAAAACAGCTTCAAATTAATATATCAATATAACATTTGTAAACGTTTTCTCTTTTTTAACATCGATTTCACACAGTGGTGTCACATAAAATATAATTGAATTGTTAGATAATTCATACTAATGTATACATATTAATCCATTTGGGGGTATTAACATGACGACAATGACAACAACGAGCAACGCACAGCAATATGTTGATGGAGTGTTTGAAAAATTAAAAGCTAAGAACTCACATCAGTTAGAATTCTTACAAGCTGCGGAAGAAATCTTCCTTTCTTTAATTCCTGTATTTGAACAACATCCCGAATACATTCAACATAATATTTTAGAACGTATCGTTGAGCCGGACAGAATCATTTCTTTTCGTGTCGCTTGGCAAGATGATCAAAACCAAGTACAAGTAAACCGTGGGTACCGTGTTCAATATAATAACGTTATCGGGCCATATAAAGGTGGTTTACGCTTCCATCCTACTGTAAACGAATCAATCATGAAGTTTTTAGCTTTTGAACAAATTTTCAAAAACGCTTTAACCGGTCAACCGATCGGTGGCGGTAAAGGCGGTTCCGATTTTAATCCAAAAGGTAAATCAAATGCAGAAATTATGCGCTTCTGCCAAGCATTCATGACAGAATTATACCGTTATGTCGGTCCGGATGTCGATGTTCCGGCCGGAGATATTGGTGTAGGTTCACGTGAAGTCGGCTATTTATGGGGTCAATACAAGCGAATCAGCGGTTCATATGAAGCAGGTGTATTAACAGGTAAAAAACCTGGCTACGGCGGTTCTTTGGCACGTACAGAAGCAACAGGATACGGTTTAGTATACTTTGTTGAAGAAATGCTGCGTGAAGCAAAACTTTCAATTAACAACAAAACGGTTGTCGTTTCAGGGTCTGGTAATGTAGCGATCTATGCAATTGAAAAAGCTCAGCATTTTGGAGCGAAAGTAGTAGCGTGCTCCGATTCTTCAGGTTACATTTACGATCAGGATGGCATTGATTTAAAAATTGTAAAACAGTTAAAAGAAGTTGAAGGGAAGCGTATTAAAGAATATGTAAATTATCGTCCAAATGCTCTTTATACAGAAGGTTGTGACGGTATTTGGACAATTCCCTGTGATATCGCTCTTCCATGTGCAACTCAAAATGAAATTAACGGTGAACAGGCCCGTACTTTAATTGCAAATGGCGTAAAAGTCGTTGCAGAAGGTGCAAATATGCCATCGAATTTAGATGCGATCAATGAGTTTTTAGCAAGCGATGTATTATTTGGTCCTGGTAAAGCTGCGAATGCAGGCGGTGTTGCCGTATCTGCACTTGAAATGGCTCAAAATTCCGGCCGTACCTACTGGTCTTTCCAGGAAGTTGATGAAAAACTTCACGGTATTATGAAATCAATTTTCAAAGAAAGTTCGGATGCAGCTAAAAAATATGGCTATGAAGGCAATTTAGTTGTCGGCTCAAACATTGCCGGCTTCATTAAAGTAGCGAACGGTATGCTTGTAGAAGGCATTTATTAATTAACAAAACCCGCAATTTCCTTCAATTAAGGAGCATTGCGGGTTTATTTTTTAGCGTACTACGAGAACATCACAATTGGCGCTGCGAACCACATTCTCCGATACAGAGCCGAGTAAGAAACGTTCTGCACGGTTTAGGCCAGTTGCTCCGATAATGATTAGATCGGCATCTGTCAAGTTCGTCAATACCGCTTTCGGCGATCCTTCTTCAACGGATACTTGTACATTTTTAACACCGGCCTGTTCTGCTATAACTTTGTATTCCCTTAACTGGTCGAGAGTTTTTTCCTTTAGAGCTTTTGCATACTTTAAATCATATGCTTCCACTGACCCGAATGAATGTGTATCAATTACACTCACTAAATTCAATGTCGCATCAGTCAATCGAGCAACATTCATACCGCGCTCAAAAGCAACTTTTGCTTTTTCAGAAAAGTCTATTGCCACAACAATATTTTTATACGTTTTTAGCATCTAAATCACTCCTTGTCTAAGATTAGTATAACAAATGTTACCATTGCATTGGTAACAAAGGGCACACTACATTAAAGGTTAGACGTCTTTCTTCAAAATACGAACATTTTTATATTATCCTTATAAAATTATTCGTGTTATAATAAATTTGAAATTACTTTTGGAGGTATCTAACATGGAATTAATGTATACAGGTAAAACAAAAGATGTATTTAAACTTGAAAATGAACTATTTTTACTGAAATTCAAAGATGACGTAACTGGAGAAAACGGGGTTTTTGATCCTGGTGCAAACACAGTCGGTTTAACAATTGCTGGTGCTGGCCTTGCCGGATTGAAACTAACCTCTTTCTTTTATTCTAAATTAAACGAATTAAATATACCGACACATTATGTTGAGGCAAATTTTGATGAAGCAACAATGACGGTTAAACCAGCAACTGTTTTCGGTAAAGGTTTGGAAGTTATTTGCCGATTTAAAGCGGTAGGGTCATTTTTACGCCGCTATGGTGCTTATGCAATGGAAGGTCAGGATTTGGATTCATTTGTAGAAGTGACTATTAAGGACGACGAACGCCTGGATCCTCCAATTTCAGAAGATGCGCTTTCGATGCTTGGTATTTTAACTCATGATGAATATGCAATTTTGAAACAACGCACAATCGAAATTTCAAAATTTGTTGCGGCAGAGTTAGCGAAAAAAGGATTAACGCTTTATGATATTAAATTGGAATTTGGCCGCGATGCTAAAACAGGTGAAATTTTATTGATCGATGAAATTTCAGGCGGTAATATGCGTGCATATCAAGGCGATACATATATTGAACCATTACAATTGGAAAAGATTATGCTTGCTGAATAATTTCATTTTTTTATGCTTCAACAAGCACTAAAGGGACATTTCGGACTATCCGGTATGTTCCTTTTATTTTTACCCCCTTCCCTTTTCCTAAATAAAATGCTACAATTACTTTTGTACTTCAACGCGTTGAAGCGCGAAATTATATAGCGAGGTCTAGTCATCATGAATGCAAAACAACATGTAAAACCACATTTTATTGAAGCTCTTATTTTAATTTTATTTATTATTGCACTCATCTCCTATAGCATTATGAAACTCGGCAGTGTGCCACATATTCCGATTTTCATAGCTATTATTGTCCTGATGATGTATGGTGTACTGCGAAAAGTACCGTACCGCATCATGGAACAAAGTATGATTGCTTCTGTTACAACTAGCATCGGCGCAGTTTACATTTTCCTGCTAATCGGTGTATTAATCAGTAGCTGGTTAATAAGCGGTACAATCCCTACATTACTGTATATAGGCCTGTCCATTATTACTGCGAGCTTTTTTTATGCAGTTGTATTCATTATTACAAGCATAATCGGCACAGCAATCGGCAGCTCGCTTACTACCGTTGCAACAGTTGGTGTTGCGATGCTAGGGGTTGCGAGTTCTATAGATGCTTCACTTGCGATTACAGCGGGTGCAATTGTTTCAGGAGCCTTTTTTGGGGATAAGATGTCCCCGTTGTCCGATACGACAAACTTGGCGGCAACTGTTGCCGGCATCGACTTATTTACGCATATTAGAAATATGATGTACACTACAATTCCCGCATTTATCATTTCACTCATTGTCTATGCGTGGATTTCTCCAAGCAGTCATAATATGGACACAGAGCTTATTACAAGCTTTAAAGAAACACTGCTTGCAACGAATTTAATTCATTGGTATGCGGTTATTCCACTCATCGTTCTCATTATCTGCACAATTTTTAAATTGCCAAGCCTTGCTACACTGGCTATTAGTGCTATTTCCGGCATCGTGCTCTCGTATTTCCACAGCTCGATTCCATTGAACGAACTGTTTGGAATTTTGTATAACGGCTATTCAATGGATACAGGAGTCGAAGCAATCGATTCATTACTGTCACGAGGCGGAATGAACAGTATGCTGTTTACGATTATTTTAATTGTATTGTCCCTGTCTATGGGGGGGCTGCTCTTTACACTTGGCATTATCCAAGCATTGCTGCAGGCCCTTCAAAACCAGTTGAAATCGGTCGGTTCAGTTATTACAGGAACAGCTTTTACGGCAGTCGGTATTAACGTAACAATCGGTGAACAGTATTTATCGCTGTTATTAACAGGTGAAGCGTTTAAAGAAAAATTCAAAGCACTGCAGCTACATCCGAAAAATTTGGCCCGTACGATTGAGGATGCAGGTACTGTCATCAACCCGCTTGTTCCATGGAGTGTATGCGGTCTGTTCATTGCCTCGACTTTGAATGTTCCTGTCACTGATTATTTACCATTCGCTTTCTTTTGTCTGTTAAGTCCGGTCATTACGATTTTATTTGGCTGGTTGAATATTACGATTACGAAGATCAGCAATAATTGAAAATGTCCGCCTGCTCGTTTTTATAACGAGCAGGTTTTTAATTTTTTCGCGTTTTATACTCCTACAAATTATTCGATAAATCTGTTTACTTATATATCATTAAATGATATATTGTTTTCAGACATATATATCACATATTGATATATCAGGAGGTGACATAGTGAAAAACGATGATCAATTGACCGATTCCATGTTTCATATTATGGCTGCATTAACAACACCTCAACACGGATACGCCATTATGAATTTAATTGAAAAAACATCATACGGTATTATTTCAATCGGTCCGGCTTCCATGTATACGATTATAAAAAAGCTTTTACAAAAAGAATGGATCTATTTATACGACGATTCGGATTCAAGGCGAAAAGTTTACTTACTGACGCAAAAAGGCAGAAATGTTTTAGCAGATGATTTAAAAATTCGAAAGCTGATGATTCAATTGGCTGAAAGAGGATTGGAGGAAGAAATATGAGTAGAACGAAGTATATGATGTCTGGCGGATTAGCTTTTTCAGAACAAAAAGATTTAGAGAAACTGAGTAAACTCTCTTCTGAAGGTTGGCACGTCCGTAAATTTTCATTTTTAGGCTATACGCTCGAGCAAGGTGAAGGTGCCGATTATATATACAGTATGGATTATCGTACACTGGATAATGATGAAGAGGAATACTTTGAGCTTTTTAAAGATGCAGGCTGGTCGCTTGTTGATTCCGCTGGCGATATTCATCTATTTCGAGCCGAATCAGATACGAAACCAATATACACAGACCGCGATACGACGATTGAAAAGTATAAAAACCAAACGAAGCCACTGAATCTTGCTATGAAGCCACTCGTTCCAGGTACAATCATTTCTTGGGTACTTTCACTACAAACAATTGGCAGCATACACACATTTTTCTTTAGTTTAGCCCTTTTACTGACAGTACTTACAATTCCGTTATTGTGGACTGCACTGACTTCATACGGGAACCAATGGAAGGCCGAAAATAAAAAAGGGTTTGTTATATTTACAAAGGTGCTCCCCGCTTTTGCAGTAGTTGCTGCGTTTTATGCAATAACGGAATCCGATTTAAAAGCACTGCCAATCGTAGCCTCTGCTGTTATTGGTGCAACCGTCTTTGTAACGTTCATTACATTCGTTATGTCTCTTTACCACCGGATTAAAGTGAAAAAAGCGTAATAAAAGATAGGCTCATTGAAATGAGCCTATCTTTACAAATTCAAATAATATATTTAAACGACTATTCTCTTCCCGAAAATTGCTTTTAACAGAGGCGGTGTCACGATTGTTGTTACGATAATTACGATAATGATCGATGTATAATAATTACCCGGGAGAAGTCCTCCTTCAAGTCCCATTGCAGCTAATATTAGTGCAACCTCGCCCCGGGAAACCATTCCAGCACCGACGCCCATCGATGATTTCGTATTAAATCCGGCTAATTTCGCACCTAATCCGGATCCAATAAACTTCGACACAACCGCTATAATTGAAAACACGATAATAAACCCGATTTGATCACCAATTCCGTCGAATGAAACTGCTAATCCGATACTGACAAAGAAGAACGGAACAAAAATCCCGTATGCAATCGGCTCAACCTTATGCTCAATTTCATCTTTATATTCTGTTTGTGCAATAGCAATCCCTGCAAAGAAAGCACCGATAATACCTGCGATACCTAGGAATTCCGCAAAATATGATAGGCCAAAACAAATAATCAAGCCCGCACTCAATATTGATTCAGTAACTCTAAATTTCTTAAATAACTTTATAAAGTGTGGGATAAACCATTTTGCTAGCACAATCAATATAGCGAAGAAAAATACTTTCTTACCGATTAATACACCGATATTCGTGTCTGAACCGGCAAAGAAACTCATCGCAATCGCGATTAAAATTACAACTACAATATCATCCAATACCGCAGCTCCAAGTAATGTTGACCCTTCTTTACTATTCAGCCAGCCAAGCTCTCTTAATGCCTGTACCGAAATACTGACAGATGTAGCAGAAAGTAATAATCCAATAAAAATGGATTCTCCTACAGACAATCCATAATATTGAGAACCTGCATAACCTAAAATAATTGGCAGGAGAATACCACCTAAAGCAACGTAGATTGCGGCTTTTTTGTTTCTATTCATTTCCTGCAGGTCGGTTTCAAGACCGGCTAAAAACATTAACAGTAAAACACCTATTTGACTGAATACGGTTAAAAGTTCAGTATCATGAACCCAACCAAGGAGCGCCGGACCTAGAATAATACCTACAAGTATTTTCCCTAATACAGATGGTTGACCGATTCTCGCAGCAAGATGTCCGGCGAGTTTGGTAGCAAATAGAACGAGAACAATTTGTAAAATAAACATAAATTTCCCCTTTCAATGCAAAAAAGACAAGGCGGTGCCATAGTTGACTATGGCTCCACCTTGTCTTGCACTTATTATTTAATTTAATGTTCTTAGCTCTATTTTAATATAATTCCACTCGCTTTTGCAAGTAAATTCTATATTAGACTATCACAGTATTTATGCTTTATCTTTAAATAATCCCCAAAAACGCCTTTAACTCAGGCATTTGCTTTTGTGCCTGTTCATAGCCAACTTCATAATTGGCTTTCATTTGATCGACTTTGCTTTCAAAACTTTTTATCGGACGGTCAGGTTTAAAAATGAACGCTTCCTGAACTATCTCTTTTTGAGCAATATATTGCATTGTTTCATTATACATATCCGCACGATATCTCATTGCAGCCGCGAGTCTAGGATAGCGTTTTTGAAAAAGCTTCGTTGCCCACTGATTCGTTTTTGATGCACTTTTTATATAGCCCGGTTCCCTCGTCAAAATCAGCAAATGCTTGTTATATCCTTTCTCGATAGCACGTTTAATTGGAATCGAATCGGATAGCCCTCCATCATAATAAGGAACATTATCTATTTTAATCTCAGGGAACAGGATAGGAATTGCACATGTTGCCTGCAAAATATCACATGTTTTTGTCATAGTATGCGCACTCTTATACTCCACTTTTCCGGTATATGCATTCGTTAAACCGAACTCCACTTCACCCGGATAGTTGTAATACGCATCCCAATCAAATAAATCAAGCTGATTTGGTACAATATTATAGGCAAAGTCCAATCCGAACAGGCTTTTTTCCTTTAAAAAATTCCGCATTCCCATATAGCGAGGATCATTGCGGTATGTCGTTAAAACACGCATCGTTCGTTCTGGCTGATTAGACATATAGGATACCGCATTGATGGCACCTGCTGAAATCGCCGCAATATACGGCATCTTTATTTGTTCTTCCATTAGAGCATCCAAAACTCCGGCTGTAAAAACTGTTCGAAATGTCCCGCCTTCAAGTATTAGACTACAATCCTTCACTTCTTGCATATCATCACACTCTTTCCCTATTTCCATCGTTTCTCTATTTTACTATATGTATTCTAAATAATATTAAAAATATTTATCGACCAAATTTTCACTACTTCCTAAATTTTCAGAAATATGGTATTATTTATTTCGAATATCGTAATATTAGGAGGCTACTTATGTCAATGTTGAATCGTAGTGAAGTACCGGTTGAAGAAACTTGGAATTTGGAAGATTTATTTGCTACAGAACATGCCTATACAGCGGCAATCGAAGAATTAAGACAACTTGTAGAGGAAACTGCAGAGGGGCTTGCCGGGACAATTACTGATGTACAAGGCGCAATTAATGCAATTGAAGCAACTGAAAAGATCCAGGAGAAAATGGTTGTGATCGGCACATATGCGAGCCTTTCACATAGCGTTGACCAAACGAGCACCGAAAATCAGATGCGTGCCGCAAGCTTTGGTTCATTTGCAGCAAAACTTGCAACTGAGCTATCTTTTGTAAAAAGTGATTTACTTGCATTGGACGAAGCTGTTTTAAAAGAAGCACAAAATGCTAAACCGGAATACGCTAATTTTATTGATAAACTGCTCGTACAAAAACCGCATCAATTACATCCTGAAGCGGAAAAAGCTCTAGCAGCATTCGGTGCAACATTCAACGCGCCATATGAACTGTACAATACTACAAAATTAGTAGATATGCAGTTCCCTAACTTTGAAGTAGGCGGTGAATCATTCCCGCTTAGCTACAACTTGTTTGAAGGCGATTGGGAGCTTGAAACGGACACGAATAAACGTCGCGCTGCATTTGAAGCTTTTTCAAAGAAATTACGTGACTATCAGCATACGACTGCCAAAACATATAATTCACACTTGGCGATTGAAAAAACGGATGCAGACCTTCGCGGCTACGACAATATTTTTGATTCTTTATTAGAGTCACAGCAAGTGGACCGTTCAATGTATAACCGCCAAATCGATTTAATTATGAATGAGCTTGCACCACATATGCGTCGCTATGCAAAACTGCTGCAAAAAACACATCAGTTGGACAAAATGACGTTTGCGGACCTTAAAATTTCGTTAGACCCATCATATGAGCCTACTATTACGGTAGAAGAATCTCGTCAATATATGAAAGACGGGTTATCTATTATGGGCGAGCATTATACGAATATGATCGATCGTTCTTTCGATGAGCGATGGATTGATTTTGCACAAAATGCCGGAAAATCAACTGGCGCATTCTGTTCAAGCCCATATGGTGTACACCCGTATGTATTGATTTCCTGGACGAGCCGGATGAATGAAGTATTCGTTTTAGCCCACGAACTCGGCCATGCAGGTCATTTCTATTTGGCAAATGATGCGCAAAACATTTTCAATGCAAGACCATCACTTTACTTCATTGAAGCGCCATCAACAATGAATGAAATGCTTATGGCAAACCACTTATTAAAAAATTCAACGGATGCCCGTTTTAAACGCTGGGTCATCTCAACAATCATTAGCCGTACGTACTACCATAATTTCGTAACTCATTTACTTGAGGCAGCATACCAGCGCAAAGTATACGAAATTATCGATGCAGGCGGTAGCGTCAATGCACCGAAACTGAATGAATTAAAACGTGAAGTGCTTGAGCAATTCTGGGGAGATACAGTTGAAGTAACTGAAGGTGCTGAATTAACTTGGATGCGTCAGCCGCATTACTATATGGGATTATATCCATATACGTACTCTGCTGGTTTAACAATTTCAACACAAGTATCACAACGCATTTTAAACGGTGACGAAGCAGCTGTTGAACAATGGATCGATGTATTAAAAGCAGGTGGTACGAAAACACCTGTTGAACTTGCGCAAATGGCAGGTGTCGACATTACGACTGAACAGCCATTACGTGACACAATCGCATTTATCGGTGATTTAATTACACAATTGGAGCAACTGACTGCAGAACTTCAAACCGTTTAAGTGACACTGCAATCAGTGGAGATTTTTGATTTCCACTGATTGGTCGTCTCCACTGTTTTAGAGGATGTGCTGAATTTACTTTCAGGCACATCCTTTTTAAATTGCTACCGAAGTGTTTATTAGATCTACTTGCTGGAACAATTCAGATACCCCTGATTCTATGGCAGCGGATCCAACCGCTTTCGCAACTACACCTGCAACACGTTCATCCATCGAGCTTGGAATAATAAAGTCTTCATTCAACTCTTCTTCTGTCACTAGCGATGCAATAGCTTCAACCGCCGCCAGCTTCATCGATTCATTAATATCTGTCGCTCTTACATCAAGTGCACCACGGAAAATTCCCGGGAAGGCAAGCATATTATTCACTTGGTTTGCATGGTCAGAACGACCGGTACCGATAATTTTTACGCCCCACTTTTTTGCATTTTCCGGCGTTATTTCAGGATCCGGATTTGCCAATGCAAAGACAATTGGATCTATAGCCATCGATTTAATATGTTTTTCCGTTAAAATATTTGCTGCTGACACCCCGATAAATACATCTGCCGCTACTAATGCATCATCCAAAGTACCACGTAATTGATCCGGATTCGATAAATTAGCGACCTGTTCTTTTACCGGATTCATCCCTTCAGGACGCCCTTCATAAATAATACCTTTCGTGTCACACATTACGACATTTGTGTAACCCATTTGAATTAAAATACGGAGAATCGCAATACCTGCAGCCCCAGCTCCGTTAATGACAACCTTCATCTTTGCGATATCTTTTTTCACAAGTTTTACCGCATTGATTAAACCTGCACCAACGACAATTGCCGTTCCATGCTGATCATCATGAAATACCGGGATTGAACATTCGGCACGCAGTCGGTCTTCAATTTCAAAACAGCGCGGCGCTGAAATATCTTCCAGATTGATTGCCCCATAGGTAGGTGAAATTGCTTTTACGATATTGACAATTTCGTCTACGTCTTTGGTGTTTAAACATACCGGCACTGCGTCGACATTTGCAAAGCGCTTTAATAATAACGCTTTCCCTTCCATTACCGGTAAGGCGGCTTCCGGACCAATATCCCCTAACCCTAAAACCGCAGTACCGTCTGTAATGACCGCTACTAAATTCCCTTTCATCGTATAATCATATACTGTTGAAGGATTCTGTTCAATTGCAAGACAAGGGGCAGCAACACCCGGAGAATAAGCTAAACTCAAATCATATTTATCCTGTACCGGAACTTTTGCACGAATTTCCATTTTCCCGCCAAAGTGTTCGTGCATTTCAAGCGACTTTTTCATTAAATCCATCATTACCATCTCCTTCTAATTTTAGAAATCCTTTGTAATTAAGAATGTTAACCTTTAACTTTTACTTTGTCAACGATAGCTTTAAAAAATCACTTGAATCACTTAGAATAAGCTATAAACGCTGATATGACAATGTTTATCGCTTTTACCAACCGCTTGTTTCTTATGTGATTTTTAACACAATCTATTATTTTTAGATAATAAATGTAAGGGCTATCATTTTCAAAACCCCGCTTTATCAAGCTGAAGTATGTGATGGATTGCACGAAGTATTTTCAATTTCGTAATATGAAATAATTCACAAACTTCCAAAAAAAATTTTGAATCAGCACTTTTTGTCTCTAATTCGGTTTACTTTTGTTACACTAATACATATCGGAGGGAACACAATGACAGAGAAAACGAATACTGAGGAACTGACAGAAGAAGAATTTTTGGAACTTGTTTTGGAAGAACAGGAAAAGGCGCTTGCAAAAGAGCGAGAAGAACGTTTAAACCCACAGCCGAAAAAAACGAAAAAGCAAAAACCATTTGTTCGAATTGTAATATGGCTGATGGCACTAACATTAGCTTTTAGCACGTTTGCCGTGATTTTCAGTGTGTATTCCATTCCTGCCATCGAATTTTTAAAAGTATCGACACAATTATCAAATCAGGAAAATATACAAACATATAAACAATCTGTTGTCACGATTAATACCGACTCAGGAAAAGGAACAGGGTTTGCGGTATCAGAGAATGGCTACATAATAACAAATGACCATGTAATTGAGGATGCATTGACGATTACCGTTGTTTTTCCGGATGATACGCTTTACAAAGCTGAGATTGTAGAATCATATGAAGATTATGATTTGGCATTGTTGAAAGTCGATGCGGAAAACTTGCCGTTCCTGTCACTTGCTTCAACGAGTGAATTCCGTAAAAATGAGCCCGTCTATTTTATCGGAAATCCGCTTGCATTTAGCGGGATTGCCAATAAAGGAACGATTATCGACTATACAAATGCCGCTGACATACAGCCGCATATCATTATGATGGATGCACCTGTTTATCGCGGAAATAGTGGTAGCCCGGTCATCAATGAAAATGGATACGTAATCGGTGTTGTTTTTGCAACAGGAACTCGTGAAGGGCACGGGAAAGTCGGATTATTTATCCCGATAGAAAATGTGCACGAGCTGTTCCATACTTATTTGAATTAATCGGAAAGTCTAGAACACGTCTTATGGTTTATGTGGTGCAAGCGGCGTAGTATATTAGAACATTTGTGACTGATATTAGAAGAGTTGGATGATATTTTAGAACTTTCATATAGTTTATTAGAAAATAGAACGCTCTTATTTGAACAAACGTGCACTTTATTAGAAGATCCGTGATCTATTAGAACTTTTCAAGTTATATTAGAACAATCCGCAACTTTATTAGAACACCCCAACAGCCCACCCACAAACAACAAAAAACGGCAGCTCAATATGAATTATTGAGCGCCGTTTTAAAATTAGAAAATAAGGCTAATTAAGAAGTAGAATAAACCGGCCATTAATGCGGAAATTGGCAATGTGATAAACCACGTAATTACAATTTTACGCGCCATTCCCCATTTAACACCTTTCACACGTTGTGCTGCACCAACACCCATAATTGCTGAAGAAATTACATGTGTTGTCGAAACCGGTAATGCGATGACTGTTGCACCAAAAATGATTGATGCCGAAGTTAAGTCAGCCGCTACCCCGTTGACTGGACGGATTTTCATAATTTTACCGCCGACTGTTTTAATGATTTTATATCCGCCTACCGATGTCCCAAGACCCATCGCCAATGCACAGGCAAAACGTACCCAATCCTGTACTTCATCTGTTGATTGCCAGTTTGCTGCGATTAATGCCATTGTAATAATACCCATCGCTTTTTGGGCATCGTTCGTACCATGTGTAAACGATTGTAATGCCGCTGTACCGATTTGCGTCAAACGGAACGCTTTCGTTGTTCCGTACAATGGTGAGCGGTGGAAAATAAATTTGAATAATTTCATTACGATAAAACCAAGTGTTAAAGCTAAGATCGGCGAAATAATTAATGCCTGTAAAATTTTAAAGAAACCTTCATAGTTTAAAATATTCATACCTGCCGATGCAACTGCTGCACCAGCAATTGATCCGATTAATGTATGTGAAGAACTTGATGGAATACCGAAATACCAAGTTAATAAGTTCCATGTGATGGCAGAACATAATGCTGCCAAAATTACTACAGATCCTGTTGTATCCCCCTCAAATGCGTTTAAAGAGAACGGATCCACAATTCCAGATGCTACAGCTTTTGCTACGCCTACAAACGTCATTGCACCTACGAAGTTCATCACTGCCGCTAACAGAACAGCTACTCGAGGTTTTAATGCACGCGTCGAAACAGATGTGGCGATCGCATTCGCTGTATCATGGAAACCGTTAATAAAGTCGAATGCCAGCGCAAAGATGACAACGAGTACGGTAATGATTAATAACGTATCCATAATTTACTCCTTTTTCATTATGCATTTCGCATAATAATTGATTCAATTGTATTCGCTACATTTTGGCAGTAGTCCGCAATTTCTTCTAACTGCTCATATAAATCTTTAAAGATAATTAAGCGAATTGGATCTTTCTCAGTCTGGAATAGCTCAGTAATGGATTTACGGAAAATTTCATCACATTCACGTTCATAATCTTTGATCAGAATAGCATGTTGACGCATTCCGATTAAATCTTTTCTATTCAATAACTCCATTGCCTTTACTGCTTCATCTGATGATTTGGCAATATAGTCTACGAAGTCACGCATGTACTGATTTACTTCTGTAAAAGAGTACATTTCAAAGTGGGCAATTGTATTTTCAATGCCATCCAGAATATCATCCAGTTTGATAGCTAATGATAAAATATCTTCACGTTCAATTGGTGTCATAAACGAATCGTTTAATTTAACGATTAATTCATGGATCAGCTTGTCTCCCGCTGTTTCATAGGATTTCATTTTTATTTGAATTTGTTTTAGTTCTGATACTGTAGTAATTGTCGATTCTTTTGCATAGTTGGCACCTTGTTGTACATTTTTTGCAATATTTAATAATCCTTCAAAAAATGGATCTGGCTTTTTAGAGTTAAACATCGAATAAAATCCTCCTAAAATGAAGTTTGTAAATTAAAACCTAGGCTATCATAACACCGATTTTTCAATATCTTCAACATTAATTTATTTAATTTACAAAAGCTTTACAATCGTGAAACATAGCTTTATGAACATACCCTGTTAATTTTAGCCCGTTTTAGATGTAATATTCTGAAACCAGCCAATTTTTGTTGATTTAATGCTTTTCTTCAGCCTTTTCGACAGCAATTCCTACAAAAATTAACTTTTTCTCTCCCATACTCAATAATAAGAAATGTTAATTGTAAAGCTAATGTAAATTTTAAGTTTCGTAATAGTAATTTTATTCAGCTTCAATTTGAATATAAAAAGTCTAGTAAGTTCCACTTACTAGACGCTAAACAAATATAATTTACTTATTTAAGACAGAAGATACGATATGCGCTGCATCCCATTCACCTAAAGACAGTTTTGTAATCGGATATTTTTTATTGAAAAGCTGCGCTGTAATTTCGGCAGTTGTCAAACCCTCTTCGTTCATCATTTCTATTTTATAACTTAGCTCTTTTAAGTAATTAAGTTTCCGTATTAAAGCGTCTCTACCGTTTTCGATATATCCCGCATGATTACAAAATATTTCAAGAAAATCAAACGTTAATACTTTCTCCAGCGATTCGATAATTTGAGGAATACTTTCTTCTCGCAATACGACTTTTGTTTTCGGTGTAACATACAGATCACCTGTAAAAAGTTGACCAGTCGATTCATTTAAATAGGCTGTGTGGTCTTCTGTATGTCCGGGAGTTTCAATCACTTTCCAGTCAGCTGTTCTTGATGAAAAAGCATCCCCGACAGGCTGTGCAAGAAACGGCAGCCTTGCCCCCCAGAACAGTTTGCGATATAAAGGATAGCTTGCCTTCTTAGCACATTCTTCAATGTTGAGCGGATGCATAAATATCGGCAAGTTATATGTTTTCTGCAAAAAATGCGCGCCCCCGGAGTGATCTTCATGATAATGGGTCAACATGATCTGATCGACGTCCATCTGTTCAAAAAAAGGCTTAAACTGCTTAAGAAGTGAGGCAGAACCTGTATCAATCAGTATGCCGTCCACTTCAAAGCAATGAACATTTAAATAGATTGCTTGAAATTGAACAGATCCATTAATCATTTTTACTCCGTTCTTTTCACTCAGCTCAGTTTTTTTCTTAAATAACACATTTCTCACTCCTTTGACCGTTATTTTTCTACAATACCACTTTATCATAAATATTGGAAACCAAGCCCATACCTTCATTTTAATTTTTGTACGGCAAAAAGCCGCTATATAAAATTAGTTTACATAACGGCCTGTTCAGCAGTTCCAATCTACTTTTCAACAGAGTGATGATTTACCCAATCACTATAGCCTGCCATATAGATTTTTATATTTTCATAGCCTGCTTCCTTTAATACTGTATATACCGGTGTAGCAGTAACACCTGATCCGCAATAGACAATTACTTCCTCGTCCTTTGGAATTTGCTCGAGAAGAGAAGACGTAATAACCAGTTCTGAGCCATTACGCAACTGTTCCCAATCATAGTTTTTAGCTGTCGGAATATGTCCTGCAACTTTATCAAACGGCTCCGTTTCACCACGGTACCGTTCCGGTGCGCGGGCATCAATTAATGTCCCATTTCGCTTACCATCAATAATATGCATAATATCCTGACGTTTTATTAAAATATCATCATTCCACTGTAAATCAAGCTTGCTTTCCTTATATACAGGTACTTCTGTCGTTACAGGGAATCCGGCTTCCTTAAGTGCCTCAAAACCGCCATTTACAACATAGGCATGCTTGAATCCTGCATAATGCAATATCCACCATGCACGAGTTGCGAAAGCTGCAGCACCTTGATCATAAATATAGATGGCATCATTGTAATTTAAACCATGCTTTTCAAACAAGTCCTGAAGCTTCTTCTTTTCCGGAAGCGGATGTCTGCCCTCTTCTTTTGTTAAATCCGACAGATCGGTATTTAAATCCCAGTATACCGCCCCTTCAATATGGCCCTCTTCATACAATTTTCTGCCTGAATCTAAATTGATCATATCAAATCTAGTATCGATCAAACGACCTGTTCTTTCCATTCGATTTGCAGCTACAAAAATATTCGTCATTAAAAAGATCCTCCTTACGCTTGTAGTTGTGCGTAAATATCTTTCCAAACAGCTAAGCGACTTTCTTCTTGAAGTAATAAACGTTCTGTTTCAATCTGCTCGACTGCCTGTTCAAGCATATGCTGGCGCAATCCTTCTGCCTCAATGGCGATATAGCTGTCCGCCCACTCCAGAATCTTGGCTTTTTCCGCATCCAGATAGTTTTGTGCATTTGGTTTTGTTAATTGCTCCAATGCATCACGCAATTGCTCTTTTTCATTCTTTTCAAAGAATGCTTTCACATTTTTAAAGTGGGATTTTACCCCTTCATATGGTGTTGAATCTGCAAATGGACCTGTAAAATCTAAAATCTCCGGCTCTTTGGATTCATAGCTTAAAAATGCAAAGCTTGGGTTCAGTTCTTTTAATTCACGAGCCTCATCTTTAAACAGTTCCCTCATCTTCTTCTCAACAAATTGAGCTAAACGGAAATTCGTTACACGCAATTCCTGAGCGAAGTCAAAGCTTAATGCCTGCAGCACTTCTTTTAAAGCTGTTTGCAATGCTTGCTGTGCAGGCATTTGCGCAAATGTGGACGGATTATAGCTTTCACGGTAGAAGTCCGGATAACGGTAGTACACACGTTGCAGTACATAGTACAACAGTTCATCCAGTTCCTGCTTTGTTTCACTTTCAAGAATGGCTGTCTGAGTGGACTGGAACTTGGACCGCACTAACTGTTCCAAATGAGCCAATTCTTCAAGACGCTCATCTTTACGTTTCAGGTTTTCTTCAGTTTGTGTAATTAAATCATTCAGTCGTGCTTCTGTTTTATCAACTTCTTCTTGAAGTGCCTGTACCGCAATTCCCATCAGTTCATCATTCAGGAAGTGATGGAACGCATCTTCAAATGGTGCCATACCTGACTGATGTTCAAGCTGATCCTGCTTTTCTTTTAAGGCCAGTAAGCTCGATACTCCGTACAGTCTTGGGAAACGGATACCGAAGCGTTGAAGCTCTGAACGAACATAGCCTTTTACTTCTTCCTCTTCTTCCATTGTAGAAGCCAAGTCAATTGCATTTACGATAAAGAACATTTTATCCAGTTCAAACGCATCTTTAACACGTCCTAGCTGGATTAAAAACTCACGGTCCGCTTTTGCGAATGCATGGTTGTAGTACGTTATGAAAAGAATGGCATCGGCATTACGAATGTAATCGAATGCTACCCCAGTATGACGCGCGTTGATCGAATCGGCACCCGGCGTATCTACTAATGTTACACCCATACGCGTTAGTGGTGAATCAAAGTAGAAATCGATATTGTCCACGAAACAAGAACGGTTTTCCTGCGCCACGTATTTTTCAAAATCATGACGGTTAACACGTAATGTCGTTCCCAGTTTTGTGATGAATGTTTCATAACCTTCCGAATACGCACGGATAAATGATTTATGAACATTCAGGCGCTCATCTGTTAATGGAACAGCCAGCCCTTCTTCTGCACGATCATACGCTTCTTTTAGTGATGATACTTGAAGGCCAATCGCTGCATACGAACCTTGAATATCTTCAAGTAGCTGCCCTTCATTTTTCAGATGAACATCGGCTGTTTCATGCGGATGTTCCGGAGTGACAGGACGAATTTTATTAATCGCTGCTGTCGTCGGATTTGGTGATACTGGTAATACGCGCTCACCCATCAATGCATTTGAAAAACTTGATTTACCTGCACTGAATGCACCGAATAAGGCAATCGTAAAGTCGCGTTTTTGCAGACGTTCCACTTTTTTCGTCAAGAAGGTGGACACTTCTTTGAAGCCTTGAACATCTTTAATAATATGCGCCGTTTTCAATGCTTTTTCTGTTACTTTATCAATATTCAATCCTGAACCCACTTTTTCCGGCGTTTGTTCAGCAGCAATTTCAGTTTCCTGGTCTTTTAACTGCAGCATCGACTCATCAAAAGGACGAATATCTTTTAATGCCTGCTCATGTTCACGCTTCCAATTTTCCAAATAAATTTTGGATTCCGCGCGAATTTCATTGGAAACTTGTTTCATTAATGTGTTGCTGAATGCCTGGAATTTCTCAATTTGCAGAATATGCTGAAGCGCATGCACTTTTTCGGACATTGCATTAATTTTAAGCTTTACAGGTGCTGCCGCTTCACGCGCAACCTGTTCCAATGTATCTTTTTGCTCTAGCTTCCATGCATCCGTAGTTTGAATAAAGTAACGTTTGGTCGCTTCTGATACACGATTCGCAAAGTTTAATACAGCATCTCCCGTTATTACCGTGCTTTTTTGCACTTGATCTTCAATAATTGAAAACGGGAAATTAAATTCCTTCTTGTCAATGCTTGCGGCACGTTCGTCATTCAATGCACCGACATCTTTTAATGCTTGCTTCATCAATGCTTTTATATGACCGGTAATCTGAGATTGTACAACATGGTTAAAGCTTGCATATGCTTCTTCCTGACGTCGCGCTTTCTCTTCTGCTGTTTTCTTTTTTGCAGTAAACAGTCCGCCAACTTTAAAGTCCTCTTGCTGACTTTCCAAATAGGCACGCAGTTTATCACGAACATCCGCCGGCATAATCGCAGCATTGGCAAGCAAGTCTTTACGTTTTTCATCGAACTGCTTATCAAATACATCAAACGAGAATAATTCTGTTTGGCGCGTCAGTTTTTCATATTGTTCTAAAATATCATCTCGATGCTGCCAGTCATCTTCAGAAACGAGTTCAGCGTACGTAGTGAAGCGATCTTGCTTCTCTTCTTCCAAATACGCTTCATGCTCATGCTGAAGCTTCGTCAATGTATTTTCTGCAGTTGAAATTAATTGTTCCTGCCAGTCGTTCATCGAATCCATAACGATTTTCTTAACTTGTTCAAAATCGTTGTTCGGAAGCTCTTTTTCACGTAATGATGTAAAGAAAATATTTTTCGGGTAAACACCCCAAGCCGCAAATGAGTTATGAACTGATTGCTTAAAATCTTCAAATGAGAGTTCAGCTTCACGGTGCTTGTCAATTTGATTGACGATTAAATACACATTGGGATTGTATTTCATCAATTGTTTTGTAAATTGGAAATTCAATTCTGATTGCACATGGTTGTAGTCCATTGTGTAGAACACCATATCGGCAATATGCAACGCAGATTCCGTACTCATCGCATGCGCATCGTCCGTTGAGTCAACACCCGGAGTATCCATCACAGTTACCCCTTCAGGCAAGCTTGATGTACTATGTCCAATCTCAATTTGTGATACCAATTCGCCGTTCTTGCTCAATTCTTTTACTTGTTTAATATCATAGCCCGCTTCAAATTTTACCGGCTTTTCGTTGTGCAAATATAGAATCGCAAAATCTTCATCTGATTTATGCACTTTAACAATGTTCGCACTTGTCGGAATTGGACTTGTCGCTAATATGTTTTCTCCGGACAGTGCATTGATCATACTCGATTTACCTGCAGAAAAGTGACCGGCAAACCCGATAACAAATTCCTTTTGTAAAAGCTTGCGGGCAAATAAATGAAGCTTTTCAATGCGTTCTGTATCTTCATTTTCTTTATAAATTATGTATTGTAATGCCGATTGCTGTAACAATCCCTGAATTTTCTCGTCAAACATCGTCATATTACTACCCCTTTATATCAATTTATATCTTTTCGCCTTAAATTCGCCATATTTCTATAGTACCATGACCAGTCAAGAAAATCGGCTAGTATTTCATTAAAATTATTGTTTTCCGCATTTTCCCATAAAAGATTCACTTTTATCTTATATAATTGCTATTTCGGAATAACCAGGTTATTATGCGCATTTGAAAGCATTTTTATGATTGTTGTCTAAAGATATAAAAAATCTAATCATTATCCAACATAATATCAGTATAATGAGAAAATAAAAAGATTGGAGCAGCAAATGGACGTTTTATCTGAAAGATTGAGTAGAAAAAACATGAAATTTACCGAGAATCTTCACTGGGGCGGTCAAGACCTTTACAAACGAATCTCTGCAAAAGACTATTATGTTATATTTGCAGACTTAAAAGCATTTAAGGAAAAAACACATATGCAGGGAATTGCTACATATGAAGATTTCCTTAATAGCAATTGTGAAATCGTCCTTTTAATTGTTGATAGTTCCTATGTAACGATTTATGTAAAAAATCATCATTTAACTGAACTTATTTATAGGAAAGCGGTTCAGAATGGGTACGAAAATATAGCTTATATTACGGATGATAATGACCCTCGTACAGCGTTGATTTCAGTTTGAATAAATGAGTGAAGCAATAATTATTGCTTCACCTGCTCCCCCTTTCCTCAATAATCTATTGAGAGTTTTCGGATGAAACTCGTCAGAGGAATAATTTTAGTAGAGTTTCTTAAGTGGCTCATATAGATATCGACTGGATAAATAGTCCCGATCGGACCTATATCCACAACCCTTAATAAATCCGCTTCAACTTCCTCTGAAATCAAACTTTCAGGCAATAGCCCGATACCTAAACCTTCCTTAATCAGTTTTATAGCAAAAATAACATTCTTTATTTTGTTGAATTTCTTAATATCGTACTCATTATTTAACCATTCAATTACCGGGGTATGTTCATCTAAATAACCTATATAAAACGGATGCTCATTAAAAAGAGCTTTAAGCTTTAAATCCAACTGCTTTTCCACGAGCTGTAGTTTAGAAGAATACACCAGTTTTAACGGAGAACGGTCGATACGCTCCGAATGAAATTCTTTAGAAGTGAATTTGTGTAAACCTAGTGCTACATCTATTCGCTGTTCTTTTATTGCGCTCTCTAACTGCATCTGATCTTCCATTACAATTTCTAAATTGTATTGTTCATGTATTTCAATAAAATCATGTATTCGCTCTAATAGATTCGTATAAAGCAAGGCGGGTGAAACTGAAATTATTAATGGAACAGCTGGATGTAGAGATTCCAGGTGAATTTCTTTTATACTCGCTTCAATTTGAGCCACAAGTTTTCTGGCCATTGGATAATATTTTTCGCCAATTGCAGATGTCTTTACCTTTGTATGTTCACGGTGAAACAATCGAACCTTTAAATGTTCCTCTAATAGCTTCATATGTACAGTGATACTGGGCTGGGAAATATACAGCCTTTCTGCAGCTGCTCGAAAGCTTCCTTCTTCAACAACCGCAATAAATGATTTCAGCCATTTAATATCCATAGTGACCATCCTCTTATTAGTAATATTAATCAAACATATTAAAATTTATTAATTCTGTTAATTGTAAGTCTATTATACACTGTAAGCACTACATGAAATGAGGTGTTTCAAATGGAAAAACTAGTCACCGCTTTCAGACGTTTCGCCAGCGATGAAGCAAAAAACAATAGCCCGCTTTACGAATATTGGTGTGAAAGGATTATTACAAATGAGCAACTTTTAAATCTCATTATGCATATTCCGGAGACACAGCCAAAGCCTAATTTATTTTTTGGGTCTGTGCAGTATTTATCAGCCCAAAAGGATACCCAATTAAAACGGATATTCGAAAATCCTAATGAGGTAAATCTGGAAGAAAGCTTTCAATTACTCCTCGGTTTCTGTACACAACATTCGGATGAACTGTTGCATTTGTTTCAGACAAAATATGTTCAAACAAATGAAGTCCAGCGTGCCAGCTATCTTTACCCGATATTCTCGGAAATCGCCGAAGAAGCGAAACTACCATTATCATTATTGGAAATCGGTACAAGTGCAGGACTTTTGCTTAATTTAGATGGGTATCGATATGAAATTGAACAAGAACCGCCGATTTCATTTGGCAATGAAAATAGCCCTCTCACTATTATTGCAAAAAACTACGGCACTCCCATAACTTCTGTGAAAAGCTTGAACATTTCACACCGCATTGGAATTGATTTAAATATTATTGATTTACAAGATTCTGATGAATTTTTGTGGCTGAAAAGTCTAATTTGGCCTGAACAAATTATTCGGAGAGAAAATTTAGAGAAAGCTAGGTCGATTCACCGGCAATATTCAAAGTTTTTACTAACGGGAGATTTCAGAAAACTTCTTCCTCCTCTATTTGACAATCATGTACTTAAAAGTAGTCAGATTATTATTTTCCACACACATGTCGCAAATCAGTTTTCCGTTACATTAAAATCAGAATTATTGTCACTGCTTCAGCAACTAAGCCATATTCAAAGCATTTATCATATCTACAACAATATGGAGGATAAGGATTTACATGTGGATTTCATTAATGCTGGTATAACTAAAAATGTCAAAATACTAGAAAATACTGACGGGCATGGGAAGTTTTTTAGATGGAATCAGCCTCTCAAATAGTAATAATTACTATTTGTGTTGACAAGCAAGGCTCGACTATATAATATTATAAATCGTAACGTTTACTATTTAGGAGGTAAGGTATGAAAAGGAAATTAAATTGGTTAAGTATGTTAGCATTTAGCTTTATTCTCGTTGGTTGTGCTGAAAATGTTAAAGAAGAGGCCATTGCAACTGCTGATGATGTGACAGAAGAAAAGGCTCGTGAGCATGATCATCAACATGAACTTAATGAGAAACAGGAAAAAGTTTATAACGGTTATTTTGAAGACGAAGAAATACAGGATCGACCATTAAGCGATTGGAGCGGCGACTGGCAATCTGTCTACCGTCATTTGCAAGATGGTACATTGGATGAAGTATTTGAACATAAGGCTTCCAATGATGACAGCCAAACATTTGAGGATTTTAAAACTTATTATGAAACTGGCTATAAGACAACTACGGACCGTATTGTCATTGAAGATCGTTTTATTACATTTTATGATCATGGTCATGCGCATAAAGGAGAATATGCATATGATAGCTATGAAATCTTAACTTATGAAAAAGGAAATCGAGGGGTTCGGTTTATTTTCAAACATGTCGGCGATGAAACAGGCGTCCCTGCTTATGTTCAGTTTAGCGACCATATTATTGCACCTCAAAAATCAGGGCATTACCACATCTACTGGGGGGATGATCGTGAAGCTTTATTAAAAGAAATAACGAATTGGCCAACCTATTACCCTTCACATATGAATGGCCATGAGATTGCACATGAGATGATAGCACATTAAAAAAGTGTACACAAAAACAACCATTTGCTCATTGAGGAAATGGTTGTTCTCCAAAAATTTTAATTTTATTTTTCTAAATAAAGATGAATAGTGCCATCTAGTTCTAATACACTTTCCGGCTCCGGTAACTGAGCTTTTACTGTCTCGCCTTCCCCGTGTACTTTAATTTGATAAGGATATTCTAACTCCATAATTTCATTAACAGATACACCTACTAAATCAGGTACGCGCTCCGTTAATTCGTCACCCCAGCGATATTGCTTTTCCAGTTGGCCTTCACGATCTTTTTCTATTCCCAAAATTGGTGCAATATCTTCAATAATCTGTCCAACAATCGGCGCTACGATTGTACTGCCGAATACTAATTCCCCTTTTGGGCTGTCAACAGCTACATATACGACAACTTCAGGATCATTTGCCGGTGCAAAACCGATAAATGATACAATATAGTCCCCATCTTTATAGCGTCCATTTTCTACTTTTTGAGCAGTACCCGTTTTCCCGCCAATTCGAAGTCCATCCCGATAAGCAGCCCGCCCTGAGCCATTTGCTACAACAGACTCCAGCGCGTCTCTTACTATCTTTGAAGTTTCCTCACTGACCACATCACGTTTTATTTTCGGCTTATTTTCTATAACCACTTCTCCACTTTCCGGGTTGTATACTTTTGAAACAACATACGGCGTAAAGAGTTTACCGCCATTTACAGCTGCAGAAACTGCTTGAACTTGTTGAATAGGCGTCACAGATATACCTTGCCCAAAAGAAGTGGTGGCATGTTCGACTGGTCCAAATGCCTCTTCGGAAAATAAAATACCTGACGCTTCTCCGGCAATATTAGAACCGGTTGTTTGACCGAACCCAAAGTTTTTAATATACTTCATTAATTTGTCGGGACCTACTCGCTGCCCTAGTTCGATAAATCCTGGGTTACAGGAATTTTCCACTACTTGTAAAAACGTTTCCTCTCCATGACCATCACGTTTCCAACAGCGAAGTCTTACACCTTCCACCATCGTATAACCTTTATCAAAAAAAGTATCTTTTTCCAGATCCACTACATTTTCTTCAACAGCTGCACTCAATGTAATAATTTTAAAGGTTGACCCCGGCTCATATGTCATCCAGACAGGCAAGTTCCGATTATAAATGGATGATTCTACTTCTTCAAACTTAGAAGGATCGTATGTAGGATATGAAGAAAGAGCTAAAATCTCGCCTGTTTTGGGATTCATCGCAATTGCCAGTGCTTGTTCAGCGTTATATTTTGTCATTGCTTGAGACAGTTCTCGTTCAATTACTTTCTGGACTTCCACATCAATTGTTAAGCCTACCGTTGCTCCTTCCTTCCCTTCCCGCCATTCATCATTCACATGGGGTAATGCCTTCCCCTTTGCATCAGTAAACAACTTGATTGCTGCATCTTTAGAAGTCAAAAGTTTATCATATTGATATTCGATTCCTGCAAGGCCCTGCGAATCATATCCCGTAAATCCGACTAGTCGTGATAACAGATTCCCGTACGGATAACTCCTGTCATAATCTACGCCACTATATAGTCCGTCAATTTTCAGTTCTTGAATTTTAACGGCTTGTTCGTATGAAATATTTTTTGCTTCTGGTGCAAGTTTGACTAGATAACTTTTTGAATTCATTTTTTCGTATAATTTTTTGGCGTCCAGCTTAAGTACCTCTGCAATTTGGTTTGCAGCTTCTTCAACATTTTCATTCTGCGTAGGCATGAAATAAAGCGTTGGCGCTAATTCATTCGTAACAATAAGTTTACCGTTTCGATCCGTAATTTTTCCGCGCTCTGAAGTAAACGGAATTTCCCGATCCCAATTCGTTTTTGCAAGTTCCGTTAGTTTATCATGCTGAATAATTTGCACATAAAACAATCTTATAAAAACAATAACTCCGAAAAGAATAAAAGCAGAAAAGATTAACCTCAATCTTTTTTTGGAAATAGTTGAAATCCACTTCAAAAAATTCACCTCAATATTCACGTTATGAATAAAAGTGAATTTCTATTCAAGCTCCTGTCAGTCAAATATTTACCTTCCCTTTCCATTTATATGAATGTCCCTTACAATAGATATTAATAATATAAAATTTACATATAATAGTTTATAACTATAAAAGTGAGGCGTTTCTATGGAATTACGACAATTAGAATACTTTTTAATGCTATGTGAGGAGATGCAATTTACTAGAGCGGCTGAACGGCTTAATATTGCACAGCCAACTTTAAGCCAGCAAATAAAAGTGCTCGAAGAAGAAGTCAATACCCCTTTGTTTAACCGGATCGGTAAGAAAATCACCCTTACGGAAGCTGGTCAGATCCTTTATCGCCAAGCACAAACGATATTTCAAACATTGCATACTACAAAAATGCAATTGCAACAATTGGCTTCACTTGAAAAAGGGGTTCTTCGTGTCGGTGCGTTGCCTGGAGAACTGACTAATATTGTGTCAGATTTAG
>NZ_JBELZM010000016.1:13087-94577 GCF_040273735.1 Solibacillus sp. | reverse complement strand
GTTAAGCTCTTTAGCGCCGATGGTAGTTGGGGGCTTCCCCCTGTGAGAGTAGGACGTCGCTTCGCACATGTAAAACCACTGAGGAATCAGTGGTTTTTTTGTTGTTGAATTTCAATTTATATAGCCAGTCTTTTGTAGGTTTCCCCTACAATTCACCACATATTAAAACTCCAGAACTGCCCGTAAGTTATTTATATAGGACTGACTTACGGGTAATTCTAAGCCATCCTTCAGCTGTACAATAAAATTAGATGTCAGATCCCGCGAGATTTTCTTTATATAGTAAATATTTATAATATAAGAACGATGAATACGAAGAAAGTTATTTGGTAATCGAGTCTGCAATTCTTTAAGTGTAATGGCTGTTTTGTATTGTTCGCCCTTGGAGTAAAACCATGTTCGCTTTTGCAGACTTTCAATATGTGAAATTTGATCAATCGAAATGGGTACCCAATCTTCCATCTGTTTTCCTGTTAAAAACTGATACATATCTGAACACTTTACTTTAAATAGTGGAGGCAGGACGACAACTAAAGCCCCATGTTCGCCATTTACCAAAATTGGATACCCAATCGCATAATATGGGGTTTCAAAAAGTGTACTTTCCATAACAGCATCAATTTTTTGTTTTGTTTGAAGTACTTTGTAAGCGATGCTATCTTTCGGTACAGCAGAGCCTACTTTCAATGAAAAACGGTGATGACCTGTACTGAAATAAATAAAGCTATTGTTTACTGCTATTGCAATCGATGCATCTTGAGGAATCCAATCTTCTAAAATAATTTTATACTGATTTAAAATGCTTTTTTCGATTTCAATATTTTGTAATGACAATGAAAATCCACTCCCTCTGTATTATTGCCTAAATGACAATTCATCCGCCAAATATACCCATTCATCCTAAATTAAAGTTAATTTGTCAGAAAATAATGAAAAGTTAAACATTCTGTTATACATTATATTACAGCAAGATGTTCTGTTATGGAACAGTTAATTACAAATTTTTCTAACAGAATATCCATACACAATGGGGAAGGTGGAAATTTATTATGTCAACTCGTCAAGAAAGAATCGAAACTTTACAAAAGGATTGGACAGAAAACCCGCGCTGGAAAGGTATTGAGCGTGGCTATACAGCAGAAGAGGTTGTAAAGTTACAAGGATCATTTATCCAGGAGCAAACATTAGCAAAACGAGGATCTGCTCGTTTATGGAAATCCTTACATGAAGCACCTTTCATTAATGCTTTAGGTGCTTTAACAGGGAATCAGGCAGTACAGCAAGTAAAGGCAGGTTTACAGGCAATCTACTTATCGGGGTGGCAAGTAGCGGCTGATGCAAACCTTTCTGGTCAAATGTATCCGGACCAGTCTCTATATCCTGCAAACTCTGTACCAGCAGTAGTGAAACGTATTAACCAGGCGCTTCAGCGTGCTGACCAGATTGACCATGCAGAAGGCCGCGATGATGGTTTTGACTGGTTTGCACCGATTGTAGCTGATGCGGAAGCAGGCTTCGGTGGTCCATTAAACGTATTTGAATTAGTTAAAGGGATGATTGAAGCAGGTGCAGCTGGCGTGCATTTGGAAGACCAATTAGCTTCTGAGAAAAAATGCGGACACTTAGGCGGAAAAGTATTATTACCAACGCAAAACGCTGTACGTAATTTAATTGCTGCACGTTTAGCTGCTGATGTAGCGGGCGTTGATACAATTTTAATCGCACGTACAGATGCAGATGCTGCTGACATGGTAACATCGGATATTGACCCACGAGATGCAGAGTTCTTAACTGGCGAACGTACTCCAGAAGGATTCTACCGTACTAAACCAGGTATTAAGCAAGCAATTGCACGCGGGTTGGCTTATGCACCATATGCAGACTTAATCTGGTGTGAGACTTCTCACCCGTCATTAGAAGAAGCTCGTGAGTTTGCTGCTGCAATCCACGCTGAGTTCCCAGGAAAAATGTTAGCGTATAACTGCTCGCCTTCATTCAACTGGAAAGCTAAGTTATCAGATGAAGAGATTGCAGAGTACCAACGTGAGTTAGGTAAACTTGGGTACAAATTCCAATTCATTACACTTGCTGGTTTCCACAGCTTAAACTACTCAATGTTCGAGCTTGCGCATGACTACAAAGACAATGGTATGGCTGCTTACTCTAAACTACAACAAGCAGAGTTTGCTGCTGAAAGTAAAGGTTACACTGCTACTCGTCACCAACGTGAAGTAGGAACTGGTTACTTTGATGAAGTATCGCAAACAATTTCAGGTGGTACATCTTCGACAACTGCTATGTCGGGCTCTACTGAAACAGAGCAATTTGTATAAGATTGAGGTTTAGTAGGCAGTGTTATGAATATAATCATAAACGGGGAACTGCTTATTCGGATTAACGTATTCCTTTTCTTCTATCTTACCGATTCAAGTGACATTGGGGAATGTGCACTAAGTAAATAAGCGTTATGCCGAAGCGACTATTGAAAGAAACGTAGGATGTGGAAGAGGAATAATTTCTTGAACTTGAACAGCTTGACTACTATGAAAAGTGCTAAATCGAATTGGAACGCGGTCTAGTATGGGATGCCTCCCAACATATAAGGAAAACTAAGGGGTTTTTATAAAGATGAATGTCTTTTTAGCTTGGATGGGGCTAAAAAGGCATTTTCTATTTTGTAGAAATAAAGGAGTTCTAGTAAAGTGTAGAGAATATTATATAGATAGAATATTTTTACTATTAAGAAAAGGGTGTAAAATCAATGAAAAATAAAGAATTATTATTAGTACCTGGGCCGACGCCGGTAATGGATGAGATTTATGATGCTTTGGCAAGTGAAACGAGAGGCCATACCGATCCTAGGTTTGTAGAAACATTTAAAAATGCGCTTGCCAATACGAAAAAGCTGTTTAATACAGATGGGGAAGTATATGTTGTAGCAGGTTCAGGTACATTGGCAATGGAAATGGCAATAGTAAATACTATTGCAAAAGGTGAACGTCTGCTTGTTATTAGCCATGGCTATTTCGGTGATCGTTTTACACCACTTGCAAAAGCATTTGGAATTGAAGTTGATGTACTGCAGTCAACATGGGGTGAGCGTGTAGACGCAACGCTTGTTGAGGAAGCAGTGAAGGCCAACAATTATAAGGCGGTAACAATTACACATGCCGATACATCTACTGGAGTGGTGTCGGATTTAGAAACACTTGTACCGATTATTAAAGCATCTGGTGCACTTGTCATAGTCGATGGTGTTGTCGCAACAGCTGCATTGCAAGAGGACATGAGTAAAGCTTACGGTGAAGAAGACTATAAAATTGATATTGTTTTAACAGGATCCCAAAAGGCGATTGGTATTCCTCCTGGGCTGGCGATTGTCGCTTTCAGTCAGCAGGCATTGGCTGCCCGTGAACAAATCGGGACAGTGCCGGCCTATTATGCGGATATACATAATTGGCGCAATATCATGGATAACCCAGCAATGTACTTTGCGACGCCTCCGGTTAACTTAATTTACGCATATGATGTTGCATTGAATATTGTATTAGAAGAAGGTATCGAGAAACGTGAAGCGCGTCATATCGCATTTGGTAAAGCGATCCGTGCGGCACTGCGTTCTTACGGGATGACACCATTGGCTAATGAAGAAGTAGCTGCGCCGACATTAAGCTGTATTTTATATCCTGAAGGTATTGAAGATGGCAAGTTCCGAGCAAGTCTTGCGAAGCGCGGCATTATCGTAGCGGGTTCTTTAGCCCACTTAGCAGGAAAAGCATTCCGCATTGGACATATGGGGAATACGACAGCGGAAATGCTGGAGCAGGCAATTGTTGTGATTGGTGAAGCATTGCAAGAGCAGCAGCTGCAAGTCAATATTGAAAAGGCAAAAGGCATATTTGCTAAAGAGATAGAAGCTGCAACGGTACAAATCTAAAAACTTCCATAAAAGCTATATAGAGATTTGGTGCAATTATAGGAAAAGGGACGGTGCGATTTTTGAAGCGTTCCCTTTTTTATTTAATTATTAAAAGAAATCATAGTGTGAGATAAACAGGGGGTGGCATATGAAGCAAATTATCGACCAATCTCAAAAACGAGTTAAAGCGGATTTCATTATTCAACATGCGCAAATTGCTGATGTCTTTAATTTACGTTGGCGACAAGGCGATGTTGTAGTGGCAAACGGCAAAATTATTGCGGTTTCAGAGCCAGGTGAATTTGAAGCGGAACAGGTAATAGATGCAAGCGGAAAATATATTGTACCGGGCTTTATAGATGCACATATTCATATTGAATCATCCATGCTTGTACCAAAACAGTTTAATCGAATCGTACTTCCACATGGTGTGACAGCTGTCGTTACAGACCCGCATGAAATTGCGAATGTTTCAGGTAAAGCTGGATTGGAATTTATGCTGCAGGATATTGAAGATGTCGAAATGGATATTTATTTTATGCTGCCTTCGAGTGTACCGGGGACCTCTTTTGAAAATGCAGGAGCTGTGCTGACGGCAAAAGATTTAAAAGAATTTATCGGACATAAGAATGTACTGGGATTAGCAGAGGTAATGGATTTTCCTGCTGTACTAAACGGGGAGAAGGAAATGCTCGCAAAGCTGAAGCTTGCTCAAGAATACGGGATGGTTATTGATGGGCATTGTGCAGGCTTAACAAGTTCTCAAATACGTGGTTACCGGGCAGCAGGAATTTCAACAGATCATGAATGCGTGACAGCCGAAGAGGCATTGGACCGGGTGGAGCAGGGAATGTATGTGTTGATCCGGGAAGGTTCGGCAGCCAAAAACTTAAAAGCCATTTTACCTGCTGTAACAATGGCGAATGCGCGGCGTTTTGCTTTTTGTACGGATGATAAGCATTTGGATGAACTGATGGAGCAGGGGAGTATTAACTACGCAGTGGCACTGGCGATTGCTGAAGGAATGGATCCATTAATGGCGATCCAGCTTGCTTCATTAAATGTCGCTGAATGTTATCGTCTTAAAAATAAAGGCGCAGTTGCTACAGGCTATGATGCAGATTTTATAGTAGTTGAGGATTTGCAGACGATGAAAGCACTTGCTGTATGGAAAAATGGCAGAAAGGTTGCCGAAAATGGAGAAATGCTTTCACCAGCTCCGGAAAAATGTATTGTAGAAACATCCATTTTACAGTCGATGCATTTACCAGAGCTTACAGTTGAAGATTTACGCTTGCCGTTTACAGGAAACAGGGCAAATGTAATGAAAATTGTGCCAAACCAACTCATTACAAACAGGGTTGAGATGGAAGTCGATGTAGCAAATGGCCATTTTGTGCCATCAATCGAAAAGGATTTATTGAAGCTGACGGTTGTCGAGCGGCATCACCACGTGGGGACAAAGGCAGTTGCAATCGTACATGGTATTGGTATTCAAAGCGGAGCTGTAGCAACAACGATTTCCCATGATTCACATAATGCAATTGCAGTAGGAACAAATGATGAAGATATATTAATCGCACTTAAAGCACTTCAAGAAATTCAAGGCGGGCTGGTCGTTGTAAATGAAGGAGAAGTGACTGCTTCACTCAGCCTCCCAATCGCAGGTCTTATGACAGATATTTCTGCTGAACAAGCGAAGCAGAAGCTTGAGAAATTACATGAAGGACTGCATACAATTCATCCTACACTCGACTATCATCTATTTCTGACTTTATCATTTCTCGCTTTGCCGGTTATTCCAGATATTAAGATTACAGATACAGGGTTGTTTGATGTAATAAAATTCGAGCATATTCCTGTTGAGATTATAAATGCTGATGAATAGCTTTCTATTCTCTAATTTTCATAAATATTCTATGAAGGAGCATACAAAATGGAGCAAGTCATTGTTATGATTCCAGCACTAAACCCTTTACCGGTCCTTCTGCAATTTGTCAGGAAAATGCGTGCTTTGCCGATTGCCAATATTATTGTCATTAATGATGGCAGTGATGAAAAATATAACGGTCTGTTTGAACAATTACAGCAAGAAGGTTGCGAAGTATTAACACATGACAAAAACTTGGGGAAAGGCCGCGCTCTTAAAACAGGAATGGAGCATATTCTAAAATCCCGAATGCAGACAAAGGGGATTATTACGGTAGGAGCGCATGGTCAGCATTCAGTATTGGATGTGGAACAGGTGTTATCGAGTACGAAAATCTTTTCGGACGGGATTATACTAGGCATTCGCGATTTCAAAGATTCAGATTATCCGTTCATTAGTAAACTGCAAAATCGTGCCTATTCGATGATGTTTGAACTGCTTATCCGTAAACGTCTGCTCGACATCCAAACAGGATTACGTTACATTCCACGAGGAAATCTGCCATGGCTTTGTAAAGTGAAAGGTGAGTCTTACCACTATGACACGAATATGCTGATTGAGGCGATAAGAAGAAAAGTCCCTGTCTACGAGGTGCCGATCGGTCATGCAAAGCTCCGAAAAAATTCAATTATTTACTATGATGAAGTGTTGAACCCGACAAAAATCTTCCAGCAACTTTGGTCAAATTTTCTACATAAAAGGCAAAATACGAAATGAATCTTTTCTTATTGCGAATACGTATAGGATTACGATACGCAAATTTGAGGAATACTAAAGTAATAGCAAGGAAAGGAGCATACGTATGAGCGAACAATATAATTTCGACAAAATGATTGAAGGTCAAAACCAACATTATTCAGATAAAAAGTTCCTGCATAAAATGAAAAACTTCGGCGGAGGTTTAGGCTATAAAGCGATGCAGGCAGCGGCGACACTTTACGTTGCCCTACGTAGTCCGGACATGCCTAAATCGAGTAAACTCATTGTTTTAGGGGCGCTGGGGTACTTTATTTTGCCATTGGATTTAGTTGTCGATTTTCTTCCATTAGTCGGTTTGACGGATGATGCGTTTATCATTTTAACGGCGCTGGGGAAAGTGTATTTATCGATTACAGATGAGATGAAGGATGAGGCAAAAGGGTTAATCGATTCAAAGCTGGGAAGTCAGGAAGACGCAGTACAGTAAAAGATAAAATCCCCTTTAAGCAAATGCTGCAAAAGGGGATTTTTCTATGTCTACTTTACAGGCTGGGCACCGTTTAATTCGCGTAAGCCTCGATTAAAAATAGCTTCAATCGGCTTATCCTCACATAACTTTAACGTTATATTCGGGTGTGTAATTTGGAACTGCGAATTTATTAATTCAACAAGCCCTGGATTGTTTTTTAAAATTCCGCCATTTAAATACAGTGTATGTGCTTTATTTGAATAGCCGGCATTTTTTAATGTTGTTGTTGCCAGTAAAACAAGCTCATCCGCTGCTTTTTGTATAATTTTTTGGGCAACGGCATCTCCCATTTCGGCCGCCTGTTGTAAATAGGAACTGAAGCTGGCCAATCGGGCATTTGTATAATCCGCTGAATATATGAGATTGAACAATTCATCTGTGTTTTTAACATGATGACCTGCTAAAACAAGCTCTGTTAATAAGGTCGGCTTGTTGCGTCCATCAGCAGCGCGGAAGATCGCCTTCGCAATATGTTTTCCGATCCAGTAACCGCTTCCTTCATCGCCAATCCGGTGACCCCAGCCGCCGCCGCGGCTAATCCGGCCATTCATAAGACTGTAGCAAATAGCCCCTGTACCTGAAATAAGCAGGCTTACATCGTTCTTGCCAAGTCCCTTTAAAGTTGCTTCAACATCATTTTCTATTAGAATTTGACCGAATGTAAAAGGGGAGCGGGCGATACTTTCTTCAATAATTTCCTCGATAATCTTTTTATCCTGTTCGGTATCAATGCCCGATAGTGCAAAGATCGCTACATCAATAAACAGACTCGGTAAATGGGCTGCTGCGCTCCTGAGCAGGCCGGTAAATACATGTTGGACATGTTCAATTCCGACTGCCTGATGATTCGATCCTGTGGAAGTTGCAGTAAATAATTCACGGCCATCTGTTGAACGAATGGTCATTACTGTTTTTGAGGCACCACCATCTACGGCTAATACATAACGATTACTCATATTCCGTCCACCCCTTTAAAATTTGTTCCAATCGATTTTCGGCTTTTAAAATTGCCTCTGTTTTTTCTCTCAGCCAACTTTCAAGGTGGACCGTATCATCTTGTGCCTGTTTTAGCGATTTTCGCATTGTTGCAGGCGCAGGCCCTCCCTTTAATGTACGTATATTAACGAAGTACTCCGGCTGGATCGCCTGGTAAAAGGCAATCTCATTAATGTGAAGCGACTTTCCTGTAACTTCTATGCATTTCTCGTTTGCCAAGTTCCATGTCAGGCTTGCGAGGGATTCTTTATTATTTGCCATCAGTTCCTGCACGCACAGACTGACAATTTTATGTGACTGGCGGAATGAAATACCCTCGGAACGTACGAGGGAATCGGCAAGCTCTGTTACGTTGGCAAAGCTGTTTTGCGCACGTTTCAGTAGGTTTTCCTTATTCACATCCATCGTAAGAATCATACCTGCAAATAGCTTATAAATCCCGACTAACCGGTCAATTGCCCTCCATAAATAAGGTTGCATATCGTCTTCCGTATCGACTATATCCCCAAATGGTGTATTGTGGACCATTTGTAGTACTGTTGCCGCATCCCCGACAACCGATGAGAGAAGCGAACGTGTATGCTCGATTGAAACAGGATTGCGTTTTTGAGGCATGATGGAGCTAATCTGCACATAAGGGCTGGCAAGTTTAAAAGCATTGAATTCCTGCGTTGCCCATAATAAAAAGTCCTGCGATGTGCGCCCTAAATTGAGGGCAGCGAGCTGTACAATGCTGGCCGCTTCCGCAATATAGTCAGCACCGGCGACCGCATCCCAGGCATTTTCGATTAAGTCATCAAAGGCGAGCAAATCCTGCATTCGTTCGCGGCTGATCGGGAAGCCTGTAGTTGTCAAAGCCGCCGCGCCCATACTGCTTCGGTTAATCGTATTGTATGCGGCTTGCATTCGTTTATAGTCCCTGGTCAGCTGGTCAATAACAGCCTTTAAGTAATGGGCAAATGTTGTCGGCTGTGCCTGCTGTGTATGTGTATAGCCAATCATGATCGTCTCTACATGCTCTTCGGCAAAAATAATTAGCGATTGACGTAAATTCAAAAGTTCCTGCATGAGCGTGAGCATCTTTTTGCGTAGTGTCATGCGGTAAATGGCGATTCCCATATCGTTTCTGCTGCGTCCGATATGTAAATTTCCTGAAATGTCGCCTCCAAGTTCGATTAGCTTGTTTTCAATCCGAAAAAACAAATCTTCAAATTGCGGGTTATAATCACGCGTTTTATAATATTCCAGATCAAGTTTTTGAATAGCTTGACCGATGCGACGTGCATTTTCTGGGGTAACCAATTCCTGTTCTTCAAGCATCTTTAAATGGGCAATATGAATTTGAAGCATCGCATCCAAAAAATGCTTGCGTGCCTCATCATAAGCGGGCTGTAAAACCATTTGACGATAACTATTGGAAGGAAATAAAATTCCTTCTTTTTCATTTATTAGATTGCGGTAATTCTGAAAGAACATGGTGAATGGGCCTCCAATCAAATGATAGAAACTACTTCCTGATAATCTTATTTTACAATTATTAGAAAATTTTATCAATTCAAATAAATAAAGTGGGCTAACAGGAAATATAAAAAAACAGCTGCCCTAAAATTAGGACAGCCGCTGTTTTTGATCGATAACACGTACTTTTTTTGATGCAAAATAGGATGGCAATACCATACCGAACAGTACAAGTACGATACCGAAAACTTGGAGAAGCGTTAAATTCTCATTTAATACAATGACAGATACTGTAATCGCTACAGGCAGCTCCATTGCACTCAAAATTGGTACAAGTGCACCACCGACTTTTGGCGCGGCAATCGAAAAAAGTAAAATCGGCAAAATAATACCGAAGAGCCCGAGTGCAAGACCAAACTTCCAAAGGCCGCCTGTCAACTGGCCGTTCCATACAATTTCAGGCGATAAAAAGATACAAACGATGATCAGTGATACAACAGATAAAATAAATGTACGTCCGATCGTCGTCACTCCTTCAACAGGCTGAGCGTTAAATTGCATAAAGGCAGCAAAAGTAAAGGCAGCTAATAACCCTAGTGCCCATCCTTGCCAAGCGATTTGCGATAAATCTACATCAATTACACCTGCAGCAAAAATCGTACCTACAAATAAAAATACTAATGAAATTAGTTCAATACGTGTAGGCAGGCGTCTTTTCAGGAAGCAGTCCATGAACAAACCAATCCATGTGAATTGGAACAGCATAACAACTGCCAATGATGCAGGTAAATAATTTAGGGAGTGTCCGTAAACAATACCCGTAATCGCTGTACATGTCCCGGCTAAAAGTAAAGTAATGCTGCCTTTCTTCGAAAGCTTCGGTAATGTACGTTGTGTTACAACAAAGAGCACGAGTGCGAGTAAAAATCCAACGAAATATTGGCTGGTCACGGCTTCTGACGATGTATATCCATGTTGCATAGCAACTTTTACAATTGTTGATAGCACTCCGTAACTACTAGCCGCTATTACGATTAATAGCGGGTAAATCCATTTTTGTTTCATTTAGTGTTTCTTCCTATTCTAGAGCGTCTTCACCATATGATGAAATGGCTCGTTAATTATTGTCCAGCTTTCAGTTGTACGATAGCCTATTTTTTCGTACAAGCGCCGTGCATCGTGTTTCTCTAGTTCCACATTTAGAGAAATTTTTTCGAAGCCAAGCTCCTTGCCTTTTTGCTCGGCAAATTGCAAAAGGAGCGTACCGATGCCAAGACCTCGCGCTTTTTTCGAGACACAAATTGTATCGATGTAATATTCATCCATATGTGCTTCGACATCCAATGTAGTCTGTATTCCCTTTTGGGCCAGCTGCTGTTCAAGCTGGCGATCGAGCTTGTACCCGAGACGGCCATCATAAAGCACGACAATCCCAACTATTTCACCTTGTTGTTCCGCTACAAATGTATTCAAATAGCTGTGTCGATTTGTCGTTTCTGTGACATACTGTTCTAAAGCAGCTAAAATCCGTGAAAATTCCTCTTCACCAGTCAAATTGTTTGCAATGTCTCCGATTGCATCATAAATTAAAGGTGCGACAGCTTTGGCGTCATTTCGATCTGCTTGTCGAATGGTAATGGTCATTACAATCATCTCCTTACCGAACAAAGTATAACAGAAAATAAATTCATTCGCGAAGAAAGCATTAGTTTCAGAATAGTATAAAGTTTTATAAATATATCTTTTCTATGGTAAATTAGTAAGAACATACAACGTCGGAGGTTAGACAATTAATGAGTCAAATAGACAAAGAATTCATCTTAGTTTATGGAGATGCATTCGTTGATTATATTGCAAATGATCAGACCAATACTTCATTTACGAAGTATTTAGGTGGCGCAACAATCAATGTTGCAGCAGGGATTAGTCGTATTGGGGCACCGTCAGCACTTATTACAATTACAGGCGATGATGAAACATCGGAATTTTGCCGTCAGGAGATTACAAAGGAAGGTGTGAATCTTGATTTCGCTGTATTTGATGCGAAGAAGCGTGTAAGTGGTGTATATGTGCATTTAACTGAAAAATGTGAACGAGTATTTAAAGATTATGTCGATGAGACGCCGAATTTACAAGTAACGCCTGAGCAGTTACAGGAAGAAGCATTCAAACGTGCTTCGATTTTAAATGTTTGTTCAGGGACGATGTTTGAAGAAACTGCATTAAAAACAACACGTGCTGCAGTGGATATGGCGAAGGAAAAAGGAGCGATCATCGCAATTGATGCAAATATCCGTCCGCTTCGTTGGGAATCCGAGGAAATCTGCCGTGAGACGATCACTTCATTCTTTGAAGATGCAGATATTTTAAAGCTAACTGATGAGGAACTATATTTCCTGACAGAAACATCAACAATTGAAGAAGGTCTTCAAAAATTGGATGAGCTGTTAGTACCGATTGTGCTGGTTACAGTTGGAGCTGATGGAGCTTATGCAGTATTAAACGGTGAAGTGACACATGTTCCGGTTGAACGAGTTGTTCCGGTAGATACAACAGGCGCAGGCGATGCGTTTATGGCAGGCGTACTCCGTTATGTTCATTTCAATGGTTTACCTACAGTAAAAGAAGATTTGGTCAGCTGTGTCGCATTCGGCAACAAGCTGGGTGCAATGGCCGCAACTAAAGCAGGTGCGTTAACGGCACTGCCAAGCTACGAGGAAATTAAGCATTTAATTAAATAAACTTTATATAGAGCAGGCTGTCTCCGAAATGTTTTACATTCTGGAGGCGGCTTTTTTTATTGAACGCAGTTGTGGGTTGCGGATATTAGAAGAATGAGGCCGAATATTTGAAGAAGTTGGATGGTTATTAGAACAAGTGACGGGCTTATTAGAAGATGAGTAAGAATAGCAGGGGGCGAGGGATTCACTTAGTGATGATTATAGGTAAAAGAAGGGCGTTTCGATTTTTATTAGAACATTAATCCAGCATATTAGAAAAACTTGGAGCGATATTAGAAAACGCTGGGAAGATATTTGAACAATACAAACGAATATTAGAACAATGAACAGTTATATTAGAAAATCCCAATTTTATTAGAACAATTAAAAATATATTAGAACTCTACCCAATATATTAGAACACCTTGCCCCGAAACCCTATCTCTCCCAACGAGCGAAACCGCCAGTTGACAAAATTTCCTTTTTGAAAGAATTAGTCGCTATTAAACAGCCAACTTTCTTTTTATAATAGGTGTAAGAGGTGAGGGGGATGACCAACTTTCAATTTGCGGCCATTTTTACAGAACGCCGCAAGCAACTGCAAGTGACACAAGAGGAAATTGCACGGCATGTCGGAGTATCAAGAGCAGCTGTTTCAAAGTGGGAGAAAGGGCAGAGCTATCCGGATATCGCATTGTTGCCGAAGCTTGCTACATTTTTCAACATTTCAATTGATGCACTGCTCGGTTATGAGCCGCAATTGACGGATGAACGAATTTTAAAAATGTATGCGGAATTAGCACAGCGCTTTTCAAAGGAACCATTTGCTGAAGTGGATGCAGCAATTGATCAACTCATAGAAGAATATTATAGTTGCTTTCCGTTTTTACTGAAAATGGCGCAGCTTTACGTCAATTACTTTAATATTGCACAGGAAAAAGAAGCTGTTGCGGACAAAATCCAGAATCTTTGTAAACGTGTGAAGGAGTTCAGTGGAAATTACAGGCTGAAAAACGAGGCGAATTTACTTGAGGCATATACGTATATATTAAAAGGGGAACCTCAGCATGTGCTCGAATTATTAGGGGAGGATGCTGTAGTTCAGCTTGGGACAGAGCAGCTTATCGCTACGGCACAAACTATGCTCGGCAATATAGAAAAGGCCAAGGAAATTCATCAGGTCAATATGTATCAGCATTTGCTGTATATGATAACAAATGCGAATGAAGCGCTCAGCTTGGAAATGGGAGATGTCCCGTATTTTGAACAGTCGGTAAGCCGGATTGAAACGATAATTGAAACTTTTCATTTAGATAAACTGAATATACACAACACGCTTCTGTTTTATTTAAAGGCAGCGTGCGGCTATGCTGCACAAAATAATATAGAAGAAGCAATTAGTTTTATTGACCGCTATGTAAAAATTTCTATTCAAATCGAATTTCCGCTTAAACCCACTGGCGATGAATATTTTTACTTGCTGGATGATTGGATTGCAAAGGAAGTTATGCTGAGTACACAATCACCACGGGATGAGGAATCGATCAAAAGATCCATTTATGAAGGTATTGCTGATAATCCGATGTTGGCAAATGTGCAAAACGATACGCGCTATAAAAGTTTACTCGTCAATTTAAAACATCATTTAAAAATATAAGGGGGATTTAAAATGGATCAATTATCGAATATTCCTTGGGGACTCATTGCCCCGTTATTAGTATTGCAATTGGTGCTTGGGGCGGTTGCCATTGTGGATATTGTACGCAGTTATGAGACGCGCGGCCCGAAATGGGTATGGGTGCTCGTATCACTGTTTGTTAATACACTCGGACCGGTCGCCTACTTTCTGTTCGGACGGAAAAGCCAATGATCTGTATTGAAGTGAATGGCCTCACAAAGCAATTTGGTGCAAAAAAAGTAGTGGATGATTTATCGTTCACTTTGCCTATGCATACATCTACAGCGCTGATCGGTCCGAATGGCGCAGGGAAAACAACGGCACTTTCGATGCTTTCTAATATACTAAAGCCGACAAGCGGCAAAATCATTATGCCGGATGTAAAGGATATTCGCAGTGCAATCGGCTTTTTACCTCAATATCCCCAGTACTATTCCTGGCTGACTGCACTTGAATATATAGAGATGGTGGCCAATTTAAGCGGTCTTGAAAAGAGATCATTAAAAAGTGAATGCAAAAAGATGCTGGAGTTTGTAGGTTTGCAGGATGCGATGAATAAAAAGACCGAGACATTTTCAGGAGGAATGAAGCAGCGCTTAGGTATTGCCCAGGCAATAGTTCATAAACCAAAGCTCCTGCTGCTGGATGAACCGGTATCGGCACTTGATCCGGTTGGACGTCGGGAAGTGATGAACTTATTGAAGGAAGTACAGCAGCAAACGACGATTTTGTACTCAACACATATTTTAAATGATGCTGAGGAAATGACCGATCAGCTGCTGTTTTTACGAGACGGCAAACTTGTTGAGCAAGGGTCACTTACAGAGGTGAAGCAAAAGTTTGAGGAACCGCGTTATAAAATAACATTCACAAATACGGAAGAGGCACGGCAATTTGCGAGTCAGTCTACATTAAGAGCTGTTGCTAACGGAATAGCGGCATATGTAGAAATTTCAGATGAACGTCCAACTATGCAACAGCTGCTTCAGCAGTTGGCGGCATCACCATATGAAGTTGTAAAAGTGGAACGGGAAACGGCAAGCCTGGAAGAAATCTTTATGAAGGTGGCGGGGAAGCATGCAGCAATTTAAGGCATTACTTTTAAAAGAATGGCGCGAAAGTGTTCGCAGCTTTAAAATTTTATGGATTCCGCTCGTTTTTGTATTGCTCGGTATTAGTGATCCGCTGATGAATTACTTTATGGAAGATATTTTGCAGGCGGTCGGCAATATGCCCGATGGTTTTATGATGACAATGCCTGAATTTCAGCCGGCGGATCTGCTTATTGCATCAACTGGTCAATTTCAGACAATTGGACTGCTCGTATTGATTACTGCCTATATCGGGTCTGTAAGCCGGGAACGCCAAAATGGAACGGCAACCCTTCTCTATGTACGTCCGATGTCTTTTACGGCATTGTTTTTCAGTAAATGGATTGTTGCAAGCATAATTGCAATCATCAGTGCAATGGCGGGCTATGCGGGGAGCATGTATTATACAGTACTGCTTTACGGAACGGTTGATTTAGCGAAGTTTTTGGCGATGCTCTGTACGTATTGTATTTGGTTAATGTTTGTTATGGCTCTAACTGTTGCTATGAGTGCAGCCTTCCAAACATCGGTCGCTGCTGCTGTTACAATAATTCTCATTCCAGTCGGTCTGCTTGTTGACACATTAATCGGCAGCTTCTGGAATGTTACACCTTGGAAACTCGCAAAATACGGAACAGGCCTTCTCACAGACAACGTATTAATGGAGAATTACTGGTATACTTTACTTGTTGTCCTTATCCTAATTGTTGTCATAGTGGGGATCGGTATTAAGATGAGCAAGAAGAATATTCGTTATTTAAAAGTATAAGTAGTAAGCAGAAATCGTTGTTTTACAATTGATTTCTGCTTTTTTGTATTAACTTTCAAGTGAATTGGTAATATAATGAAGATTAATGTCTTTTCAAATAAAGGTTATGAAGGTGGACTAGCATTTTTAATACTAATATAAAGTGATCCATTTTCTAAAATTTGCGCATAATAAACTTTATCGATCTCATGGATATTTTTCTTTGCTAATTTTTTTCTGAGCCAGTCTTCAGTAAGCTGAAGATCTGTTAAGTTTTTTTGAATAATTTTCCCGTCCGAAATCAATTCCATTGGTAAGTATTGCGGGGCAGGGGCAGACACTGATACGTCTTCTTTTGTTGCAGTCCGGGCAAGCGGCTTTTTCAGGACACTTAATTCTCCATTTGTTTCAAAAACGGCATATAGTACTTCATCAAATGAGAAAATGCTCTGTTCACGCAACAGCATAGCAAGCTCGTCCGGGTGAAGCCGTGCTTTTCTCAATTCATTATTTAAAATGACACCGTTATTGATGACAATCGACGGTTTATCGTCAAAAAGGATACGTGCTTTTGATGATCTGAATGAAATATAACTAACGATAATTGTTAATCCAGCCCATACTATTAAAGAAACCATACCGTCTAAAAAAGGGGTTTCCACTTGAGTTGAGACTTCGGCAGCAATTGAACCAAAAGTGATCCCCGTGACATAGTGGAAGAAAGTGAGCTGACTCACTTGCTTTTTACCGATGATGCGGGCGAGTATTAAAATCGCGAAAAAGGCAAAGCTTGCACGTAAAATCATTTCGCCAAGGTTCAGTTCTATGATAATCACTCCTTATAAAGGGTAGTATGAATAAAATGCGATAATCTATGCACCCTTAATACATTCAAGACGAGAGGCAAAATTGAGGGGGAATTTTATAATAATAGCGACTTGCTGAATATTAAAAATTTGTGCGAAATGTTTTTGTACTAGCAGAAAGAATGTGAAAAAATGTCGACTACCACAGTAAAACAATCAAACCCTGTCTATCCTATTATGATCTCCATAGGGGTATGTCACTTAATTAACGATACAATGCAGGCAGTTATACCGGCTATGTTTCCATTATTGGAGAGGGACTTAGGATTAACGTTTACACAACTTGGAATGATTTCATTTGTCCTGAATATGTTCGCCAGTTTGCTACAGCCAGCTGTCGGATTTATGACCGATAAAAAGCCGTTTCCATATGCATTACCGCTTGGGATGGTGAGCTCGTTTATCGGCCTGACAATGCTCATTTTATCGGGCGGATACTGGATGATTTTAGTGTCGGTCCTATTCTTGGGACTTGGTTCAGCCATTTTCCACCCGGAAGGCTCACGCGTGTCGTTCATGGCGGCCGGCAACAAGCGCGGCTTAGCTCAATCCATTTATCAGGTAGGTGGCAATAGCGGACAGGCATTAGCCCCATTACTAAGCGCATTTATCATTTTGCCTTTCGGGATGTACGGCGTTTCCGTTATTCTTATTTTTACATCGATCGGAATCTTTTTATTAACAAAAATATCGATGTGGTATAAACGTCAGCTTGATGCGGAAAAGAAATCAAAAATCAAAAAAATGCTGATTTCGTCCTTGCCGCCTTTAACGAAAAAGCAAGTAGGAATGGCATTAATCGTCCTGCTATTCATAATATTTGCCCGTTCGTTTTACGTAACGAATATAACAAGTTTCTATGTCTTTTATTTAACAGAACAATATGGAATGAGTGTTGAGCGCGGTCAGCTGTTTATCTTTATATTCATGGCAGTTGGGGTTGTAGGCACATTTTTTGGTGGGCCATTATCAGATCGCTTCGGGCGGAAGAATATTATATTGCTGTCGGTAATCGCACCGATTCCATTTTGCTTGGCGCTTCCGTTTGTTCCTTTACCGGCCGTACTGATTTTACTTATTATTATCGGGTTGCTGATTATGGTTAGCTTTACGGTGACTGTTGTTTATGCACAGGAACTTGTCCCATCGAAAATCGGTACAATGGCCGGTTTAACAGTCGGTGTAGCATTCGGTATGGGTGCAATTGGCTCAGTTGTTATCGGGATGCTTATAGATAAAATGGGGATTCACTTCACAATGAATGCTATATCGGTACTGACATTATTATTACTCGTAGCATTTTTCCTGCCGCGTGATCGAGTAGGGGAATAGGAAAATAAAAGAACTTCGGATTTTTATGTCCGAAGTTCTTTTTTAATAATCCTCCATCAAAATATATGTCATCCTCACAGGTCCATGAACGCCAACGACTAAGTTCATTTCGATATCTGCAGAGTTGCTTGGTCCTGTAATGAAATTAATACAGGATGAGACATGTGATTGCTCTCGTAAAAACTGGGCAGCTTGTGTCATGCGGGGAACGATGCTGCTTTTCGGTATAATGGCAATCGAATTTTCAGGCAAAAATGAAATCGCACGGCCTAATTTCGGCGATGCTTGAAGCATAATTGTGCCGGATTCCGCTAATGTCACATTACTGATTACGACACCAACATTTGCCTGTTCAGCAAAATTGATATTTTGTTCACCGTTAGCAGCTTGCCATTTTAAATGTTCATATTGGTCAAAAACCGGTAACACATTCAATACTCTAAAACGCGGATCATCGCTGTAGATTACACGGCCACCACCGTAGTCTGCAATTGTTTCATTTAATATTTCAGGCAATTGATGCCGTGTGCAATTTTTTAAAGTAGTGTGGATGTTCAAGCATTGTTCTCTCAACACTTCGATAAGTTCTTCTATCGAAGCATCATTCAATACTTCGTGTTGAGGGAGATGCTTCCAGTTTCGCTCCGGTTTTGTTAAAGAAGGTGCGGACCTGCCAAGACGAGCAGCGATTGTTTGTAAAAAGGGTTCTCGATTTTGGATCATTTGGTCTTGCCTCCTTTGTTATGCTGTTCAAACCAGTCACGGAAACGTTCTTTTTGCACGGAAGGAAAATCACGATACGCTGTCCAGTTTTTCAGAGGACCGGGACCATTAGTAATTTTCTCATTTTTCGTAAATGGCTTCATAACGGTTGAAGCTACTTTAGTACCCAATTGATAGATTGATTGCGAAGAAGTCCCCATTCCAAATGCCTGCATTAACAAACTTTCACTAATCGGGGCGCGGCCTTCCCGTTCAACAATTACTTCCCGATGCTTATGGAGCAGTTGATGCAAAGGAATTTTCACTGGGCATACATCCGTGCATGCACCACATAAAGTGGAAGCGTAAGGCAGCTCTTTATAATCATCATAACCACCCAATAAGGGGGATAATACGGCACCAATCGGACCAGAGTAAATAGATCCGTACGTATGTCCACCGACATGGCGGTAAACAGGGCACGTATTAATACATGCAGCACAGCGAATACACTGTAAAATCGACTGAAATTCGCCGCCTAAAATCGAGGAACGCCCATTGTCTACAATAACTAAATGGAATTCTTCAGGACCATCGACTTCGAGTTCTTCTTTTATGCCTGTCAGCACTGTAATATAGCTCGTCAACTTCTGGCCAACCGCGCTGCGTGTCAGCATGCCGACGAGAACTTCCATTTCTTCAAATGTGGGAACTAAACGCTCCATTCCCATGACGGAAATTTGTGTTTTCGGCAAGGCTGTTACTAAATCCGCATTCCCTTCATTAGTTACTAAACAAACAGAACCTGTTTCGGCAACGGCAAAATTGCATCCGGTAATACCGATATCCGCCGTCAAGTAATGATCCCGTAAAACTTTGCGGGCATGCAGTGCTAGTTCTTCAGGTTTCGAGGAAGCCGTATAGCCAATTTTTTGTTCAAATACTTCCCGGATCTGATCTTTATTTTTATGAAGTGCCGGTGTCACGATATGAGAAGGCGGATCATGATCATCAAGCTGTAAAATATATTCGCCTAAATCGGTTTCAATTACTTCACACCCGAGTTGTTCCAAGTGTGAGTTTAAATTGATTTCTTCGGTTACCATTGATTTTGCTTTAACTATTTTTTTTGCATTTTTCTGTTGGGCAATTGTTGAAATGTATTCGGTAGCTTCTTCGGCAGTTTGTGCAAAAAATACATGACCGCCTCGAGCCTCAACATTTGTACTCAACTCATGTAAATAATAATCGAGATTCTCCAATACATGCTGCCGGATTTCTTCTCCATGATTGCGCCATTCCTCCCAATCTAAAAGGTCAACAGCAGCGCTCCGTCTTGTTTGAAAACGATTTTGTGCACCGGCTACAGCTCCACGCATAAAATCATTTTCCAAGTTGGACGAAAGACGTTCATTAAATTTTTGCTGACTGATTTTCATCGCCATTTGAAACACGTCCTCTCTATTAGCGGCTATTCAATATTTCTGCGATATGCATTGTTTTAATTTCAATGTTTTTCCGGTCAATCCGTCCGCCGATGTTCATGAGACAGCCCGCATCAGCACCTATTAAATAATGGACAGCAATTTGCTCGGCAGAAGCAATCTTTTCGTCTACCATTTGTTCTGAGATCGGGCCCATTTTAATAGAGAATGTTCCGCCAAAACCGCAGCAATTTTCTTTTAAAGGCATTTCCAGCAGTTCAAGACCGTCTACATTCTGGAGCAACGTGAGAGGAGCCTGCTGCACTTTCAATAAGCGTGTCATATGACAGGAAGGGTGATAAGTAGCCGTTCCGTTTAGTTTTGCTCCAACATCCTCAATTTTCAGTACATCGACAATAAATTGTGTAAGTTCATATGTCTTGTCTGCAATTCGTTGTGCCTTTTCCTGCCAAAGCGGTTCATCTTTAAAAATATGAGCATATTCTTTCAGCATGTATGCACAAGAACCTGATGGACAGACGATGACTTCTGCATCTTCAAAAACTTGAATTGTGTTTTTCATCGTTTCTTTAGAAGCTTTTACATAGCCGCTATTATAGGCCGGCTGACCGCAACAAGTTTGGCCTTTTGGAAAACTTACTGTACAACCTAAGCGTTCCAATAACTCAACCGTGTTTTTCCCGATATTACTTTGAACCATATCGACTAAACATGTAGCGAATAATGATACATTCATCCAATCCCCCCTGTTCCACTAAATTTACAACTTTCTGATAATTAAGTCAACAGGTCATCTGATGACTTAAGAAATTAGTATTTAAAGAGAATAATATCGTATTAAAACATTATTGGTTGAAAAGTAATGATTCAACAGTCTCAAGATGTTTTGCCATCGCCTTTTTAGCCTGTATATCGTCTGCATTTACTAAAGCATTGTAAATCGCGGTATGTTCTTCGTGCAAATTGTATAGAGCAGCGTGATCCGTAGTGGATAAAATGGAACGGGTATGCTGGATTTGGCGTGCAATCGGCTTTGAAACACTCTGCAGCATCGAAACGAGTAAAGGGTTGTCCGCTGCTTCAGCGATGATTGCATGAAATTGCATATCGGCGTTACTGCTTGCCTTAGGATCGATTAGAGCATCGTTCATTTTACTGAGCGCTTCTTTTAATTGTTCAAGCTGACGACCTGATCTGCGTTTAGCTGCATTTTCAATTAATCCTAATTCCAAAATTTTTCGTACTTCAAATATTTGCTGTAAATCCTGCTGTGAAAAGGAAGCGTATGTAGGAATATTTAATGAAATATCCTGGGCCGTTACTTTACGGATATAAGTTCCTTCGCCTTGGCGGATTTCGATGATACCACGTGCCTGAAGAGCAGTTAAAGCTTCGCGAATAGCAGAGCGGCCAACTTCAAAGTTTTTTGCAAGCTGTTCAACTGAATCCAATTTATCGCCAGGTGAAATTTCCCCGAGCGTAATTTTTTGTTCAATAATAGTGGCTATTTGTTCATATAGTTTTTTTGTTTTAGGTACTTCAAATTTCATATTATTAATCCTTCCTATTCGCAAATTCTAAAAAAAGCTGCTCCAATAACTTGGAAACAGCTTTCGTATTAAGGTTTTAATGATGTAAAGCGATCTTTAGGAAGAATTTCAGGGTTGTTAACAGTACCTTCTGTTATATCAGCCTCTAAAAGTTTCCCGTTATAATTAAACTTGAATATACCATTATCGAAGTCTGTCCCGATCTCCTTAAAGAAAATCCCTTCCAGAGCAATAATTTTAGGGCATGTAAACACGACTTTATAATAATCATTTTCCTGGATTATATAAGCACGTACACCTTTTTCGTAAACATCGATCAGTTCATCCTCAGAAGGACGCTTTACCGATACTATATGAAAATCTACGAATGGTACTTCTTTTAAGAGAACATTCAAGAAGGAACCTTTTGTGATTTCCTCCCAGCGGCTTTGAGCACTTTGACCTACGATGATTTGCGTAATATTAAAATCCATTGCAATTTCTGTTATAACTTTATGGAATGGACGTTTTTCATTATCCTTAATAATGAATTGTTCTACTTCCAATTCATCAGTTAGTTCTCTCCACTGTTCGATATAGCCGGATTTTTCTGCATCAAATGCATCAAGTGGCTTTGAATCAACAGTCAACACATATAATGGGCAGTCAAGTAATGTAGCAAGCTTGTGTCCTCGGCGAATTAAACGCTCACCATTTTGTCCGTAATATACACAAACCAAAATACTTTCGTCTAATCGGCCTTTAACATGTTTCATTTTAGTTCGCACCTCTTTTTCTTATCCTATAATAATGAATTGAATCCGAATATATTTTGAGAAATTAAGCATAATTGAGATAAAACGAAGGCTATTACAGTGCAATGCACCCATTATTATTGTATACTTATTTCTATGATGCATATTTATATTCAGTAAATTTTTTGTTATATTTTTGCTTTTGTAATTTTTATTTAATTACCCTTGTTTGAAAATATATTCCCCATATGCCACATTATTATGAAGATAGTTATATAGATAGTCAAGTGTGATTGTTCGAATGCCGAACTTTACATATTTTATTGGCTCATTCGGTTAGGAGGTTATTGCTTTTGCTTATTGCTTTTTCGATTATGCTTCCGTTTCTTGCTGCAGCATTAATCCCGTTAATATACAGGAGATTTAAGAATATACATTTAGGCTGGTTTGTATTGATTGTCCCTGTTGCATTGTTTTCGATTTTAGCTACATATATCCCTCGAATTGCTAATGGCGAAGTGTTCATTAACACTTTTGAGTGGATCCCCACTTTCGGTATTAATATTACTACTTATTTAGACGGCTTGAGTATGATTTTTAGCTTACTCATTACTGGGGTAGGCAGTTTAGTAATACTTTACTCAATTTTCTATTTATCAACGAAAGAATCATTACACCATTTCTATTGCTATTTACTATTATTTATGGGCGCGATGTTAGGCGTCGTCTTTTCGGATAACTTAATGGTGCTTTATGTATTTTGGGAACTAACAAGCGTATCGTCATTCCTGTTAATTGCATTTTGGCATCATCGTAAAGCATCTCGTGCAGGCGCGCGGAAAGCAATGACCATTACCGTTTCTGGTGGTGTTGCAATGCTCGCCGGTTTTTTAATGTTATATGTTGCATCCGGAACGTTTAGTATTCGCGAAATTATTGAAAATTTGGATGTCGTGCAATCGAGCGTGTATTTTGTTCCGGCAATGTGTCTTGTACTATTAGGTGCGTTTACAAAGTCAGCACAGTTCCCGTTCCATATTTGGCTGCCGGATGCGATGGAAGCACCGACACCTGTTTCCGCCTATTTACACTCTGCAACGATGGTAAAAGCGGGTATTTACTTAGTAGCTCGTACAACACCGATTTTTGGCGGGCATGAAGTATGGTTTTGGGCAGTGAGCGGGGTAGGTCTGCTAACATTATTCTGGGGCTCCTTCAATGCAGTTCGCCAGTATGATTTAAAGGCACTTCTTGCATACTCCACAATTAGTCAGCTCGGACTGATTATGTCTTTATTCGGTCTTGGTTCTGCAGCACTGCATTTTGGTTATTCAACACAATCGGTAATATATACGCAGGCTACATTTGCTGCACTTTTTCATTTAATAAACCACTCGACATTTAAAGGTGCGCTATTTATGATGGTCGGAATCGTTGACCATGAAGTAGGAACACGCGATATTCGCCGATTAGGCGGATTGATGTCGTTAATGCCATTTACATTCACTATTGCCGTAATCGGCAGTGCCTCAATGGCAGGTTTACCACCATTCAATGGCTTTTTAAGTAAGGAAATGTTCTTTACAGCAACATTAAAAATTACACAGCTTGATATTTTCTCACTTGATAGCATCGGCCTTTTATTCCCGATTATCGCCTGGGTGGCAAGTATTTTTACGTTTATTTACTGTGTCATTATCGTCATGCGTACATTCTTCGGGAAAATACAGCCGGATCGTCTGGAAAAGCCGCCACATGAAGCGCCATTTGGTATGTTAATTTCACCATTTGTTTTAGTTGCTTTCGTTATTGGGATTTTTATATTCCCGAATGTTTTGGGACATTATATTTTAAGTCCGGCGATGGCAAGTATTTATCCAATGTTTCCTTCGGCAGAGGAATTGACGCCTCATATTTCAGCATGGCACGGGTTTAATACGGAGCTTATTATGACGTTTGGTGTCATTGTTGTAGGTGTTTTCTTATACCGTACATTAAAAAAATGGCGTCCGGTCTATCAATTAATTCCGCAAAGCTTTACGTTAAATGCGATTTATGAACGTGTCATTAATTCAAGTGAGGGTGTATCAGGACGTGTAACAAACCGTTATATGAACGGTAATTTAACTTATTATTTCGTATATATATATGTGTTTTTTGTAACGCTGCTGGCAGGGTATATGATTTATGCTGACGTATTCAGCTGGAATCCATCAAAAGACTCGGTGATCGAGCCTTACGAATTAGTTCTTGTATTCGTTATGATTGCTGCTGCAATTGCGATTATTTTTGCAAAGCAGCGTATTACAGTCGTGCTGTTGAACGGGGTACTCGGATATTCTGTTGCCTTTTTCTTCGTAGTATTTAGAGCCCCGGATTTGGCGCTCACTCAGCTTGTCGTTGAATCGGTCACAACAGCGCTGTTCTTACTATCATTCAAATATTTACCGAAGCTTAAAAATGAGTATATTTCTAAAAGCTGGCGTTTTGCGAAGGTTACAATTTCGATTGCGGTCGGTGCCACTGTGACACTGATCGGATTAGCTGTGATGAATTACGATCGTTTTGAACCAATTTCAAAATACTTTGAGGACTCGTATGATTTGGCGGGCGGGAAAAATATCGTTAACACGATTTTAGGTGATTTCCGTGCATTTGATACGATGCTTGAAGTAGTTGTACTTTTCATTGCAGGTCTTGGCGTCTACACACTTATTAAGCTTAAGGCGAAAAAGGGGGATGCAGACGTTGAAAGTAAATGATGTTATTTTAAAATCAGTCGTACGAGGCGTTGTGTTCATCGTCTTTACGCTAGGTATGTATTTATTTTTTGCGGGACATAATGCTCCGGGTGGCGGATTCATCGGCGGATTAGTGCTTGGCTCGGGCATTGTCCTGCTATATTTGACATACGACATTGAAACCGTGCATAAAGGCATGCCGTTCGATTTTAAAAAAGTTGCTGCAATCGGTGTATTGCTGGCGACAGGTTCGGCCATTGCCTCGATTTTCTTTGATGTACCATTTTTAACACAGACAGATGGCTATTTTAATCTCCCGTTGGTAGGAGAAAAGCATTTGTCGACTGTTACGATTTTTGAAGCAGGTGTCGCATTGACGGTTATCGGTACACTCGTAACGATTATTTTAAATATAAGTGAGGATGAATAGTATGGAATCATTAATGATTGTACTTGTCGGTATTCTAGTCGCAGTCGCTACTTATTTAATCCTCTCTCGTAGTGTCATACGTGTGATTGTCGGCACCGCCATTTTATCTCATGCCGTTCATCTATTGTTATTGACGGTCGGCGGGTTAAAAAAGGGAAGTGTGCCGTTATTAGGTCAAGCGGCCGCACCATATACCGACGCTTTGCCACAAGCATTGATCTTAACCGCAATCGTTATTAGCTTTGCTGTTACGGCCTTTTTACTTGTGCTGGCTTATCGAATGTATTTAATGAACGGAACCGATGATCTAGGGGAACTTGGAGGGTCATCAGATGAATAATATAATTGTTTTACCAATGATTGTGCCGATTATAACGGCCGCATTATTAGTATTTTTAAATAATAATATTAAACTGCAGCGTGTTGTAAGTTTAGTAACAATGATTTTTGTAATAGGAACTTCTGTTGTCCTGTTACAGCTTATTCAAACGGAAGGTATCATGCGTATAGACTTTAGTGGTTGGGCTCCGCCGTTCGGTATTTTATTTGTCGCCGATTCATTCTCGGTACTACTTGTTTTAACTGCAAGTATTGTTACGGCGATCTGTTTAATTTATGCCTTTTCCACAATTGGCGAACGTCATGAAAAAATGTATTTTTATCCGTTTGTATTGTTTTTACTGGCAGGTGTAAACGGTTCGTTTTTAACAGGAGATATTTTCAACTTATTCGTTTGTTTTGAAGTTATGCTCCTTGCTTCTTATGTACTTGTTGCTCTAGGCGGGGGAAAGATGCAGCTGCGCGAGTCGATCAAGTATGTGCTTATCAATGTTGTCGCATCATGGATTTTCCTCGTTGCACTGGCGTTTATGTATGGAACATTAAAGACGCTTAATATGGCGCATATTGCACAGCGTGTTGCAGAAGCCGGCCAAGATCCATTATTAACGGTTGTGGCACTTGTTTTCCTAATTGTTTTTGCTTTAAAAGGAGGCTTGCTGCTGTTCTTTTGGCTTCCTGGTTCATACAGTGTGCCTCCAACGGCAGTACAAGCATTATTTGCGGCTCTATTAACAAAAGTCGGTATGTATGCATTGTTCCGTACGTTCACGCTCATGTTCCCGTTACAGCCGGAAGTTACGCATACAGCTATCGGTGTGATGGCAGGTCTGACTATTATAGCGGGATGCATGGGTGCATTTGCCGGGCGGGATGTTCGGACAATTGCTACGTACAACGTCATCATTAGTGTCGGCTTTATAATGGCGGCACTTTCGATCGGAACTGAATCGGCTATGGCAGGCGCGGTTTATTATTTAATCCACGACATGCTTGGTAAGGCGCTACTGTTTTTACTTATTGGAACAATGGTGCTTTTAACAGGAGAAATTGTCGTGAAAAATATGAATGGATTAATTCGAATTTATCCGGTATTTGGCTGGCTGTTCTTTATTATGATGTGTGCACTTGTCGGAATTCCACCGTTAAGCGGATTTATCGGAAAAGTACTGATCGGGCAAGGTGCTGTTGAAGCAGAGGCCTATATTTTACTGGCATTGGCATTCGGCTCGAGCATCATCGTACTCTATTCATTAATGCGTATTTTCCTTGCTTCATTTTTTGGAGAAACATCGATTAATGAAGAGGACAAAATTCGGATGCCACGCGGTGCGATGGTATCGTTTGTGCTATTGACGATTTGTATCGTTGCTTTAGGAGTTGGTGCAGAAGGGCTGGCAGTTTATGTGAATGATGCAGCTTACACATTATCCAACCCTTCCGTATACATTGATGCGATATTAAATACGAATAAATAAAGGAGGGTGAGCACATGTTAGGTCAATTTATTATTAATTTATTTATTGCGGCGCTATGGTTTTTGTTAAAGGATGATCCAACTGCAGACTTTACGACGTTTATGTCAGGCTTTTTAGTCGGAACATTGATTTTATATGCTATGCACCGATTTTTCGGAACACAGTTTTACTTGCGTCGTGTATTAAAGATTATTAAGCTCATCCTCATATTTATTCGAGAGCTGCTTTCATCAAGTATTTCTGTATTAAAACAAGTACTGGATCCACAGATGAATTTCACACCGGGTATTTTCACTTATGAAACAAAATTAAGAGGAGACTACCAAGTGACGACATTGGCCCTGTTATTAACGTTGACACCGGGTTCTGTTGTAATGGAAGTTTCAGAAGATAACAGTACGTTTTATATTCATGCAATGGATATAGAAGAATCGAAAGAAACGGTACTCCGTTCAATCGGCAAGTTTGAACGTGCCATTTTGGAGGTGACACAATGATCGATTTGATTCTAAAGGCGGCACTTGTTCTATTTATGGTGGCAATCGGACTATCCCTATTCCGTGTGATAAAAGGACCGTCGCTGCCTGACCGAGCAATCGCTCTTGATACGATTGGTGTCAATTTAATTTCAGCGATCGCCATCGTGTCGATTGTTTTAAAAACAAAGGCATTTTTGGAAGCCATTCTAATATTGGGGATTCTAGCATTTATCGGAACGATTGCATTCTCGAAATATATAGAAAGAGGTGTCATTGTTGAGCGTAAATCAGCTGATTGAATTGATGGCGGCACTTCTTATCTTGTTTGGTGCAATTGTGAGTGTCATTAGCGCATTCGGCATGATACGTTTACCAGATGTGTACACACGCTCACACGCAGCAACGAAAAGTGCGACACTCTCTGTATTGCTATGTTTGTTCGGCGGGTTCATTTACTTTTGGATTCATGATGGCTATGTGAGTATTCGCCTCATTTTAGGAATTATCTTTGTATTTATTACAGCACCTGTTTCCGGGCATTTAGTATGTCGCGCTGCATATCGTTCACGTGTGCCGCTAGCTGAAGGTTCTGGAGACGATGCATTAAATGAAATCCTGTTCGGTGAAGAGAATTTGCAAGTAAAAGAAGAAGTAGAAGCTACATTGAAAGAAATTAAATAATGAATGGAAAAGCATTTTAAAAGTGATGACCTGTCGCTTTTAGAATGCTTTTTTAGTGGATAAAAAATAAGGTAATGTGGATAACTTGTAGATAAAGTTTTACATTTATCCATAGGTAAGGGGGCAGTTGTTTATTTTTAACGGAGCATTAGTACTGGAGATTTAAATTATTCTTTTTTTGGGGAATGGACAGGGTTAACTTAGAAAAATGTGACGATTTTTAGAACAAATGAAAATATATTCGAATATTTTTTTGGAATCTTGTTCTAAAATAGAATTCCAAAATATTTTTTGTGGATAAGTATAATGCAATCTGTTGAAAAATCGTGATTAAATTGTGGATAATCAACGTTAATGTGTATAACTTTGTGGATAAATAGTATATGTGGATAATATTTCTTGATTTATTGACAAATAAGCTCGTTTTTTATATAGTACATTACAACACTAATGTACTGGATGACCTGGAAAGGAGGATCTCTTTGATTTTTAACACACAGAGTACAATGCCTATTTATATGCAAGTAGCAGAATGGATCGAAAATGAGATATTGGCGGATCGGCTGCTTCCGGAAGGAAAAGTGTATTCTCAGTATCAGCTTGCCGAAATATTTAATATTAATCCGGCAACCGCTGGAAAAGGCCTGACAATTTTAGTAGAAAAAGAAATTTTATATAAAAAGAGAGGGCTTGGAATGTTCATAATCGGGGATGCAAAACATCGAATTTTAACAACAAGACGAAGTGACACCTTGACGAAGATGGCAAAGGAAATCGTAGAAGAAGCAAAACGTTTAGGCGTGATGGATGAAGATTTGCTTGAGCTGATCAAACATATTCAAAAGGAGGGGTGAAAGAATGATTTTTTGCGAACAAGTGGAAAAACAGTACGGCAGGAAAACGATTTTGACACAGTTATCTTTTGAAATTACGGAGCCAAAGATTATTGGACTGATTGGACGAAATGGTGTCGGCAAGTCGACATTGCTAAAAATTTTGGCAGGGCATGTAAAAACATCGGACGGGAAAATTGAAGTCGTTGGTAAAAGACCATTTCAAAATTTAACGGTTGCCGCAAATACCATTTTTATCGAGGATGCAATGACATTTCCGTCTGTCATGAGTTTACAGGAAATAATTGAATCGGGTGAAAAGTTTTATAAAAACTTTGCAACAGAATTAGCGTTTGAACTATTGAAGTTTAGTCGAATATCCGAGAAGAATCACCACCAACACCTATCAAAAGGTCAAAAAGCAGTATTCAATTTAATTTACGGTATTGCTAGCCGCTGTGCCATTACATTACTGGATGAGCCAATGAATGGCATGGACGAGACAATCCGTGATGATATGTACCGCGTTATTTTAAAGGACTTCCTGGCATATCCACGTATAATGATCATTTCCAGCCATCATTTAAATGAAATGGAGCATTTAATCGAAGACATTTTACTGTTGCATGAAGGGAAAGTGGAGTTATTCTCATCTGTTGAAGAAGTGCAGCAGCTGGCGGTCAAGCTAGTAGGGCAAAAAGAGAATGTGGAGCCGTCATTAAAAGGGTATGAAGTGCTTGCGACATATGAAAACGGCCCAATTTTTGAAGCAATTGTGAAAACCAGTGAGTTGTCATTACCTGAAGGAGTGAGGATGCAAAATCTATCGGCAAGTGATGTATGTAAAGTGTTGACGACATCGAAAGGGGGTTCCGTTGATGACATCTATCGTAACAGTAAGTCCAATGCGTAATATTTATGAGCAGGTGAAGTGGAAATGTAAGGCGTACAGTTCAATGTTCAGTACGGTTCTGATTGTATACATTTTAATGGGGTTACTTTCAGGGGGGATGAGTGGCACTGTAGGAAGAGGCGTAAGTTTTGTGAATTATGAAGAGCAATTCTATTCACTGGATGGATTTTTTATCTATACAATCATGCTAATGCTGATTTTAGGGTGGATGCTCGCTTCAAAGCAGCTTTCCCGGCAAAACTATTCGATTGTAACGACAAATCTAACGGAAGTTGTTTCAACAGGAATATTCCTTATAGTTTTATGTATTTTTACATTTACTGCAGCGATTAGCACTTTAACTATTTCGGTTTTAATCAATCTATTGAGTGCGGGGGATCAGAATATATATTACGACTTCACTATATCACTTACTGCAATTATCGGTTTTATAGTTTGTTCATTACTCGCTGCATCGATCGGCTATTTTTTTCATGCTGTGTTTGATTTCTCAAAGATTGCTTTTATCATAATCGCTGCCGGTATCTTCTTGTTAGTTCGGCAATATACGTATGATACATGGCAGTTTGTTTTTGGTGATGGAACGATGCAGATTATTGGACGAAGTGCTGTTTATGTCATAGTTCTTTGGCTTCTGATTGCATTGATCCGCCAGAAAAGAGAGGTGACACGCATATGAGTGGCGTTCTGATAATTCTCCTAATAATAGGTATAGCTATGATATTTACAAACTTGTTAGTTTCAAAGGTACAAATTTGGAAGCCGAAGCGGACGTTTTGGTTTGCAATTGTTTACTTTAGTTGTGGAATAGTAGCGCTTGTTTATTTGCTGTTTGTGTCGGGCAATGTGGAAAAAATCGCTTCTGATAAAGTTTTACAGCAGCAACTAGAGGAAACTGAGCAACTGGAGATAGATTTAAAAAATCGCCGGTTTGAAAGTTTGAAGGAAGAGCACTTAAAATTTACAAAAACTTTTGAAGCAACGGAAGAAAATATTGAAGTTGTACGTAATCAAACAGGCCATTACTTGCCGGTCGTTATTTCATGGACGGATTCAACTGACAATAAAATAGAAGCTTCTTATTATGAAACACCGCTCTACTTGAATCGTGTTTATATTTCGCCGTATGTTATAGCACCAAAAATTGAGTGGGATGAGAATAAGCTGTACATTGTGGAGACCGAAACGAAAATTATGGCGAAATCAATGCGTTTGTCTATGGAACTATTGAACTCTTCTGAGTATGAACGCTATAATAATCCACTCAACGAATTAATTGGTAACAGGATTTTACACTTGAATGTTCCGAAACAGTTCAATATTATTGATAAAGATGGGTGGTATTAGTAGCTGCTTAAAACTCACAATGAATTGAGCGAATAAATTGAAAAAGTTATTGAAAATAATCATCTTTATAGGTATAGTCTATCTATTTTTATATATAAATAATAATTGGCTTGTCACAACCGATTATGTACATGAATCAGAGAGAATTCCGGAGAACTTTGATGGCTACCGGATTACCCAAGTGACCGATCTGCATGATGCGACATTCGGTGAAAATCAGTCACGGTTAGTGGAAAAAGTACGGGCTACCAAACCGGATGCTATTTTCATAACGGGTGATTTAGTTGATAGTCGCCGCTATGACTTGGAAAACAGTTTGCAGGCTGTCCGCCAGTTAGTCGATATTGCGGACGTATACTATGTACTGGGTAACCACGAAGTTGCATTGAATTTAACAGATGAAATATATACAGCTTTAATTGAGCTCGGTGTCCATGTATTGCCGAATGATGCGGTACAGTTGGAGCGTGACGGAGAGCACATCGTCATTGCGGGTATTGAGGACCCGTTAATGGGAAAAGAAGTGGGCCAGTCGATTGATGAAGCGCTGTACAATATGGATCCGGATGCATTTAAAGTGTTATTGTCGCACCGTCCTGAGCTGTTTGAGGCATATGTTGAAAAGGATATCGATTTAGTGTTAACAGGGCATGCACATGGCGGCCAAATTCGTCTGCCATTTATCGGCGGGCTTTTTGCGCCAACACAAGGTTTCTTGCCAAAATACACTGCAGGTATTTATGAACAGCAGGAAACGGAAATGATAGTAAACAGGGGATTGGGGAACAGTCTGTTTCCTTACCGAATCTTTAATCTGCCTGAAGTTTATGTCGTTGAGTTGAAAAAGGAAAGCTAGTTAGTAGTTTTTTAATATATGCTGCGCGTTTTCTAATAAATTCGAAAAATTTCTAATACATTTCCCGTTCTTTAATAAATGGCAGCAATCCCGTTCTAAAAGCGCAAAATATTCGTAAGCTTGTGCAGAGTATCGTAAAATAAGTGAAAATAGATTTTAGGAGTATGCAAATGGAAGGGATTATTACACTACTTGCAATGGTGGGAATCATTGTAATGGTCGTGCGTTTTATGCCGAAAAAAGGCGTGAAATATATTACGACTAAAGAACTGCAGCCTATACTGGAAGACGAGAAATATGTATTTGTGGATGTGCGGACGGAAAAAGAATATAAAGAGGCCCACATTCCTCAGTTTATCAATCGTCCCCTTGGAACTTATTTAGGAGATTTGCCGAAAGATCGTCCTATTGTTGTCATTTGCCAAAGTGGTGCGCGCAGTAATAAAGCATGCAAGGAACTCGTAAAGCTCGGTTATACCGATATAACAAATGTTCGCCGCGGGATGAATGGACTACGGGCAGGATAAAACATGAGAAGCTAATGAATGGTCCAACCCATCATTAGCTTCTTTTTCATTTATCCCGCATTAACTGGTAGTAAGACTCCAACCTCCAGGTTTAGGCAGGGCAAAGGAATAGGCGGGAGATCAACTACCCGTAAAAGCCCGATTGGTTCAACTAACAATCCGTGGGGGAAAACCCCCACGGATTGAAGTTTCACTTTATTGAATTGCTTCTTTCATTGCCTCAATCAGAGCTTCTGCTGAAACGATTTTTTCACCGCCGCCTTGTACAAGTGCATCATTTCCGCCGCCTTTACCATTTATGAGCGGTAAAGCAGCTGCAGAAATATCTTTCATCGATTTCGTTTGTTCACTGCCGCGTGCCGCAACAAATTGTAGCTTGTCTTCATTATTGGCAACAAGCAGTGCGATTGCCTCACCATTTTGCTGTGTAATAAAACGCGCCAGCTTCTGCAAGCTTTGAATCGAGCGGTTTTCGAATGTCGCTGCAGCAACTGTTTCGTTTGCTAATTCTTTGGCTTCGAATTCAAGTAGGGCGTCTTGTGCTTCCGTTAAACTTTTCTCTGTTTGCTTCGAAGTTTTCAATAATTTACGTAACGCATCAGCAGCTTCTTCTTCCGGTGCGCTCAACTGACGGGCCACATCACTTAAAACCTGTTTACGCATAGCCAGCTGCTGTAATACGCGATTACCGCATACGAAGTGTACACGAATCTGCTTCTTCATTTTCTCTGTTGCTAAAATTTTCAACAAGCCTACTTGTCCCGTAGAAGTAGGGTGTGTACCGCCACAGCCATTGTAGTCATAGTCAGGGATAATGACTAAACGGATATCTTCGTCGACTTTTACATCTTTCCGTAAGTTATATTGCGCTAATTCTTCTTTTGTCACCCATTTAGTTTCAATCGGGCGATTTTCCAAAATAATTTCGTTAGCCCGTTTTTCCACTGCTGCCAGCTGATCTTCCGACACTTCGCCAGCATTTAAATCGATTGTGACAAGCTCTGTTCCTAAGTGGAAGCTCACTGTCGCCATATCGAATAATTCCACAAAGGCCGCTGTTAAAATATGTTGACCAGCATGTTGTTGCATATGGTCGAATCGGCGCGACCAATGAAGTTTCCCGGATATTTCCCCGGAAATATTCGACACATCGGCTGCCGTATAATGACGAATTTCTTCATCAATTTTCTCAACATCAATAATTTCCATTTCATTAATCCATCCGGTATCATGGGGTTGCCCCCCACCAGTAGGATAAAATGCAGTATTGTTTAGTACTATGAAATTTCCTGTTTCGTCTTTACCTGTTTTCACAATTTGTGCCGTAAATTCCTTCATCATTGCATCTTCGTAATAAAATAGATTTTTCAAAGTCCATCACTCCTTAATTTCTAGTTTGTCATATGAAAACGTTGCTGTCACGGTGTAAATGAATGATTGTTATTTGACGCGGGGCAATTTTCGTTTATGATAAAATAGAAGCATTTCCCGGAAGGAGCATGAATATGAATATTACGCAATTTTCGATAGAAGAAATTTTAGATCCGACAAAGATTATTGAAGGTAAGCGTTATGAGTTTTTATTAGATGTAGAAGTGGATGAGGAAGATGAACTGTATTCCGCTGCAGGATTAGAAATTCGAGTAATTGTAGGGGTAATTGACGATAACGTACGCATCGTGAACTATTTTATTACGGATAAAACAAATAATGAGTTTTTGGATTTTGCATTGGAAGAAGACGAAGAAGCGATGATTTTAGCGTTTTGCAAGGATGAATTATCTGCTGATTCTAGTGAAACAGAAGCTGAATAATTGGTATAAGAAAGGTAGCAAATACGCTACCTTTTTTTAGTCAATATATTTTGTTTTTAACTGGTCTGCACCAATCCCGCCGATTACCATTAAAGCTAACGGCAAGAAGTTTGATAGGATTTTTGGTAAGCCTTCAGGAATGATAACATCCATACCAGTAAAATGATTTAAGCCCATAATAATAAGTTTTGCGACCAATAAAAATGCCCCTAATAAAAACACACTATCAAAGAACGCTTTCCATTTTGGATACGCCAATTTCTTACTATCCCGAATTACCTTTTCTTTCAATTCTCCGTCACTCCTCAACATTTCATCGATAGTGATGCCAAACAAATCACTCAAATCAATGATTACTTCAATACTCGGATAGTTCTTCCCAGTTTCCCATTTAGAAACGGATTGGCGACTAACATGAATTTTTTCGGCAAGATCCGCTTGTGACCAACCTCTTTTTTCTCGCTCTTTTTTTAATCGTTCACTAAAAATCATGTGAGTCATCCCCTTCCTTGTTTTCAGTATTGATGAAGTGTACCGGTAAAGTAAAGATAGTTATAGGTGCGTGAGGGGGCAACCTCGTGTTGCCACTGATTTTCCGCAGTTTAATCATTTAATCATAACTTATGATGGTCCATAACTGAAAATATAAATATAAACAGGAGTATCCCGCAAAATTTGGGATACTCCTGTTTTATGTAATAAACTATCTTACCAAGCCGCAATTGCGCCATCTGTACGTGGTTCTGTTCCACCGTACAATACGCCTGTCTTCTGGTCGCGCCATATAATTTGACCGCGTCCGAAACTGCCGCCATCGACTGCAACATGAATTTCATGGCCTTTACGCTGCAATGCATGCACTAAATAACTAGGAAAGTGCGGTTCGACTTCAATGCGCTTTTCACCAATCCATTGCCATCTCGGCATATCAAGTGCTGCCTGAGGGTTGAGTGCGAAGTCTATTGTGGATGTAACGACCTGGAAATGCCCTTGAGGCTGCATATAGCCACCCATTACGCCGAATGGACCGACCGCTTCATTATCCTTTGTCAAGAACCCTGGAATAATTGTATTGAAAGTTCGTTTTCCAGGCTTTAAGAAGTTCGGATGTGCTTCATCGAGAGAGAAGTCATACCCGCGGTTTTGAAGTGTGATACCTGTTTCAGGAATGACAACTCCTGAACCGAACCCCATATAGTTACTTTGAATGTACGATACCATATTCCCATCTGCATCGGCTGTAGCCAAATACACCGTACCGCCTTTTGGAATATCGAACCGTTTCGGATCAATTGCCGTATCTTTAATTTCGGCGAATCGTGATTCTCCATATGTTTTTGATAAGAGTGTTTCGACATCTACCGGCATGTCATTTAATTCTGTGACAAATGCTTTACCGTCCGTATATGCAAGCTTCATCGCTTCAATCTGATTATGTAATGTTTGTGCATCCTGCCATTTTGGCTCGGCATGCTGATAAATATTCAATGCCATTTGTGCAACAATTCCCTGACCATTCGGAGGAATTTCCCATACGTCATAGCCTTTGTAATGTACTTTTATCGGGTTTACCCATTCAGGTTCATAGCTTGCCAAATCGTCCTTCGAAATAAAGCCGTTATGCTTTTTCATAAAAGCATCTATTTTGTCTGCAATTTCGCCTTTGTAGAAAGCCTCCCCATTTGTTTTGGCGATTTTATGCAATGTTTCTCCGTGGGCTGGAGAGTTCCAAACTTCACCGATTTCCGGCATCCGGCCATCGATTGAAAATGTTTCAAACCAGTGTTGGAATTCTTCGGATGTGAAATTTTGTTTATATTTTTTATAGGCCGATTGCCAGTAATGTCCGAGTGTTACGGAAATCGGATATCCTTCTTCTGCATAGGAGATGGCAGGGGCCAATACTTCGCTTAACGGCAATTTCCCGAATCGCTTCGATAAGGCTGCCCATGCTGATGGAGCGCCTGGAACAGTGACCGGGATAACTCCATGCATCGGAATTTTATCTAATCCCCGCTCTGTTAACGCTTCTTTGGAAATCGATTTGGCAGAAGGACCTGAAGCATTTAACCCGTAAAGCTCATCCTTCATCCAGACGAGCGCAAATGCATCCCCGCCGATTCCATTTGATGTAGGTTCAACAACAGTAAGTGCTGCTGCTGTTGCGATTGCTGCATCGACTGCGTTACCGCCTTTTTTCAAAATATCCAGTCCGGCCTGTGCTGCGAGCGGCTGGGATGTTGCGACCATTCCACGATTGGCGATGACTGTATTCCGCTTGCTTGGAAACGGATAATGTAAATAGTCCAAAAATAATCCCCCTTTTGATTTAATGACGCAATAAAAAGAATATTACAATTATTTTAGTATAGAAAGCAGGTTTTTACAATTTAAATATTTCACAATCCGAAATAAAAAGTTGTTCGGAAAGGGGATTCACTTTCCGAACAACTTCATAGTCATATTATTTTAGCAATTCATCAATCCAACGCTGTACTTTTAAGCCTTCCTCGAATGGTACGACAAATGCTTCCTCGCCTAAAAGTACTTTTCGGCATGCCTCAAGCATTGTTTCAGGGGTTTCGGTAAGGGTAATTTCCACTTCCGGCTCATATGCTTTGCTTGTGTAAACTTCGGACCAGTTTCGTAATGTTACAACTTTATCTGTTCCGAAAATTTTAAAGTCGATGCGCTCTTCCTGTCCAATGCCTGCAAGCCCGTTAATGACCATTGGGATGCCGTTTGCTGTTTTCGCCAAAGCAGATACTCCAACTTCGCACAGCGCTTCATCTTCAGGATAAGCTGTTTCATGCGCCAAAATTTCAACATCACCGAATAAATGGTGCGTTAATTGCAAATAATGCGGGAAAATCTCCCGAATAAACCCGCCTTGCTCACGTGAAGCAATCCAAGGGTTTTGCTGCCATTTACGCGGCCATTCAGGGAAATACGTATGCAGCTCAATACGTGTAATGTCACCCATATCTTTTGCCAATTCTTGTTTTAGCCGATGGACTGCCGCACCGTACATTAACGGAAAATGCATCGCTGTTTGTACATTTGCTTCGTTTGCAATGCGTACCATCGTTTCTCCGTCTGTAGCATCATGGGCAAGCGGTTTTTCCGATAGAATATGTAATTTGTGCTTTGCGATCTCAGCCGCTAATGTTGCGTGGCTGACAGGCGGTGTGCCAATATACACCCAGTCCGGTTTTAAATTCAATAGCGCTTGTAAATCATTAGTAGTGGGTACATTATATTTAGCGGCCAATTGTGCTGTACGTGTTTCATTCGTATCAAAAATTGCCGCAATTTCATAATGTTCGTTTTGCAGTGCCTGGTTAATAATGCGTTCACCGACAACACCGGTACCGATAATGCCAATCGTCGTTGTTTTAGTCATTTAGGTTGCTCCTTTGCGAAATGTAGGATTTTTCTGATAGTTAGTGTAACATATTTTGGGAGTACATAGGATTACGAAACAACAGGGAATGATATGCTATAAATAGAAACAGTTTTCGGTAGCATGTTAAAAGAAGAGAAAAGTGTATTGAGGAGTGGATCAAATATGAAAGTTGTAATTATAGGCGGCGATGCGGCAGGAATGAGTGCAGCAATGGAAATTGTGCGTAATAATAAGGCCGCCCACGTTGTAGTATTGGAAAAAGGAGAGGTTTATTCGTATGGACAATGCGGATTGCCATACGTAATTAATGGGAAAGTCCCTCATACAGAAGAATTGATTGCAAGGGATGTCGAGGAATTCCGCTCAAAATACGGAATTGATGCACGCATTTTCCATGAAGTGACAGCAGTTGATACAAAGCTGCAAAAAGTGAGTGGCATCGATGTAAACAGTAATGAACCTTTCGAATTTATATACGATAAACTGCTCATCGCTACAGGAGCGTCACCAACAATGCCGAAAATTGAAAATGCCCACTTAAAAGGGATTCATACAGTAAAAACCATTCTACAAATGGATGAACTGATGAAACAGTTGCCAAATGTGAAACACGTTACGGTCATCGGTGGAGGCTATATTGGTCTGGAAGTTGTTGAAACAGTAAGGGAGCGTGGTCTGGATGTGCGTCTCATTCAACGCGGAAGCACATTAATGTCGATCCTTGATGATCAGCTGACCGACAGTATTTATGAGGAAGCAGTCAAAAATGGTGTGGAAGTTTTATTAAGTGAAGATACGATAGGCTACGAAGGAACCGAATTTGTGGAGGCAGTTCGGACAAATAGTGGTGTGCATAAAACTGACCTCGTCATCGTCGCGACAGGAGTACGTCCAAATACACAGTTTGCACAAGGTTTTGCCAAGCTTGAAAATGGGGCACTTATCGTCAATGAAAAAATGGAGACTTCGATTGCTAACGTGTATGCAGCAGGGGACTGTGCTTCCCATTTTAATCGTGTAAACCAAAAGAATGATTATTTACCGCTTGGTACGACAGCAAACAAACAGGGGCGAATTGCCGGGTTGAATATAGCCGGCTTTAATCAGAAGTTCCATGGAATTGTCGGGACATCCATCCTAAAGTTTTTCAATCTGCATATAGGCATGACAGGATTAAATAATGAAGCTGCAGATCGTTTAAATGCACTTGTAGAAGCGTATGTAATGGAAGTAAATGATATTGCAAGCTACTATCCGAATGTCCAGCCGATGAAGCTTCGAATGCTTGTCGAACAGCAAAGCCGCAAGCTCGTTGGCCTTCAAATAGTAGGAAAGCACGGTGTCGATAAACGGATTGATGTATTTGCGACAGCGCTTTACAATGAAATGACTTTCGAGGAACTGCTGGACTTGGATTTAGCGTATGCACCTCCATTTAGCGGCGTGTGGGATGCAATTATGCAGGCACCCAAACGCTATGGTAAAAAAGAATAAAACGTCAAAAGCTCCAGCTACTATTGGGAAATAGCTGGAGCTTTTTGGTGCTTAACTTCTTTTAGTAGCATCTTCCCACCTCTACGAAAGGTTGCAAGATGGCTGGAGGAAGTGTTTATATTTGTTTTAAGTGTGTGTTATAAACACTCGCTAAATGAAGTCAAAACCTCGGGTGGATATCCAACGTTTGGATACAATTACGCTGTGACGTAATCGGCAAAGAGGTGTTAGTCAAATTTGTTCAAATTAATTATGTATAGTTATACGTTCACTCATGCTAGCAGCTATGACTTTCTGCAAAGGTGGAATCATGGTGAAGGCTCACTACTTGTTTTGAACTTATCCATACTATAGCGCATAATTATTAACAAAACGCCATTTTAATGAACATGTAAATAACATGTAAAATAGCGAATTATATAGCAAAACCTTTCGTATCAGGGGTTTGAAGGTCTTTTTAGTGCTTTTTATAATTATTTTATTGTATTTGTATAACAAAAATATGACATCTGTGACGAAATAAAGAAAAATTATTTTGGAATAAATAAAGTGAAGCAAAACAAACTAAATTTATCATCGAAAAGGAGGAATCATGATGAAAAACGACAGACATGATGTTTTCAACAAAGGATCGGAAAATGCGATAAGTTTAGGTAAAATGATCAACAATACAAAAGAAAATATACACGAGGCTGAAATTAGTAAAGAGTTTGCACTTCCTGATGAACTGGAAAATATTGAAGAAAAAAATGCTCATCGTAGAACCGCAATTGCCCAGCTGGAAGAACAAATCAGAGAAAGAAAAGCAGCCAAAGCTAGAAGGGACTCATTTAAATAGCTTAAAAGATCGAGTATCAACTTAAAAAAAGCAGCGATTTTCTAAATCGGAAAATTGCTGCTTTTCTTTATGTCCCATATTTCTGTATACAGAGCAAAATTTTAAGAGATTTTTGTTAGGAAGTTTTCATTTTCATACTAAAACTATCATACAGTGTTTTGGGAGAGTTCTTCTATTTTAAATGGGATTGCTCAAAATAGTTATTTGTACCAATCAAATGACTTGAAGGAGGTTTTAAATGAAAGTAACAGAATATTACCAAGCATCTGTACAAGAGGTAATGAAAAAGTTAGATGTGACGCAATATGGATTAACTGATTACGAAGTCCGGGGCCGCCAGAAAAAGTATGGCTATAACGAATTGAAAGAAGGAAAGCAGAAAAGTATTTTCCAAGTTTTCTTCGAGCAGTTTCAGGATTTTTTAGTGCTCATTTTAATTGTTGCGGCAGTTGTTTCGATCTTCCTTGGAGATACGGACAGTTCCATTGTCATTTTAATCGTCATTATATTAAATGCCATTCTTGGAACCGTTCAGCATGCCCGAGCTGAAAAATCATTGAACAGTTTAAAGGAAATGGCCGCACCCGTTTCAAAAGTAAAACGTAACGGGGAAATTATTGAAATACCATCTAGAAATGTAATAGTAGGGGACCTGCTCATTTTGGAAGCGGGCGATTCTATTAGCGCGGATGGACGAGTAGTTGAAAGTCATAGTTTGCAAATAAATGAAAGTTCATTAACAGGTGAATCTTTGGCGGTCGATAAAGTTGCCAATACAATTGTTGAAACAGAGCTAGCACTAGGAGACAGAAAAAACATGGTGTACTCCGGAAGCTTTGTAACAAATGGCCGTGGAGCAGTGGCTGTTACTTCAATTGGGATGAATACGGAAATCGGAAAAATTGCAAAGCTGATCGACAATGCGAAAGAGAAAAAAACACCTTTGCAAGTCAATCTTGATAAATTCGGAAAACGTCTTGCCATCGGAATTATCCTTATTTGTATCGTAATTTTTGCTTTGGATATTATTCGGGGACGTGAGCTAATTGATTCCTTTATGTTTGCAGTTTCACTGGCTGTCGCGGCAATCCCTGAAGCGTTAAGTTCGATTGTAACGATTGTTCTGGCAGTAGGAACTCAAAATATGGCAAAAGAAAATGCAATTATCCGCAAATTGCCAGCAGTAGAAAGTTTGGGAAGTGTTTCGATTATTTGTACAGACAAAACCGGGACGCTGACACAAAACAAAATGACAGTTCAGGAAGTTTATACAGGGGGGCAGTTTTTTTCCTCCAACGAGATGGAGCCGAACAACCCGAATCATAAAAAACTGCTGGATTTCGCAATACTGTGCAATGATTCCATGATGCTAAGAGAGAAACCAATAGGGGATCCGACAGAACTTGCGCTCATAAAATTGGGTCATGGACATGAATTGAACGAACAAATGATACGTGGGCTTCATCCGCGTGTTGGAGAAATTCCTTTCGATTCCACTCGAAAATTGATGAGTACCGTGCACCGAATGGGGAATCGGAATGTCATGATTACAAAAGGAGCAGTGGACGAGCTTATTCCCCGTATTAGCCGTATCGATTCAAGCAGCAGTTCGATTATTACGAACAAGCAGCTGGAACAGATTAATCAAGCGAATGCTGCATTTTCGAATGCGGGATTACGGGTAATTGCCATTACGTATAAAGAAGTCTTTTCTTCTAATATAAGTGAAAAGGACGAGCAAGGTTTAACATTTGTCGGGCTAATCGCGATGATGGATCCTCCGCGCGATGAATCGGCACAGGCAGTTGCAGACTGTATTGAAGCAGGAATTAAGCCTGTCATGATTACAGGAGACCATAAGATTACGGCAATCGCGATCGCGAAACAGCTCGGTATCTTAAAAAGCCCTGATGAAGCAATTGAAGGAAAGGAAATTGAAAAGCTTTCAGACCGGGAACTGAAAAATAAGGTGGAAAGCTTCTCCGTCTATGCCCGTGTATCACCGGAGCACAAAATCCGGATTGTAAAGGCTTGGCAAGAAAAAGGACATGTTGTCGCGATGACAGGGGACGGGGTAAATGACGCCCCGGCGTTAAAACAGGCTGAAATTGGAGTGGCAATGGGGAAAACAGGAACGGAAGTAGCCAAAGATGCGTCATCGATGATTTTAACAGACGATAATTTTTTAACGATCGTTAAATCCATCTCGAACGGGCGAAGTATTTACGCAAATATTAAAAATGCGATCAAATTTCTGTTATCCGGAAATGCAGGGGCAATTTTCGTTGTTTTATATGCGACGCTTTTTGCTTTGCCTGCCCCGTTTCTGCCGATCCATCTGTTGTTTATTAACTTATTGACGGATAGCCTGCCAGCAATCGCGATAGGCTTGGAACCGCATAATAAGAAACTGATGAAGGAAAAACCGCGGAATATAAATGAGTCACTGTTAAATAAAAAATTCGTCTCTCAAGTAGGATTTGAAGGACTGATTATTGCGGCAGTCACAATCATCGCATTCCAGGTGGGCTTATCGACCGGCGATACAGCGGTAGCTACAACGATGGCGTTTGCAACATTATGTTTATCAAGATTGCTGCACGGATTCAATTGCCGTTCGGAAGACTCTATTTTTAAAATAGGAATCTTCTCGAATTTGGCCGTTTGGATTGCCTTTTTACTCGGATTTACAATATTGAACTTTGTACTGATCAACGGGTTATTTGAGGTAGCCGATTTGACAAGTAACCAATATTTAATGATTTATGGATTATCGTTAGTGCCGTTAGTTATTATCCAGGTCCGTAAACTGTTTTTCGGATCTGCCAAGGCATAAATAGAAAATGTAATGATACAAAACAGTATATGGCAACTTTTTTAGCCGGTTAACATAAAAATAAAGTTAACAAGGTTATGGAAGGATGACATTATTAGCACGACAATTAAACATTTCTTCGGCCAGGCAATGACAGGGCAGGGTATTAAAAATATTTATAAAGAGTTGATGGATGAAGCGAAAGCTGTGTATTTATTAAAAGGAGCGCACGGTTTCAAAGTTTCGGAGTTACTGCAGAAAATCGGGTCGCATTATTATGAAAAAGGTGCACACATTGAATTTTTCCATGATCCTTTATTTGAAAATACGGTCGAAGCTGTTTATATTCAAGCCCCTCATCGAATATTAATTGTTCAAGCGACAAACCCGTCAATAGAACCGGTACTGCCAGGAGTACGGGATCATGTCATTTCCCTTTATGACTGTTTGGATGAACAGCACATTGCATTGAATGGAAATTTATCTTTGGTAAACGAATCGAAACAAGCCTATTATGACCGGTGCTTTGCTAAGCTATCACATGCTATTCACATTCATGATGACTGGGAAGTGGAAACGAGAAAGCAAATGGAATGGAGCGGGTTGGATCAGCAGTTTGCTTATTTGTCGAACAATCTATTTGGTGAAACGAATCGGCAGACATCCGGTCAGCTTACTCACCGTTTACTTGGAACATTGACTCCAACAGGAGCACAGGACACAGTACAAAGTATTACACAAAATCTGGAAAAGAGATTGTTTATTAAAGGGTATCCAGGAACAGGGAAGTCTTCGATGATGAAAAAGTTGGCGAACGAAGCGATAAGCAGAGGGTTTGATGTACAACTCGTGTGGTGCGGACTGGATTCAAATTCGATCGATATGGTCATTATCCCTGAACTGAAATTCTGTATTTTTGACAGTACGGAGCCGCATGTGTACTTTCCGGATGAAAATCGTCCTGGTGATGAGATTTTCGATATTGCCCAGCATTGTCATCCGACAGAAATAGAGGAAAGGAATATAGAAGCAATCGTAGAAAAGTACAAAGCAACGATGGCAGATGCAAAACTTTTTGCAGCAAAATACGCAGAACAAGAAAGGGAAGTTCGTGAAGCAGTAGATGCTGCAATCAATTTGGATGAATTCAGTAAACGAACAGCCTTACTATTTGAGCTTTTCAAATAAGGATAAGAGTTTTAACAGGCATGGGTCCGAATTCATTTCGGGTCCATGCCTTATTTATTAATGGTAGAACCCTAGGATCAATGCTATTTTAATATAATTTTAGAACTTTCTAAATATTAATTTTTTTAGGAGCTATAAATTTTACTCAAACAGAAAATACTGTATGCTGATGGTGAGCTTTTCATTACAAAGGAGGACAACTAATGAATCGTTTTGAAGGAAAAGTTATAATTATTTCCGGTGCAGGTTCGGGATTAGGACAAGCTGCGACATTACAGCTTGCAAAGGAAGGCGCAAAGCTTGTACTCGTTGATTTAAACCAGGCAGGACTGGATGAAACGAAGAAAAAAGTGCTGGAAGTGGCGCCAAATGCTGAAACATTATTAGTGACAGCAAACGTAGCTACAGAAAGTGAAGTTGAGAATTTTGTGAATCAAACGGTTGAGAAATTCGGCAAAATTGATGGTTTCTTTAACAATGCAGGAATTGAAGGGAAGCAAAACTTAACTGGAGATTACGGTATTGAGGAATTTCATAAAGTTATATCCGTCAATTTGAACGGTGTATTCTATGGTATGAAATATGTGCTGAAAGTAATGAAGGAGCAAGGTTACGGCTCGATTGTCAATACAGCTTCGGTTGGCGGGATCCGCGGTGTCGGAAACCAGTCAGGCTATGCGGCCAGTAAACATGGCGTTGTCGGATTAACGCGTAACTCCGCGATTGAATACGGCCAATACGGAATTTCGATTAAAGCAATTGCCCCAGGTGCGATCATGACGCCAATGGTAGAAGGATCACTGCGCCAAATGGGTGGCGATAACTGGGAGGAAGTCGGCAAGGAGTTTGTAAAGCCGAATCCGATGAGACGTTTCGGTAAGCCGGAAGAAGTCGGTTATTTAGTAGCATTCCTGCTATCAAACGAAGCGGACTTCATTAACGCAGCAGTTATTCCAATCGACGGCGGCCAATCTTATAAATATTAAATGCTAATCCCCTTAAAATAATCTTTAAGGGGATTTTTGTCCTCTTTGAATTCTCTGTCTTTTAACGCTTCAATACCCGGCTTTCCAATAAATACGTTACTTCATATTTTTCTGCCAATCCTCTTAAAAAGGGCAATAATTCACGGAAATTAGTTGTCTGTATCAATTGTTCGTACTGTATTTTCTCTTCTTCGTCTGCAACCTTCTTAAAATAGCCCCACATATGTTGGCAGGCATTGCGCATGCTGCCTTCTGTTGGTGTTAAGCTTAATGCCTGTTTGATCAGCGCTGAAATTTCTTCATAAGAAGCCTTGTTTTTCATCGCCTGACGAATTGCATTATAATGATTCTGACTATAAAACATCACATTGTACTTTTCCTCACGCCACAGGATTTCCGTCTTCTTTTGATCCATTAAAAATTTCACCTCATGTTCCGCATCTGCATAATCTACTAGTTGTTCACATTATATAAGATAGATAAAAGTTTTGCTTTTATTAGAAGTCAAATCCGACTTATAATGTAAAAAATTTGTATAATGAAAATAGCACTTGAATTTACTGAATTTACTTAAAATTAAAGGGGAGAGGGATTCCAATGGTAAATGAACTAACATCAGTGAATGGACAATTAACAGGGGATTCGGTATACCGGGATACACCAGTTATTCAGGCGGCCGAAACAATATTCGTCAATGAATTTACAGATGGTGTGTTAAATCCGAATGCACCTATGTTAGGACCTTTAAAAGATGGGGGTACAATCATTGCCAATACAGCTCCTGGTTGTTGGGGCCCAATGATTACACCGACGATTCGCGGAGGGCACGAAGTCACGAAGCCTGTATATGTGGAAGGCGCGGAAGTTGGGGATGCAATCGCCATCCAGATTAAGTCGATCCAAGTTACATCGATTGCGACTTCTTCGGGAACAGACGAAGCGCAAAATGAACGCTTTATCGGAGATCCTTTCGTAAAGGTAAAATGCCCGGGCTGCGGGAAACTCCATCCGCCGACAATTGTACAAGGAATCGGTCAGGAGTCTATAAAATGTATGACTTGCGGGACGGATACAACGCCATTTAAAATTTCCAACGGCTATACGATGGCATTTAATTCAAAAGGGAATGTAGGATTGACAGTCGGAAAAGAAGCTGCGCGCCGGATTGCCCAAGACAGCAAAAACTATATGCGAACTCCGGAAAATTCGATTCAAAATCCAATTACTTCATTCGCGCCGAGTGACCTGATCGGAGTACTTGCAAGAATGCGTCCGTTTGTTGGACAGCTTGGGACAACACCATCAAAAGCAATGCCGGATTCTCATAATGCTGGCGATTTCGGAACGTTTTTAATCGGAGCACCGCATGAATTTACAATGACCGAAGACGAGCTGAATATCCACCGTACAGATGGACATATGGATATTAACCGTGTGCGTGAAGGGGCTGTTGTCATTTGTCCTGTAAAAGTTCCTGGTGGCGGTGTATACGTAGGGGATATGCATGCGATGCAGGGTGATGGTGAAATCGCCGGACATACGACTGATGTATCGGGTATTATACAGCTACAGATAAGTGTACTGAAAAAAGTAAACTTGGATGGTCCCATCTTACTTCCGAATGTTGAAGATTTGCCTTATACCGCAAAACCTTTTACGAAAGAAGAAAAGCGCATTGCACGGGATTTGGCTGAGGAATTTGGTGTGAAGCAGGTTGAGGAAAGTTTCCCGTTATCAATTGTAGGAACAGGGGTTAACTTAAATGCGGCTACAGAAAATGCACTCGAGCGCTCGGCAAAGTTATTTGAACTGTCAGTGGAAGAAGTGAGAAACCGTGCAACCATTACCGGAGGAATTGAAATAGGAAGACATCCGGGTGTGGTGACTGCTACAGTCCAAATGCCAAAAACACTTCTGAAAAAAGCACGACTGTTCAAAACAGTTAAGCGCCAGTATGATTGAATGCCGTTGTTCAATTGTTAAAAGCACTAATATCATAGTTAATTAGATAAGTTTTTGTTCTTTATTTTTCGGGAAAAAGGAAATTACTAGAAAAGTAGAGGGGATGAAGCGATGCAGCCATTGATCAAGAAGATAGAAGCTCTTGTCATCTCGATTAGCGTTCAGTCCGGTATTGGTATTATTGAAGCAATTAGTGAAAAAGACGGCAATAAGAAAGTCATATTCCAAATTACATCAAAAACGCCTTTAATGACAAAGGACGGGTACCAAATTGGGGCATCAGCCATTCCGGTCAAGGCGAAAATTATTGCCTTTATTGATTCCAGAAATCCGTTGCCGATGGTTTCTCCGCCGCATACAACACCATTGCTGATTATTTTTGATCAGTTTGATAAAGACGGTGAGATATGTGTCGGTGCATTTGATCGGGGGCTTTACTGTGATCAGCTCAAGCTTAAACTCCATGTGAATGAAAAGACAGAAATAGTGGATTTGGCTGGAAAGCGCGTGGATCAGAAAGATTTGGAAGGAAAGATGCTGTTCGTTTTTTATGACCGTGCAACAAAAAGTAAACCTGTGCAAGCCAATCCATCAAAAATTATCGTGACCTCTATTTTGCATAACGAATAGTTATGAGGCATATCAATTTCTATTGTCAGTACGTATGTTTTAATCAATATTTCATACGAATTGCTGCAAATGAAATGGTATGCTTTTTTTGTGGAATCAGCCTGAAGGAAAGTAAAAAAATTAAAAACGTTACATAGATATTTATTTTTTGGTATATTTTTGTATAGAAATAAGGTGGAAAAAATGGAGGGATCTTTGTTGTTGCTTTCATTTGATGAGCAGCTCTTTCAACAGACGAACGGACAAACAGGGAAAAAGCTAGAGCAAGCTTTGGAAGAAAAGTATCTATTTATAAAACAAACTGCGATTTGGGGCGCACCTATACAAAGCAATGAATTTTTGTTGGAGCAGGAGCGTGCAGAGAAGTTTTGCTTTCAGTTAATCAAAAACTATTGGGGTAGATCAGACTTATTTGTTAATGATTCAGTTAACGAGAAGAATACAGCGAATGAAAAAATGGAACAGTTTTTTGCCAAACAGCAAAACAGAAAAGTGCTACTTTCATTTTTACAAACACAGGGAGAAGTGGTATTTGACCAGCTGATTGAATATATTTTTTCAAAACCGGTCCCTGTATCCCATATACAAACAGAACTTAAGAAAATTTATGTGTACAAAGTTAACAATCATTTCTTTGTGCAACCGGTTTATAGTGCAAATGAAAAGTACTGGGAAATAATTGGTGCAAAAAAGATTTATTCACTGTTTTTACAAGTACCTTTAATGAAGATTACGAGACCTGTTGATTTAATGAGGCATTTTAAAGCATTGCTTGCCGGACAATTGACGGCGAATCGGATTGCGACAATCATTCATAAGCTTGTACAGAAAATTGATTATGAAAATCCGAAATCGGATGAAGTTAAGCAGCTGCATCTTTTAAATGTCCGCACGCATTTTACGAGCGGGCGACGGCATATGCTGAAACTTCGAAAATGCATTCAGGCATTACTGGAAAATTGGTCAAACGGAAAGTTTGCATTGAATACGAAAGAGCAAACATTGCTTGGCTATATGTTGTTTCAGGAAGCGGTTTATAAAAGAGATTATCGGAGTATTTTACTGCAAGGAATGTATTTAATTGAGGAAGAGCGGATAAATAATCATGCGATCGAACTTGTCGTTGAATATGCGGATGTGTTGAGCAGCATGAACCCGCAGCCCGATACACTTGTGAAAGATTACCGGGAAAACTACTTGGAGCATGTCTTTTATGAACTGATTAATAGTGTTGTAAAAGAGGAGCAGTTTGAGCTTGGGATAGAGCTGTTGAAAAATTATGAACTTGCGTCATGTACAGCCATTTTTCAGCTCCTTCATGCAGATGAAACGGAAACGATCCTGCATATGATCGAGGCAACTGTTCAACGCGATATTGCTCTATTCGTTGATGGTTCGCCACAAAATATCCGGGAATCGATCATTATTTGGCAACAGCAATATTTAAATAAAAACAGCGATTATTATCGTATAGCTGAAATGACATCACAGCATATTTGCAATTTGTTGAAGATACTGTTTTGGGCAGAAGAAGATATTTTAGTGGAGAAACTGTTAGCGGTCTATAAGAAATATTTGCTCATACCGCATCATTTCCAATATTTGCGCCAGTTTATTGAGCGCCGTGTTGTACAAAGCAAATAATGAAAGGTGAAGCAATGCCCATACATGCTTCACCTTTTTGCTTTATTGTAATACGCCATCGTTTGTTAGTTGCTCGATTTGTTCTTTAGTATAGCCATATGCAGTTAAAATTTCCTCGGTATGTTCACCTATTTTTGCCCCAACATGTTTGTAAGTCGGTTCAACACCGCTTATTTTCAAGGCTGTTCCAATTTGGCGCTGCGAAGATCCATCCGTTTTCTGAACATCTACAAGCATATTCCGTGCTTTTATTTGCGGGTGTTCGCAAGCTTCGTTAAATGTAAGAACCGGCTCAACACAACCATGGAAATCTTCATTGAAAATTTCAAGCCATTGATCAAATGTTTTCGAGCAAAACGCATCGGTAACTGCTTCTTTAAAGCGTTGCTGTGTATAGTAGGAGTCATTAAATGTGCTGTCGATCAGTTCTGGAATGCCAAGAGCTTCACATAGGAGTTTGCGGAATTGTGGCTCCAGGCTGCCGACTGAAAAGTAACGACCGTCTTTCGTACGGTAGTAATCATAAAATGTCCCGCCATTTAAAATTTCCTCTTCCGGCTGAGGTGGACGGCCGCTTCCGAGATATTGCGTCCCATATAAGGCATTCATCGAAAACATCGCATCGGTCATCGAAACATCGATAAACTTCCCTTCACCGGTTTTTTCACGGTGAAGAGCAGCCGCTAAAATTCCGATAGCAGCATGCATTGTCCCGCCTGCAATATCGGCAATTTGAATGCCCATAGCAACAGGCTTTTTATCCTTCAAACGGGAATGATGGAGCACCCCGCCAATTGATAAATAATTATTATCATGGCCTGGCCGCGTTGCATATGGCCCGGTTTGCCCATAGCCTGTAATTGCACAGTAAATTAGGCGCGGATTATATTCACGGAGTGTTTCATAGTCGATTCCTAGGCGCTTCATCACACCAGGACGGAACCCTTCAATGACAATATCGTAATCTTGGATAAGCTTTTTAATAATTTCAATGCTCTCCGCAGACTTTAAATTGAGCTGCAAAGACTTTTTTGAGCGGTTTAAATGCTGATGGAAGTAAGATTCCTTGTCCTCATCATACGGCGGCATAATCCGCATTAAATCAACACGGCGCTCTGACTCCACATGAATCACATCTGCCCCGAGATCCGCAAACATCATTGACGCAAGCGGTCCAGGTAATAGAGAAGAAAAATCCAAAACTTTTAACCCATTTAAAATAGACATACCCATCCCCCTTATGTGTAGAACAGTTGTAGTAGAAGTATTGATTGTTTATTATGGAAAGTAAAAAAACTTTGCCTGAAAGTAGAACCTGTCGATACAAAAATAGAAACAAGTTCAATGAAAGTAGAAAGTATTGGTGGCAAAGTGGAGAGTTCTAAATGAAAAGTAGAACGGATACTAAATTAAGAACTCCCAATAAAACATAATACGCCAACACTTTCAATCAATATAAATATAAGAAAAAGAGTCCCCTTATTTTCTAATTCTCTATTATCTATTATATTTTAAATACTCTGAAAATTATAGTGCGAAAATAAGCAAAATGTGCAGAAATATAGGAAAAACAAATAGAGACAGATTATTATCTAACTTTTTTAAAAAAATAGTCATTTTAAGGAATAAAATGGTATTTTAGTGAATATTAACTAAGTATAGAAACCCTATTAAAGATTAGAAAGTTTTTAGCTAGGGTAAAGTATGGATGGTTGGCTATTTATTTATAGAACGATTTTGCTTTATGACATTCAAGTCGGAGCAGGGTCGTTCCTTTTTTTGTCCAAATTTAGAAATCCAGAATTAAAATGAAAAACTGCATAAATTTCATACAGTTTTGCGCACCGTTAGCCGATATAAACAATAGATGTTTTTACTAGATTGAACATGTTACGACATTTCAAAAGGGAGGGATTTTCTAACATGGACTCGAAAAAAGCACAAAAACTTTCAAAGGCAGCGGTCGCAACGGTTTTGGCGACAAGTGGTGTGCTAGTTGCAATACCCCACCAGGCAAATGCCTATTCATTCAGTGATTTAAATCCAAATGCGGATTATTATCAGCCGATTATCGATTTAGCCAACCGTAAAATTGCAACTGGCTATTCAAACGGTACATTTAAACCGAATTCAGCAATTACTCGTGAAGATGCCGCAAAAATGCTGGCACTGACGATTGATGTAAATATAACAAATCCAAAAAATCCCGGCTTTAAAGACGTGCCGGTGAATAACCCAAACTACCGTTACATTGCCGCATTGGCAGAGGCGGGTGTCATTAATGGTTATTCAGATAAAACATTTAAACCAAAAGAGCCAATTACACGCGGACAAATGGCGAAAATTTTAACGCTTGGCTTCAAATTTGGTATTTCCACAAAACTTAACCACGGTTTCAAAGACGTTACAAATAAAAATGCCAATGCTTATTTTATACAGACACTTTATGACCTGAATATTACAAAAGGAAAAACACCTGTTTCATTTGACCCTTTTAATACCGTAACCCGCGGGCAGATGGCGACATTTATTTGGCGTTCAGAAAAAGCGGACCGCGGCAATCCTGTCTACACAGTCGGGGATATTGTAGGAAATCAAATATACATAAACGGTGTCGCGTACACGGTGGCATCCCATTTACGCAGTATTATTAATGCGGGAAATCAAAATGTATTAAAAGGTGCTTACATCGAGGGAAGTTATTCAGGAAAGACCCTTCAAAATATTTCAAAGCTGACGATCAATGCGAGCGGGAATTCTTCGCGTTTACTGGCGCTTGATGGGGGCTATTCTTCGTTTGCAGGGGAACTTGTCGTTCATGGAAGCTATGTGCGCTTCAAAAATATTAATTTTACCGGACGTGTAGAAGTTGCGGAAGCACCGCGACGTTCACTTGGCGCATTGGAAAATGTGCGTATTGCAAGTATAGGAAACTTCGCATCGTTTATCGATTGGGGAACACCTACAGATCCGGAAAATGAAGATTTCCTCAACCCTAGTGAAAACGAGAATTTACAGAACAAGCCGGACCCGACAAAACCCGAGCACCTGCAAAAATACACAGAACGTATGGCAAACGTAAAGAAGTACGTGGACTTTGAAAACGCGGATATTCGTCATTTGTATGTAACTGCTGACCGTACATTTTTAAAGGCTAACTATGATATCGACCGCCTTACAGTACAAGGAAATGTAGCAAATGTGGAACTGTATGCAAGCCCGAAAGCGATGTATATCGATACGGACTATAATGTTTCTATTTATGGCGTTCATGATATTCAATACATGTATAAAAACACGTTGAAAAATGTGTACCTGAATACAGACAGCACATATGATTATTATTACATTACATCAAGCAACGGCTTTACGAATCTTGGTACACATGCCTATATTTCTAAAGCGATCATCCCAAACAATAAAACTGTAAATGATGTGTTTGACGATTATAAAACAGATGACCCGAACATTGGGTATGTAGAGGATGAAAATGGAAAAGCGGTTGATCGTGATCCGGTGGAAAATACAATTGTTACCGATGTTACGTCTCCAACCATTACACAACTGGATGTGGCAGCTGGCGGATCGACAGCCGATGTGACATTAACAGCGGATGAAGATGGAACATACTACTATGTCATTAAAAAAGCTAATGAAAAAGCGCCAACAATCAGCGAGATTAAAACTGGGGGTACTAAATACAACGGCAATGGGCCACTCGTAATGGACGAGCCTGTGAAATTTACGGTATCCGGTCTGGAAACGATGACGGACTATGTCATTTATGCGATTGTTATTGATGATGCGGACAATGTATCGGAGAAGGAAGAGCAGGAGTTCTCGACAATCGATAACCGACCACCGACATTCCGCCTCGATAAAGGCGAAACGATGTACGGCGGAAAGCGTGTACAATTTGTTATTAAGGGGATTACCGAGCCGGGTGAATACTACTACTATATTCGCGAAAAATCATCCGTTACGATGCCGGACCCGACTGTTGATGAAATTATGAAGCGCTATACAGGAAAAGGGACAATCACAAAACCTGATGATATCGTCATTACCGAAACTAAATATGGTGCAACTCCGGCGATTGGTGATATTAAGCCAAGTACAGAGTATGAAATTTATGCGGTAATGGTCGACAAATCGGGCAATAAGATGCGCAACCCTGCTCCGAAGATTGTGATTAAAACAGAGGGACCGGATACAACTTATCCGTATGTACTGGATCCGCCAGTATTGGAGTTGGCAGATAAAAACAAAGGCTATTTCTACATTACGGTGAGTGAAGAATTAGATAAAGCAACGGCTGAGAATCCAGATAATTACCTATTATCAGGGACAGGAATTGTCAATATTTCTGGTCATAAAGAAATGAAGCCGGTGGAAGTACAATATTCGAATAAGCGCATTCGTTTAACTATTCCTGCAGTAAGCTCTCTGGTAAATGGAGATACAATTGTGGCCACTGTTTTAAAAGGGGTAAAAGACTTAGCTGAAAATGAATTTGAAAGTAAAGAAACCGTAGCGGTCGGTGTAGAGCCACGTAACTATGCTCAATACAATCATTCAGATTCGGTAAAACCAGAATTAACAATTAAAAATGTTATAACAGGTCCAGATAAATATGAGGTAGAAGCAGAGGCCAAAAAAGCAGGTACTTACTATTACATGATTTTACCGAATGATTTTGATTTTAAAGATATAACAAATCGTGATTTTGTAGATGAATTTTCAAATGACCCTAAAGTAGTTACTGGTAAATTTCAACTAACAACACCACTAGGGAAGCAGAATGCCTATATTGGGAATGGTCAAAATCCGGCTCCTTTAGGAACATTTAAGTTTGACGTATCAAAGCCTGGTACACCTCCACGTGATCCGTTTAAAAGTTATAAAATCTATATGGTGTTGAAAGATCGTTCTGGACAGCTTTCAAATATTATGGAAAAAAGTTTAATTGACGATGTGAAACCACCGTTATTAACAGGTGTGTCTATTAAAAATGTTGAAGGCAGCGATACACAAATTAAATTTACAGCGTCGGTAGATGAAAAAGCTAATTTCTATGTACTGCCTGTAAAGAAATACATTAGGAAAATAGTGAACGGCAGAGAAGTATATGAGTTGAATACTGCTTATTTTGATACGTCAGGGAATTTAAAAGATATTACGACAGTATTAAATACACCAGCAAATGCATCAAATCTATATGATAAGTTTAAATCTTTAGGAGCAAAAGATATTGGTGGTTCTGAAGGAAAGGGATTGGTCGAAAAAATCCCTAGAGCTATTGAATTAGGGTTAGAAGCGCATGAGGAGTACGGATTTTACATTGGAGCTAGAGACACGATTGGTAACTTTACTATTTTAGAAAAGAGTTCCGCTTCAATAATTGAAGAAGACGAGCCTAAAGGTCCGCAGATGAAAGCGATACTTTATATGGACGGAACAAAACCATATGTGAAAACTAGTCAGGATAATCCATATGCATCAATTACAAACGATGCCATAATTTACAGAACGCCAGATTCTAAGTTTGAAATTACATTTAACGAAACAATTTTACGTCAGGATGATACAAACTTAACAAACTATAATAAGTCTCAAATTAAACTTATAAATTCATTAAATCTCTCGTCAATATTGAAAATTACGAATGATGCGGGTACAGATATTACAAGTCAATTTGAGTTTGATGGCTATACTGTTGGCAGTAAAACTACTGATGAATCCAAGTTGGTAATTAAACCACTTGACCCTGTTAATGCTGATAAATCCATTACAGTAACACTAAAAGATGATTTAAATAATGCTTATGATTATGTAGATCACTTTACATTTGATATTTCTAAACTTGGTAAGTATATTTATCCTTCAAATAAGGTTAATATTATGTCTAACGCGCTATTAGGTCCGAGAATGGCTGATCCTAATAACTCTAAACAAATTATTATTACACCACAATTAAGTGCTTCTGACGTTAAAGAAGTATATTATGTTGTTGTGAATGATGGAGTTACATACGCACCTACAGAAACGGATATTTTAAATGTAGTTAGATATGGTCAACAACCTTCGGCGGTTACAATCAATTTATATGGTAAAAAGTTAATCACAACAGCCGCTGATACAAGTTCGGAAATGACATTGGTTGCTAACGGAAATACGAATGTCTTCAGAAAAGGCCAAAAAGTTTACATGATTACACTAGATAGATATGGAAATATTAACTGGGTAATGAATGAAAATAATCGAACTCAAAAATATAGTACTGTCGTAGATTAATAAAGAAAGTTAAATTAAAAACAATCTCACAAAGCGAAAGCTGCGTGGGGTTGCTTTTTTGTTTTGTATTTATTCTAAGTGCAGAACCCCTCAATGTTTAAAATTCTTCGCTCTTCGTTATAAAATAATGCTTCTTTTAACCTTCTTCACACCGTTTTCATAAAATATATAGCGATTAAATTATGAAAAGGATATTGGAGTGAAATTTATTTAAGTAATCACAGTTAGGTGATTGCTGTTATTTAAGATTTGAAAATAACAGCAAAAGCTACCCTTATTTAATTACGATTGCCATCCCTATTTCCGGAAAGGACCTGCTTATTAAACAGCCCTGTAGTACAAAGGCTCAGCCCGTTAAACCTCATAGTTTCTTCATTCCTAAAAGACAATTTAGTACGCTCGGGTTAAATGCCTTTAATGTAAAGTTTGGAAACAGTGGGCGCTTTACCTCTTTATTAAAAAATTGAATTCATATTATTTCAGTAAGCTAAAAATAGGAGGAGTATAACATCATGAACAGAGACTTAATGCTTTCGCTTGTCGGGAAAGTTGTAAAAATCGACAGAGGTGGTCCGGAGTCACGCGTTGGAATGTTGCTGGCAGTAGAAGGGGATTATTTTGTGCTATTCACGAAAGATGACGGTGTTGTTTACTATAAAATGCAGCACGTAAAGAGTATTACGCTTCATACTAAGGGCGGTCTAGACAAAGGATTCGAAGGAAATGAAAATGTCGGTTACCACCAAGGCGAAGATTTCAAGTCCGTCATTTCGAATTTTAGACATAGTTGGGTAAAGGTAAACCGCGGAGGCCCGGAATCACTTGAGGGAATTTTAAATGAGGTAGAAGATGATTATGTAACCATTTTCTCTAAAGAAGAAGTTATCCAGCTTTCAATGTTCCATATTCGAAATATCAGCTTCGGTGCAAAAGAAGAAAGCCAAGAAGAAAGCCAAGAAGCTCAAAGTCAAGAAGCAAAAAACAGTACGAATACAAAGTCTTCAGGGAACAGAAGAAGGTAAAATAGTACTTAGTCACTTAAAACTCATTAAACTAATTTTCGTGCCAAAATTCCAAAAGAAGGAGGTGAAATGGTGCTCATTTTATTTATAATCCTCTACTTCTCGATAGTGGGAGGTTTATTTTATAAATTATATATTTCAACTCCAATTGAACAAAGACTAGTCAACGGGCCAGGAGTCGAACCAGTACTGGAACTAGAGAAAGAATTCGCACATGAACCAGTAAGATCGAAATATATTAGTAATGAGGCGGCGGATATTAATGTGGGATAGCTCGCTCATCATGATGCTTATTATCTTTACATTCACGATTGTCTTTATGCTTTGGAGACCTATGAATGTTAATGAAACGGTCCCAACAACTATCGGGGCGGCAATTGTGTTAATCCTGGGTATCGTATCGTGGACTGACATTCTTGATATTATGGGCATCGTCAGTGGACCTTCACTTACAATCCTTTCGACCATTATGATGACGATTGTTTTGGAAAGTATCGGCTTTTTCAAGTGGATTGCGTTCAACATTGTCAACAGGTCTAAGGGATCTGGTATTAGGCTTTATATTTATACAAATTTGCTCTGCTTTTTAATGACAATGCTGTTTAATAATGATGGCAGTATTTTGATTACAACACCAATCATCATTCGTATAGTCCAACTTCTCAAATTCAAACCGCATCAAATGTATCCATATTTAATTTCGGGTGCTCTTATTGCTACAGCTGCCAGTGCCCCCATTGCAGTTAGTAATATTTCGAACTTAATTGCTCTGAAAATTGTTGGACTCACTTTGAATGATTATGTACTCATGATGTTTATCCCGTCGATGATTGGTATCTTTGTTATCGCCTGGCTGCTTTTTTTATATTTCAAAAAGGATATACCGAAAGTTTCTACCATGATTCCCTTTAAACGTGCACACCTCCATTCTACTCAATTATATACACATCCACTTGATCCGGCAGGCAATCCGGAAGATATCGACTGGAAGATGTTCAAAGTATGCTTACTCATTATTATAACAACTCGAATTGCGTTTTTTGCCCTCACTCCTTTTGGTATCTCGCTTGAATTTATCGGATTATTCGGTGCTGCCGTCCTCATTATTTATCGATGGATTCGTATCCGCATTGGAATTAAAGATGTGATAAGAAATACACCATGGCAAATATTTTTATTTGCTTTTAACATGTATGTCCTTGTTTATGGGCTCAAAAATGTCGGTTTAAATGACTTCATTGTAACTTCATTGAGAGAGGTCATAGCTCAGGATGCGTTACAAGCGACAATTATTATGGGAATGCTGACTACTGTGCTTTCAAATTTAGTAAATAATTTACCGGCTGTCATGTTTAGTACAATGGCAATTGTTGATATGGGACTGGAACCTCTTATTATACAGATTGCATATCTTGCCAGTGTAATCGGGAGCGATATAGGGGCGCTATTAACACCAATCGGTACACTTGCCACATTAATTTGGATGTTTGAACTTAAAAAGTTTGGTGTGAAAATGACATGGCGTAAATATTTGAAAGTAACATTCCTAGTCATTCCAATTGGATTGTTTGTCAGTTTATTTAGTTTATATTTATGGATTATGTTGTTTGTTCAGTAGATAGGAGGAAGCAATTTGTATGACATATGGCAAGGAGATAAGAAAGAATATGTCACAGTCAGTTTAATAGGAGATCAGCTTTTCAAAGGGATTATTTTCGATAGCGGCAGCGACATTATTGTATTATTTAACGGAGAAAATTTTATTTATATCCCCGTCAGCCATATCGAATATATTGTAGCGGAGACACCAGATACTGAATTTGCAGTACCATCCGATTCTCCGATTATTCCTTTGGATAACAATAAAAAGAATTTAACATTTGAGAGTATCCTGAAAGAGGCAAAAGGAATTAACCAGGAAATATGCATTATCAATAAAAAGTACTTATTTGGCACAGTTCTAGAAGTGATGGATGATTATCTTGTGTTCTTTTCACCTGTTTATAAAAGAACCTATATTCCAATTAATCATATAAAATGGCTTATTCCTTATACGCCTAACGAGCGGCCTTATGGTTTATCCGAGGCGGAATTTAGTTGGAAACAAGCAGATGAGGGGTTTGAAGCGAATTTCGAGAAGCAGCTTGCGGTACTATTGAATAAGCTGATCGTGTTAAATATGGGGGAGAAAACTCATCATATCGGGAAAGTGAAAAGCATTAATGGCAAGATGCTCGAGCTGAAAACAGCGAAAGAGAAACGAACGTATGTAAATATTGAACATATTCAAACAATACATTGCATATAGGCAACGCTGTAAAAGCGGCGATATGTAATTCGTATAGTTTTTATATGTACAGAAGCTTATATCGAAATTTGGCGTGGCAAGTTTAAAATAACAGAGCGGGGTTATAAGTAACGGAGACACAATTCAATTTGAATTAGTGTCTTTTTTGATGTGGTGTTGTATTTTATGAATTCCCTCTAAACGTTATACAAATTTAAAAGGTTTTAAGAGGGATTGTACAAGGATTGGAATTTGATATTAGGACAATAAAGTTGAAAAAGTTACTTGTTAATTAGGATTGAAAGCAAGGAGTGAAGGGTAAATGTTTTGAGGGAAAGTAAAAAACTTGAAAATTTAAATAAGTAAAGGTTATACAGATTTAATTTTAATGTATAATGTTTAATGGGAGCTATTAATTTACATATATGAGGAAAAGTCATTGTTATTGGAGCTGATGTAGCGGGGATGGCACTGCTTAACGAAAGGAAATTTTGTTGACAGGGAACGGTTAGAGGAAATCAGAGTTTAAATAAAAGGCAAACAGAGGGGGAGACAATATGTCCGGTAAGAAAAAAGTGGTTGTAATAGGCGGAGGACTTGGCGGTTTATCTGCAGCAATTTCACTCCAGCAAAAAGGGTACGATGTTGACATATATGAACAGAACAACCATCTAGGCGGAAAATTGAACCGTTTAGAGCAGGATGGTTTCGGTTTTGATTTAGGGCCCTCGATCCTAACGATGCCTCATATATTCGAAACTTTATTTCAGCAAAGTGGAAAACAAATGAGTGATTATGTTCCGATTCAGCGTTTGGGCCATCAGTGGCGCTCATTTTTCCCGGACGGTAATACACTTGATTTATATGAGAGTCTGTACGATATGGAAAACTTGAACCCGTCTCTAACGAAAAAAGATATTAAGCAATACAATAAATTACTGGAATATTCCAAGGGATTATATGAGATAACGGAGGAAGGTTACTTTAATCAAGGGTTGGATAATCTTAAGGAAGTGCTCCAATTTCACGGTGCCTTTCAATCATTGAGAAAATTTGATTTATCTTCCACAATGTTCGATGCAATTGATAAAAGAATTAAGAACCCTCAATTCCGGGATATGCTGAGTTATATTGTGAAATATGTTGGATCTTCCGCCTATCATGCGCCGGCAGTTCTTAATATGATGATTTACATGCAGCATACCCAGGGGATATGGTATGTGCCTGGCGGAATGCACAATTTAGCAAATGCTTTAGTGAAGCTAGCTGAAGAGATTGGTGTAACGTTCCATCTTGGGAAAAAGATTGTGAAGTTGGATAAAAACAAAAGAGTTATTACGGCGGCCTATACAGATGATGGGACGAAACTGACTGCGGATTATTTTGTTTCCAATATGGAAGTCATCCCGACATATAAACAATTAACTGAGGAAAAAGAAAGTTATACCGATAAATTAGATGAAAAATTCGAACCCGCAAGCTCGGGTCTTGTTTTACATTTAGGGGTTAAAAATAGCTACCCCCAACTGGCCCATCATAATTTCTTTTTCTCCGAAAATATGAAACGGCAAATGAATCTGATCTTTGAGAAGCATGAACTTCCTGATGATCCTGTCATTTATTTAGTGAATGTTAATAAAACAGATCCAAAACAAGCACTGCCTGGTCATGAGAACCTTAAAATCCTTCCACATATTCCTCACCTTCAAGACAAGCCTCTAACTCGGCAGCAGTATACCGAGTTTGCGGAAAAGGTATTAATAAAACTGGAAAACATGGGGTTGGACAACCTTAGAGAAAGTATTGTCACAAAAGATATGTGGACACCTCATGATATTGAAAGAACGTATTCTTCAGACCGCGGTGCAATTTACGGGACTGTATCTGATAAGAAAATGAATAAAGGATTCAAACATCCGAAGCAAAGTGAACGCTATGATAATTTATATTTTGTTGGAGGAACTGTCAATCCAGGTGGCGGTATGCCAATGGTTACGCTTAGCGGGCAGCAGGTTGCTAAGAAACTGATCGAAAGAGATAGGAAGAAGTAAATAGTCTATTAGACAAACGTAAAGGGAAGGAACAGGATCAATGGAAACTTTGTACTTGGTTGTGCAAATACTATCCTTGCTCGGTTTATTATGTGGTGTGCTGATGTTTTGGTCTATAAGAAAACCGCCAGTAAAAGAGGGGAATCAACCATTACCTACATTGTCGATTGTCATACCAGCAAGAAATGAAGCGCTTCGTTTGCCCCCATTGCTTAAATCGCTTCAGGCGCAAAGTTGGAAGCATTTTGAAATAATTGTAGTCGATGACGGTTCCTCTGATCATACTGCTGAAGTTGCATCGTCATACGGAGCGAAGGTTTTAAAATGTAAACAAGTAGGGGAGATGAGCCCGGGTAAATCCAATGCTTGTGCGTATGGGGCCCAATCTGCAAAAGGGGAATGGCTGCTGTTCTTAGATGCGGATGTTCAGCTTGCCGCCGAGGACAGCCTTGAACGTATTGTAAACAGTTTTAGCAAGCAAGAAGGAAAAGGAATATTATCCATTCAACCGTATCACCGGATTGTAAAACGATATGAAAATTTATCCGTAATATTTAATATTATTGTGCTGACAGGAATGAATGTATTTACAGTTTGGAAAGAAAAGTTTGCGACGGCAGGATCGTTTGGCCCATGTATTCTTTGTGATAAGGAGAGCTATATTACATCAGGAGGGCATGAAGCTGCGGCAGAATCGATTATGGATGATTTTGCGCTAAGTGATGTTTTTATAGCGAAAGCCTTACCGGTGACCAATTATGCCGGAAAAGGGATTATTAATATGCGTATGTATGAAGAAGGGCCAAAGCACCTAATGGAAGGCTGGACAAAAAATCTGGCAACAGCTTCCCAATCTACTCATAAATTTGTCATGCTACTCATTCAGCTGTGGATTTTTGGTGTCATTATGACTGCAATGGCACCCTTCCTCGCCTTTTTAACTAAATCTTCTGTAGCGCTCTTCAGCAGTATTGTCCTCTATTTATTATACGGTGGACATTTGTATTTTCTTGCGAGGAGAGCAGGAGATTTTCATTACATTGTTTTCGTGATCTATCCCTTTTTTGTTTTATTTTTTACAGCCGTATTTTTGTACTCATTATACCGTACGCATATTTTGCATTCGGTAATGTGGAGAGGCAGAAAAATCAAAGTGTAATAGGAGAGAGGTATGACAGTTATTAATGCAATTTGGCTTCTCGTTGTTAACATAGTGGCATGGTTAGTTCTTCACTTTTCGATTTCAGCGCTCTGTTTCAAAATACCTCTACGCTTTTTTCTGAAGGATATTGTATTTCTCCGTATTGCAAAGTGGGAGGAGCACGGGAAGATCTGGGATCGGTTATTTTTAGTGAAGAAATGGAAAAAGCACTTAATTGATGGATCTTCTATTGCAAAGAAAAGTTACAATAAAAGCCATCTGCATGGTACGAAGCAGGAAGAACTGATCGTCTTTGCGGCTGAAACAAAAAGGGCAGAAATAACTCATTGGCTGCTCATTCTTCCTGCACCTCTATTCTTCCTGTGGAATCCTGTTTGGGCAGGCTGCATTAATATCGTTTATGCACTTTTCGCCAACATCCCATTTATTCTAACGCAACGTTATAACAGAGGACGAATTGAGAATATTTTAGGTTTATCTAATCGTGGTAGTTAGAGAAGTAAAACTATACATCAGCCGAACTCAATTTAAGACGTATGGAAGTTCACTATGGTAAAATTTCATTGGAATAATGTATAAAGGAGACGATGAAATTGGGTCAGTCATTACAAGGTAAAGTAGCGGTTGTAACAGGTGCTGCACGCGGAATCGGTAAAGCGGTAGCAGTAGCATTAGCAACAGAGGGTGTGAACGTAGGGATTATTGCACGTTCAGAAGAAGCATTACAGCAAGTGGCGAAAGAAATCGAAAGCCATGGTGTTAAAGCTGCCTATGCAGTGGCGGATGTTTCGAATTTAGAACAAGTACAGAACGCTGCTGCCCATCTAAAAGAAGAGTTGGGTTTAACGGATATTTTAGTTAACAATGCGGGCGTAGGTAAATTTGAAAAGCTCGTTGATATGGACCCGGCAGAATTTAAAGAAATTGTCGACATCAATGTAATGGGGACTTTTTATGTATCGCACACAATTGTACCGCAATTAATCGAAAAAAATGCAGGTGATGTCATTAATATTTCATCAACAAACGGTTTAAACGGCGCTGCAACATCAAGTGCATACAGTGCTTCTAAATTTGGTGTCATCGGCTTAACAGAGTCGCTTGCAGCAGAAGTGCGACGCAACAACATCCGTGTAACAGCATTAGCGCCAAGTACAATCGCAACAGATCTGGCGGATGCACTGAACTTAGTGCCAGATGAAAAAAGAGATCAATATATGCACCCTGAAGATATTGCAGACTATATTATCGCGCAACTAAAGCTGAACAATCGCATGTATATTAAAAATGCAACATTAATGAATACAAATCCGTTCTAATAATAATGCAAAATTAAGAACCGATTGAATTTGAAAAGCCCTTCATTCTGAAAACAGAATGAAGGGCTTTTTTTGTAATGATCCAGATTTTTGTATTAAGCCTGCTGGAATTCCTCTTTTAAAATAGAGTAATATACACTATCTACGAGAGTACCTTTAATCATGTGATTTTTTCGCATCGTTCCTTCATGGGTCATCCCTAAACGCTGCATTACTTTAGCGGAAGCCGCATTTTGAACGTGAGATTCCGCAAATACTCGTTCTAAACCGAGTGTATTGAAGGCTAGATCCAATACAACTTTGCTGGCTTCTGTTATATAACCTTTTCCCCAGAAGCAACGGTTTAACGTAAAGCCGAGTTCACCGCTTTTATTCCATTCATGGATACGGAATTCGATCGCACCAATCATTTTATTGCTTTCTTTTAATACGATCGCATACTTTCCGGCAGGTTCTTTCATAAAATAATTCTCAATCATCTTCTTCGTTTGATCCAGATCTTTGTGGGCATGATAAAGAAATTTAGTTGTTTCTTCATCCGCTGTATATTCGTACATATCTTCAGTATCTTCAATAGAAATTGGACGTAAAAATAGACGTTCGCTTTCCAAATGACTGTTTTTTTCAAGCAATAAATAAAGATTTTCCATTAATTTTCTCCAATAATATGTCTTTTATTCGAGAGTGTTATAGGCTTGCTTATCATAACATAATATACATTTTTTAACTATATTTAGTATATACATTCAATTAGAAAATGGAGATTAATCAAATGGAAGTTGAATGAACTGATCAATGATAAAGGAGGCAGCACCGAGAGCAATTGCACGATCCTTTAATGTTGAAAATTGTACAGAATAGTTATCCCGCTGAAAATGCATAGTATTCGAGTGGATCGTATCTAGTATAGATTGCTCAATAAACTTTTGCGCTTTTATAATACGATTACCAATAATAATTTTTTCGGGGTTAAATGTTTGAATTAAATTGGTGATACCGAGACCGATATAGTAACCGGTTTCCTTGAATAATTGCATAACATCTTCATGGCCTTCTTCGGCTAGAGTTATCAACTGCTCTAATGAAAGTTCTCGTTCTTTTAACATATAAGTCGCATCATGGATAAGGGCATATTCTGAAGCGTATGCTTCCCAACATCCATTACGGCCGCATGTGCATTTACGCCCATTCATGTGAATGATGGCATGTCCGCTTTCGCCCGAATAACCGTTAACACCTAGATAAATATTATGATCAATAATAATCCCGACTCCTAGCCCGATTCCTATACTTAAATATAATAGATTTGAAGTTTCTTTATTATTTTCAAAAATATATTCTGCATAAGCACCAGCATTCGCTTCATTCGAAATATAGATTGGGAAGTCAAAACGATCACGTAAATAGCTGCTGATATCAAAATTTTCCCAACGTAAATTGGGCGCAATAATAATGACACCGTCTTTATTAACAGAACCAGGAACAGCAACGCCTAATCCGACAATCGAGAATGGGCTGGGAGGTACATTTTCCATTAGTAATTCTATTAAGTCCAAAATATTTTTTAAATACGAATCAAGTTGGCTTGTTGGTACGAGTTGGAGATTATCGAAAACAATTTCGCCTTTTAGATTAAAGACTGCTCCGTATAAATAGTTAACACCAATATCAATACCAAGTGCAAAACCGGCTGTTTCATTGAACCTTAATAATTGGGATCTTCTCCCTCCAGTTGAAAAATCTTTCCCGTCTTCTACGATTAGTTGGTCCTCTATCAGTTCGGTTACTAAATTTGCAACCGTTGCTTTTTTTAACCCGATTTCTTCAATGATTTCTCCTCTGGAAACGATTCTTTTAGAGAAAATATAATTTAAAATCTGCTGCTTATTAAATTTCTTCCCTATTTGTTGATTCCAAGACAAAGTAACAATCCCTCCAATACAAAGCGATTAAAAATTTAATTAAAGTATAACAAAAAAACTTTGTTCATCCAATAGACAAACAAATATTAACATGTTATCCTAATTTTAAATTAAGAATATTACAAATATTAAAAGGGGTGTAGTTCATGTATAAATGTAAGGGCTTTCTTTTTGCGATTCTGTTAGTAATGTCGATGGTATTGGTGGCTTGTGGGCAGGATGCAGGCGGTTCAAGCAAAGATACAGGCAAGGCTAATTCAAGTGATTCGGCAGGGGATAAATTGAAAATTGGCTTATCAGTATCGGACTTAACATTGGAACGTTGGCAGCATGATCGTGATTTCTTCGTAGCTAAAGCGGAAGAAATGGGAGCTGAAGTCGTTGTACAGTCTGCAAATGGCGATGAGGCAAAGCAATTATCACAAATTCAAAATATGCTGTCTCAAGACTTAGATGCATTAGTAATTATTGCGATTAATTCGGATTCTTTATCTACTGTTGTAGAGCAGGCAAATGCAGAAGACGTTCCAGTATTAGCGTATGACCGACTGATTAATGGGGCAGATATCAGTGCATATGTTTCATTTGATAACGTACGTGTGGGCGAGATGCAAGCAGAGTATTTGGTGAATTTAAAGCCTGATGGAAACTATTTCCTGATGGGTGGATCTCCAACGGATAACAATGCAAAAATGTTCCGTGAAGGGCAAATGAATATTATTCAGCCATTAGTTGATAAAGGTGATATTACGATTGTCGGCGATCAGTGGGCGAAAGATTGGGATGCAAATGAAGCATTAAAAATCATGGAAAACGCATTAACGGCAAACAAAAACAATATTGATGTTGTCGTAGCTTCAAACGATAATACGGCTGGTGGCGCAATTCAGGCGTTAGAAGCACAGGGATTAGCCGGTAAAGTATTAATTTCCGGACAAGATGCCGACCTGGCGGGTGTTCAGCGTATAGCTGAAGGCTTACAGACAATGACCGTTTACAAGCCGATAAAAGCAATTGCTGAAAAGAGCGCGGAAGTAGCGGTTCAATTAGCAAAAGGTGAGGAGATTTCTGCTACCGATTCTGTAAACAATGGCCAAATGGATGTTCCATTCATAAAGCTAGACCCAATTTCAGTAGGTAAAGATGAACTTATGACAACAGTTATTGAAGATGAATTCCATAGCTATGATGATGTATATAAAAATGTACCTGAAAGTGACCGTCCGTAATTAACAGCAAAAGGAGGGGAGAATTTCCCCCCTTTCTTTTAAATGAGGATATCGAGAATGGTGGTGGAAACATGACTGAATATGTTTTAGAAATGAAAGGAATAACAAAAGAGTTTCCAAGCGTTAAGGCTCTGGACAATGTTACTTTTTCAGTCCGAAAAGGTGAGATTCATGCCTTATGTGGCGAAAATGGTGCAGGAAAGTCGACTTTGATGAAAGTACTAAGCGGTGTTTATCCGGCTGGCACATACAGTGGGAAAATTTTAATTAAAGGCAAAGAAGCAAGCTTCAAAAATATTAAGGAATCTCAAGATGCAGGAGTGGCAATTATTTATCAGGAGCTGGCATTGGTTGGTGAGATGACGATTGCTGAAAATTTATTTTTAGGACATGATTTAATGCGCTCGGCCATTATTAATTGGAATGAAATTTATAAGAAGTCAATTGTAGCACTTGAAATGGTTGGTTTAGATCTGGACCCACAAACGAAGGTATCCGAATTAACGGTAGGAAAGCAGCAACTTCTGGAAATTGCAAAAGCTTTGACAAAGGAAACGGATATTTTAATCTTAGATGAGCCAACAGCTGCTCTTACAGAAAGTGATGTAGCTGTTTTAATTAAATTGTTAAATGAACTTCGAAAACAAGGTGTAACATGCATATACATTTCGCACAAATTAGGAGAAGTAATGGAGCTGGCTGATTCTGTAACAATTTTACGTGATGGTCAGACAATTTCAACGAACTCCATCGAATATCTAACTGAGGAAAAGATCATTACAAAGATGGTTGGTCGTGAACTGACAGAGTTATTCCCTTATGAGGTGCATGAAATTAGTGATAAAAATGTATTACATGTAGAAAACTACACTTCATACAATAAATCAGGAAAAAAAGTTGTATCTAATATTAATTTCAATGTTAAAAAGGGTGAAATTGTAGGCTTTTCCGGCTTGATGGGAGCAGGTCGCTCAGAGCTGTTTATTAGTTTGTTTGGCGGTATGCCTGGAAAAAAAGAGGGTACGGTCAAACTAAATGATAAAACCGTAACAATTAAATCACCAGCAGATGCCATTAAAGAGGGATTTGCATATGTATCGGAAGATCGTAAGCGATACGGTCTAGTACTAGGAATGGATATCTCAAAAAATACAACACTAATTGCATTAAACAAGGTAATGAAACTAAATGTGATTAGCCAGGCACTTGAAGTAAGAGCAGCAGAAGAGATTACAACCAAAATGAAATTAAAAGCACCTAATCTAGACATAGAGGTAGGAAAGCTAAGTGGCGGAAACCAGCAAAAGGTTGTGTTGAGTAAGTGGATTATGAATAATCCAAAACTATTAATCTTAGATGAACCTACTAGAGGGATTGATGTTGGAGCTAAATATGAAATTTATAAAATTATGAATGAGCTTGTTCAACAAGGTGTAGGGATTGTACTAATTTCATCTGAGCTGCCCGAAGTTTTAGGGATGTCAGATCGAATTCTTGTTATGTGTGAAGGAAAAATTACGGGTGAATTTACAAGAGAAGAAGCAACGCAGGAAAAAGTAATGATGTGTGCAACTGGAGGGGAAAAACGTGATTAATGAACAGACAATCAAAAAAGAAAGTAAATTATCCTTCAAATTCGATTTACAATCCTATACCTTAATTCTTGCTTTAATTTTTATTGCTATTATTTTCACATTTTTTACTGAAGGAGAATTCTTATCTTCTCGTAATATTTCCAATTTATTTACCCAAATGTCAATCATAGCTGTACTTGCGGTAGGAATGACATTGGTAATTGTGGCAGGGCACATCGATTTATCTGTAGGTTCGATTGTAGGGGTTACAGGTGGGATTGCCGCAATGCTGCAAGTTTGGCAAGGATGGAGTACACCGGTTGTTGTCCTCGCAGCAATTATAATTGGAGGGTTAATTGGGTTATGGCAAGGATGGTGGGTCGCATACCGAGCAGTACCGGCATTTATTGTTACGCTTGGCGGTATGTTGATATTCCGAGGGGTTCTAATCGGCTTATCGGATGGTCAAACGATTTCATCATTAAACCCAAGTTTTAAACAAATCGGCAACAGTTACTTACCATTTATACCAGGTTATATTATAGCTGCTATAGCCGTTATTTTAATGATAGCTTTCACGGTAAATAGTCGTAGAAAGCGTAAGGAAATGGGTTTATTATTATTGCCTTCTGTAATCGATTATGGAAAAGTGACAGTTTATTCTGTTGTTCTAGTAGTCATTACGTATATGTTGAATCGTTATTTAGGTATTCCTATCCCGTTTTTAATTGTAACGGTAATTGCGCTTGTTTTCATGTTCATTACAACGAAAACGGCATTTGGACGCCGGATTTATGCAATTGGCGGCAACCCGGAAGCAGCGGCATTATCGGGAATAAATATTAAACGTAATACGCTATATGTATTCGTCAGCATGGGTGCTTTAGCGGGAGTAGCCGGTGTGTTATTAACAGCGCGTTTAAATGCAGCAACAGTATCTGCCGGGAACAGTTATGAACTTGATGCCATCGCAGCCTGTGTAATTGGCGGTACATCTCTAATGGGTGGTAAAGGGAAGATTTTTGGAGCGATTATAGGTGCACTAATTATGGCAAGTATTGATAACGGAATGTCGATGATGAATATTGGCGCATACTGGCAGTATATCGTAAAAGGTTTGATTTTGATTTTGGCAGTATGGGTTGACATCATTTCTAAAAACAAATAAATCGGGGGAATATTATATGGCATATTTCAGCAATATCTCAGCAATCAAGTATGAAGGACCAAAATCATCAAATGATTTAGCATTTAAATACTACAATCCAGAGGAAATTGTAGGCGGAAAAACGATGGAGGAAACTTTACGTTTTGGTGTAGCTTATTGGCATACCTTTACGTATGATGGCGGAGATCCGTTTGGAGCAGGAAATATGGAGCGTTCATGGGATAAATTTTCCGGCATGGACCTAGCAAAGGCACGTTTAGAAGCTTCATTTGAATTTTATGAAAAGTTAAATGTGCCATTTTTCTGCTTCCATGATGTAGACGTTGCACCAGAAGGCCAGTCATTGGCGGAAACGAATAAAAACCTGGATGAAATTATTGACATGATGGAAAAATACATGGCTACATCTAAAACAAGGCTCCTGTGGAATACAGCCAATATGTTTTCGAATCCACGCTTTGTTCATGGTGCTGCGACTTCACCGAATGCAGATGTTTTTGCCTATTCGGCCGCGAAAGTGAAAAAGGGCTTGGAAGTAGCAAAGCGTTTAGGTGCTGAAAATTATGTCTTCTGGGGTGGTCGTGAAGGCTATGAAACATTGCTTAATACTAATATGAAGTTAGAGCAAGATAATCTTGGTAAGTTCTTAAACATGGCAGTAGATTATGCAAAGGAAATTGGTTATGAAGGTCAATTCCTGATTGAACCAAAGCCAAAAGAGCCGACAAAACACCAATATGACTTCGATGTAGCAACAGGGATTGGTTTCTTGCGTACGTACGGATTGGAAGAAAAATTCAAATTCAATATTGAGGCAAATCATGCAACATTAGCGGGACATACATTCGAGCATGAATTACATACAGCTCGTATTAACGGCATGCTGGGCTCCGTAGATGCCAACCAGGGTGATACATTACTTGGTTGGGATACGGATGAATTTCCTACAGACCTTTATACAAACACGTTAGCAATGTATGAAATTTTGAAAAATGGCGGCCTGGGAAAGGGCGGTTTAAACTTTGATGCAAAAGTACGCCGTGGATCATTTGAGCAGGATGATTTGTTTTATGCACATATTGCCGGAATGGACTCATTTGCAGTCGGGCTGAAGGTTGCCCATAAGCTATTGGAAGATGGTGTGTTAGAAAAATTCGTAGATAATCGCTATAGCAATTATAACGAAGGTATCGGCAAACAAATTGTTGACGGGACTGTCGGCTTCAAAGAGTTGGAAGAATATGCTTTAGGGCTTGGGGAAGTTAAAAACAGTTCTGGTCGCACAGAAAAATTGAAAATGATTATAAATCAGTACATTTTAAATGCTTTAGCTGAATAATTGTTGTAAAAAAGCTTTTTTGAGGCTAGAGCAAAAGATTTCTACTTTTGGTCTAGCCTTTTTAATAGTAAATAGTTAGTTTTATGCAGTATGAGGGTGGAGGCAGAAAAATGAAGTATGTAATCGGAATTGACCTAGGAACAAGCGCAGTAAAGGCACTGTTAATGAATGAGCAAGGAACCATTGTCGATGAAGCATCAACAAGCTATCCGCTTGTTCATGAAAAGCCAAGTTACTCAGAGCAAAATCCAAATGATTGGGTTACTGGAACTAAAGCGGCAATTCAGGAAATTGTTAAACGGTTTACGGGAGATGTTTCTTCTATTGTAGGAATTAGTTATTCGGGTCAAATGCACGGATTGGTACTACTTGATAAAAACAATGATGTTCTTCGACCTGCAATCTTATGGAATGATACGCGAACAACAGAGCAATGTAAGCGAATTGTTGATTGTGTTGGGCAGGAGGAACTGCTGAGAATCACTAAAAATAAAGCTCTTGAAGGTTTTACGTTACCAAAAATTTTATGGGTAAAGGAATATGAACCGGAAATTTTTAATGCGGTAAAAACTTTTCTATTACCTAAGGATTATGTACGTTTTGTGATGACTGGAAATTTGCATATGGATTATTCTGATGCGGCAGGCACATTATTACTGGATATAGAAAAGAGCGAATGGAGTCAGGAAATAGCTGCAGTGCTGGAAATTGATTTAGCAATATGTCCACCGCTTGTGTCATCGGCAACAGAAGTGGGGCAACTGACAGAGGAATTTGCTAAAAGCACAGGATTAACGGCTGCAACTAAAATTTATGCTGGTGGGGCGGATAATGCTTGTGGGGCAATCGGTTCTGGTGTTGCAGGCGATGGTAAAACAATGGTCAGTATCGGTACATCGGGAGTTCTATTATCATACGAGGAATCCAATTCAAAGGATTTTGAAGGAAAGGTGCACTATTTTAACCATGTTGTAGAGGATGCGTACTATACGATGGGAGTTACGTTGTCGGCGGGGCATTCCCTTAGCTGGTTTAAAGAGAGATTTGCGGAAGGGCAGTCTTATGATGAATTATTTGCGGGGATTGATACAATTGCTGCCGGGAGTAACGGATTATTGTTTACACCGTATATTGTAGGTGAACGTACACCTTATGCGGATTCTACAATTCGCGGAAGCTATATTGGCATTGATGCGGCACATACGAAGCTACATTTTGCGAGGGCTGTGATGGAGGGAATCGTTTTTTCACTGCGTGATTCGTTAGAGATTTTCCGCGCCTCGGGCAAAGATATTACCGAAATGGTTTCCATCGGCGGTGGCGCAAAAAGTCCAGTCTGGCTACAAATGCAGGCGGATATTTTTAATGTTACGGTGTATAAACAAAAAAATGAGCAAGGGCCAAGTATCGGTGCATGTATGATTGCAGCGGTAGGAGCGGATATTTACACAGATTTTGAAGAAGCTGTTCAGGCTTGTGTTCAAGTAGAAGGGAAATTTGAACCGAATCCTGAAAATGTAGAAATATACAATCGACTATATGCAATATATCAACAGATCTATACTCAGACAAAAGCGTTAAATGAACAATTAAAACTATTTCGCTAGGGAGGAATTCACAATGAACACAGTAAAATGGGGCATTTTAAGTACAGCAAATATTGCGCAAACGCAATTAATTCCAGCTATAAGACGTGCTGAAAATGCGGAAGTCATTGCGATTGCCAGTCGTGGCCCAAAGGTACATGCAATCGCTGAAAACTTAGGGATCAAAAGAGCTTATGAGAGTTATGAAGAATTATTAAATGATCAAGAGGTAGAAGTAATTTATATTCCGCTCCCAAATGATTTACATAAAGAGTGGGTCATTAAAGCAGCAAAGGCAGGAAAACACATTTTATGTGAAAAACCTGCTGCATTAAACGAAGCTGATCTAGAAGAAATGATTAAAGTTTGTAATGATGAGAATGTACAGTTTATGGAAGCGTTTATGTACCAATTTCATCCACAGCATATGCGAGTGAAAGAAGTTATAGATTCTGGAGAAATTGGTGAGGTGAAACTTTTTAAATCAAGTCACTCATTTTATTTAACAGATCGTAAAGGTGACATCCGCATGGACGCAGTAAAGGGGGGGGGTGCCATTTGGGATGTGGGCTGCTATTCCGTTCATGCAATGCAATTGATTTTGGGTAAAGAAGTTAATTCACTTTCATTTAAAAGAATTATAGATGCAAAAACAACTGTTGATGTTTCTGCTTTTGGAATAGTCGAGCTGGAAAATGGAATCCATGGCATAATCGATTGTAGTTTTGATATGACAGAACGAAATGAATATGAAATAGTTGGGACGAAAGGAACGGTAAAAGTTAAGAATGCATTTAGACCAGACCGTCTAAGCGGGAATGGACAAATTACTATCAGCACTTTAACAACAGAACGTATCGAACAAACCGCCGGAGACATATACAAGCAAGAGGTTGAATACTTCTCCGATGCTGTACGTACAAATAGAGCCTTGATGGTACAGCATAATTATTCACGTAAGAATGTGAGGATTTTGCATGCAATTCAGCAATCGGTAAACACAAATCAACAAATCGTATTAGACGATTATGTTTGCAATGATTGAAATTAAATCTTTTGGCCAAGTAAACAAGCATCCCATTTATGAAATTATTTTAACGAATACAAATGGGATGTATGTAAGCAGTTGTACCTTAGGGTGTACTATTACTGCAATCGCTACCTCCGATGCTAATGGAATAATTGAGAATGTTGTTTGTTCATTTGATACGGCAGAAAAATATAAACAATATCCGCAGTTTTTTGGTGCGGCAATTGGACCTTTTGCAGGCCGTCTTGAAGATGCTATTTTAGAAATCAATGGAGTTTCTTATCAAGCGAGGGCAAATGAGGGATACCATTTACTGCACGGCGGAAATGACGGTTTTCACAATCAGCTGTGGCAATTTGAAACAGGTGTTTCCTCGCGTGGACCATTTGTAAATTACTTCCTTGATTTTGAATCCGTTGATTTTCCAGGAAAGTTAAATATGTCAATTACCTATACATTAACAGACAGTAACGAGCTAATCATTTCTTATGAAGGTATAAGTGATACAGACACGATTTTAAACTGTACAAATCATAGTTACTTTAATTTAAGCGGAAATTTAAAGCGTATGATTGATGGGCATGCATTAAAATTTCCCAGTAGAAGAATGCTTTATATTGATGAGCGGGGGTTACCGTTGGGCAATATAGAAAATGTAAATGGAACAATATTTGACTTTAATGAAAAGAAATATTTGAGGGAAGTCATTGAAAGTAACTCTACGCAAGTCAAATTGGCGAGCGGAGGCATAGATCATCCATTTCTATTAGAGAAAAATGAAATTGAATTATCGGAAGAAGAAAGTGGCCGCAAACTTACAATCATAACGGATGAACAAGCTTTAGTTGTATATACGGGTAGTAAAATCGGCAGTGGCTACTCATTTAAAGAAGCACCAGCACAGAATTTTTTAGGTATTTGTTTAGAAGTACAAAATGTTCCTAATAGCGTGAAATATAAACATTTACCAAGTTCTATTATAAAAAAAGGAATTCCTTATCAGCACGAAACAATCTACAGATTTACAAATCTATAATAAATATATAGCAAAATAGAAGAAGCACCATTCGATTATAAAACGAATGGTGCTTTTAACTTTATATATTCGAATGATGGGCATCCGAAGTAGAAACTTTTTCTTCTCTTCCGTTTGTTTTTCGAGTTAAAGAAAAGACTGCACATGCTAAAGCAACTAGTACAAGTGCGCCACCGTACCAAGCTGCATGTGAAATTGTGTCTGTTTGAGTTATTACGATTCCGCCAAACGCTGATCCCATCGAAATACCGATCTGTAAAGCCGAATTGTTAAAGCTTTGCTGGATATCGGATGTAGCAGGATCTGTCTGAATCAAGTAGCTTTGCTGTGGTGGTGATAAACTCCAGCTTAGCGCTCCCCAAATCATCATAATCGGTATGAAGACGATAAGAGAGAAGGTTGTGAATGGCAGGATAAAGAGCACGACTGCAAATGAAACTATAACGAAAATGATACTCTTTGGTGCACCGATTTTATCCGAAAGCGTTCCGCCAAATGCGCCGCCACTTACTGCAGCAATCCCGAATAATAAATAGCAAAGACTGATCCAGCTGGAATTCAGACTTAGTTCTGTTTCCAGAAACGGCGTGAAGTACGCGTACATAGTATAGTGGCCTGCCAGCATAAACATTGTTGCGAGATGGGCACTTCCGATTTTGGAGCTTGCAACCGCTTTTAATTGTTGCGTAAGTGGAATTGTCATTTCCCCAGGAACCTTCTCTAAGAAGATTGAGATGAGAATAAATGAGCCTACCGATAAAATCGCGATGCCTAGGAAAATTACACGCCATCCGAAATAATCGGAAATTAAAATGCCAAGCGGTACACCTAATACGAGCGAAGAACTAATTCCCATATAAATGAAACCAAGTGCCTTCGCACGATGCGCCGGGGAAACAACTTTTGCAGCGATGATTAAAGAAAGCACGGTAATCAGTGAAGTACTCATAGCACTTAAAATACGTGCACCCATCATAAATGTGAATGTCACACTGAAATACATCATGATGTTACTGATGAAGAAAATAAACAACGAAATTAGATATAGCTTTTTCCGTTCAACTTTACTCGTTAAAACTAATAACACCGGACCGGCGATTGCATAAATAAGGGCAAATACGGTAATAAGCTGTCCGGCAGTGCTTATTGAAATATTCATATCAGTTGCAATAATTGGGAGAATACCTCCAACGATTAATTCTACCAATCCAACAGCAACCGTTGATAATGCAAGTATTAAAACTTTGAAATTCATATTTTGTCTAACTTCCTTTCTTTGGAAAAATAAAAAAATCCTGATTACAAAAAATGAAAAAAATCATTTTCTGTAATCAGGATTTTATGGTTCCTGGTAGAGACCCTCAAGCCATATTCTTGAGGTTATACAGTTACTATTAACTTGGATGAATGAGCACTTTGATAGTTTACTCGTTTTCGAAAAAAATTTCAAGTATATATTATTCATTAAAAAAGCTTCCCTCGGAATAGAACGAGGGCAGCTTTTTAAATGGAGTTAATTAAAAGCTGAAGTGATCAGGATCCGGCCCGATACGTAAATTTTGGTTAAGGCCATTAATCAGTTCCATATCTTCATTAGTCAGTTCAAAATCAAAAATATCGGCATTTTCTACAATGCGATGTTCTTTCGTTGATTTTGGAATCGTTACAACACCGTTTTGCAGATCCCATCTTAAAATGACTTGAGAAACAGTTTTATTATATTTAGCAGCCAATTCGTTTAGTAGAGGGTTGTCCAATAATTTTGCCTGCATTAGCGGAGACCATGCCTCGAACTGAATGTCGTTGTTTTCACAGAAAGCTTTTACTTCCGATTGAGCTAAGCGAGGGTGGTATTCCACCTGGTTGATCATCGGTTTAATTTCCGCATCTTTCATCAAATCTTCTAAATGGTGAACTTGGAAGTTACAAACGCCGATCGCTCTCACTTTTCCTTCTTTGTAAAGTGTTTCCATCGCACGCCATGCATCTTTGTATTTATCTACAACTGCCCAGTGAATAAGGTATAAGTCCAAGTATTCAAGACCTAATTTCTTTAAGCTTGTTTCGTAGGCAGCAAGTGTTTCTTCATAGCCTAAATCTGTATTCCACACTTTAGAAGTGATGAACAGTTCTTCTCTTGAAATGCCGGTTTCTTTTAGTGCTTCACGGATTGCTTCGCCGACGCCCTCTTCATTTTGATAAACAGCAGCTGTATCGATACTGCGGTAACCGTGTTTAATTGCAAATTTCACAGCGTTTAACAGTTCTGGTCCTTCCTCAACTAAATATGTACCGAGTCCTAGCAAAGGCATTTTAACACCGTTATTTAATGTTGTTGTATCTTGCAAACTTTTGAGCATCGTAAAACCTCCATCTCTAAAATAACACTTAATAGTGCAACTTCAATAATATACCATGATAATCAAAGGAATACCTATTAAATAGGAGTAAAACAGAGCTGATATAATCTTTTTAATTTTCATTAAGGAATCACAATTATATAGAAAAAGTTGTAAAAAAAATAAATAAAAGGTTGTATTAAATTAACTTTAAACTTCTTTATATATTAGAAAGATCATTATGAAAGGTAAAAAGAAATAACCGAGTTTACCTTTCTTTTTTTTATATTTATAAGAACATATGTTTTGTTTTCGGAAAAGAGCAAATAAAGGATGTGATTATGGATGTATTTAGATGAACAAAAAATAAAAGAATTTGAAAAAGAGAATACCAAATTATTACAAAATGATATAGTATCCTCCTTCTTAAAACAACCATTGAATAAACAAATTTATTACAAGGCTATTTCGAACCCAACAAAAGAAAATATGAAAGAGTTAGATAATAAATTTAAGCATTTTTATTTTAATATCAGATTCATATCTCATATATCTACAACATTGCATTTTAATTCTGTTAACTTTGATAAACGACAGAGAAAATTACAATCTAGATTTCAAGCACCACGGAATATCGTCAGAGAATCAGATTTTGAAAGTGAAGAAAATAACTACCTTGAATCTATACCTGATGAAAATGCAATGATTTCTCTAAATACTTTCTTATCAAAAGACGATATTACCAAACAAATTTCAAGCCCTGCTTTATACCAAGCCTTGAATGGATTATCTCCAAAACAAAAGCAAATTATTAATTTAGCTTATGTAAACGGATTAAGTGATACTGAAATTAGCAAACTGTTAGGCAAAAGCCAACAAGCTGTTTCCAAAATGCATAAAAATGCTTTAGGCAATCTTTTAAAATTCCTTGAATCTGATAAAGCGGAAGGTGGGTCTGCAAGTGCTATTAAATACATCTGAATTAATAACTGTAATAGGGAATTTTGGATTTCCAATAGCGATTACTGTATATCTGTTTATACGGTTTGAGAAAAAAATTGAAAACCTAGAAAATAGTATTCTTAAATTATCAAACGTGATAAATGATTTAGAGAAGGGATTGAAAAGAAACCATGAATAAAGACTTAATTACCTTAGTCAAAGAATCAAAATATGATAATTCGGCTTTATTAAATGTTATAACCCTCTTTGAACCAAAATTAAATAAAGTTATTTATCAAACCCAACCACTATATAGAGAAGATTTACAGCAGGATTTATTAATTAAAATGATGAGTTGTATTAAAAAGTATGATATAAACTCGGTTCCAGGATTCTGGGAAATGAAGAAACTATATTCTAAAAACTAAATATAAAACGGCCTTTTAATTGGCCGTTTTCATAATTGTCCTCAAAAAAAGCACCGATTTCCATGCGAAAATGCATAAAAAAAGGTGCTTTTACTTTTCTAAAATATCCCCATTCGTTTATATTATGAAAACATAAGAATAATCTGTTTTTCATAATATGGCTTCTTTGATCATGCTTATTTCGGTTTCGGTCTATCAGTTTCTCCTACCAATTGAAAAAAAGAAGGAGCCTTGGAGAAGTACTTTTTATTTTTCACTTTGGTAATAATCATTAGTAATAATTCTTGTTCCAAATCTTCCTGGTACTGACGCTGTGTTTGTTTTAAAACACTTTTTATTTTCGGGGATAACATACGAACAATTTCTTCTTCCAAATTGTCACTCATAAATTGCCTCCCTATCCGTTAAATCGCTGCTTTATTTGCTTTAATATGATGTTTTTTCTTTTATTCACTGCCTGTATTGTAAGTCCCAACATCTTTGCTACTTCTTTTTCTTCAAGACCTTTAACATAAAGTAAGTACAATAATTCTTTGTTTTTTGGCTTCAGATTGTCGACAATCATATAGAGCTGCTTATTGGAAATGATTTCACTAAGATTCTCATAATTATCAACAGCGTATTCGTCATAGTCATCTTCAACAGTTTCCCGTACCAGTATATCTTCAAATCCATTATCCTGATTTAAAATTAGAGGGTATTTTTCGGAATGGTCGCGTATTTTCTTGTCAAAACGTTGCGCATCAAAATGAAGTGTTTTAGAAAAGTAACTTAAAATTTGGATTTTACGACAGTACTGTGAAAAGTGGTATTCAATGATTTCTTTAGTAAACTCATCTGGGTTGTTCAAATAGTCTAGATATAAAGCTTTCATATTTTCATTCTTTAAAAAAGAAATTATTAAAGGATTTTCCATAGCCCCTTCCATCCTCCCTACTAGTATGGGAACTTATGTTCTTATTTTATCATAAAAAAAAGGTATTCTTCAGTTATTTTCTTTTTTCTCTTTTTCTGCAACAACAATTGAACTGCTAGTATTAAAACAATAATCAAACCGGTGATATCCCTTGTAAAGCTGTTTGGTAATAAAAATACTCCTTTCATTATTTATATTTATTAAAGAGGTAAAATTTATCATTTTTTCAACTTTTTTTGTTCAAATAATTATTAAGGACTTACATATTGAGGGCAAATACTTACTGATTGTTGTTATGTGAACTGTAGGGTTTCATGGTAAGGAAACCAATCTTATATTTGTAAATATTTTACTAGGTTAACCGATTTATGTTACGGTAAAAATTCGAGAAATCTATTATAATTTTTTCAATTAAAATAGAGCTTTTGTTGTAAAACTTAAATATATTTAATAATCAAGGGAGGCAATCATTAATTGAAGAATCTAACAAAGCTTATTTTTTGTAATTTTATTTTACTATTCCTCTTTGGTTGCTCAGTGGATCCAAAAGAAGAAAAGGAAATTGAAGGTTCGAATAATAATGCATCAATAGGTGTAGATGCAAAAGTTTCGGAAGAAGCTTTTATAAAAGGTTCAAGTTCTGTAGGAGAAACAAATGAAAATGAAGGCGACTCCAACAGTAATTTTACTGAAGAAAATTTGAATGCTGATGATTCTTCTAAGGGACTAGTCATGAGAGAACAAAAAGATAGTACTGATAATAATAAGAAAGAGAATAGAGAGCTTTCTAAGTATTCGCCCGAACAAATCGAATATGCTAGAGTCTGGTTGCAACTAGGTCCAAATCAGGAGATAGATGAATTGTATGTGAAAGAAATTTCTGAAGGAACCCTTCTTAATCCTGAAGATAATATGAGCGTAAAATATCCCGAAGATGTTGTACAATTAACTGGTTCACGATTAGTTGATGGCATAGTAACTTATAGTAGTAATGGAGATGGCACGATTAATGTCTATAATGTACCGTTACGCTGGTATGGTGGCTTTACTCCTCCTAAAGATATAGACAAAGAAAAAGTACATCAGGAAATGGAAGATATAATCAATAATACAAAAAAAGTTTATATCCACCCTAACAATGAGGAAAAGATAATAGCGCTTATAAAGAAAATTAAAACTAATTAAGCAAGCTTTCATTATGTTAAAAAATCCAAAAGGGGATGTTCAAAGGTAGAACATCCCCTTAATATATTTGATGTTATTTAAAAACTTGAATACATCGGTTGTAATACATTCTGCGATCTTCTAAACCGTTGTAACCACCATTTACTCTTTTTGTTACAGCTTCAACAGTAGGGTTAGTATCACATAATGCATTCATTTTATTGTTATCCCACCAGAAGCCTGCACTTGTCCAGGGATAGTTGGCTGCTACATAGTTAACACCTTGATTTACGACTTCTTGGTCGCCGATAGCTTGCGAAAACTTTGTATAATTGTAACGCCCTGTTAACTGAATATATCCGCCACCTTTATACTTCGGACCATCCCCGGGTTGAGTATTTCCTAAATCTGCACGTCCTTCGTAGGCTTCACCGGATGCTAACTCTTTTGTCCATCTACCTGCACCTGACTCATGACTACACTGACTAATAAAATGGCGAGCTCTAGAATTTGTCGTAATATTATATCGCTGTAGACAGCTATTCAAATCAGCAATAATCTTGGCAGAAAGATATGTGCTTGACCAACCGATTTGATTTAATTGACTTTCTGTTACATAAGTTACGGCTGAACCGCCGTCGCCTGTATCGCCGCCAGAACCTGTTCCGTTATCATATACTTTCAACACTTGACCCACTTGGATTTTATCTGGATCTGTAATATTGTTCAGAGATTGGATTTCAGCTAATGTCATTCCAAAGCGTATGGCAATGCTACCTAAATTATCTCCGGACTTTACAGTGTATGTTGTTGTTTTCGGTGATGTACCACCGCCAGAACCTGTTCCGTTATCGTATACTTTCAACACTTGGCCAATTTGAATT
>NZ_JBELZM010000016.1:0-12988 GCF_040273735.1 Solibacillus sp. | reverse complement strand
TTAATGGCGATACTGCCTAAGTTGTCTCCTGATTTTACTGTATAAGTTGTTGTTTTCGGTGATGTACCACCGCCAGAACCTGTTCCGTTATCGTATACTTTCAACACTTGGCCAATTTGAATTTTATTGGGGTCCGAAATATTGTTCAAGGATTGAATCTCGGCCAGCGTCATACCAAATTTAATGGCGATACTGCCTAAGTTGTCTCCTGATTTTACTGTATAAGTTGTTGTGTTTGGAGTTGAACCACCCCCAGAAGTATTGCTGTAAACTTTTAGAACTTGACCAATTTGAATTTTGTTAGGGTCGGCAATGTTATTCAATGATTGGATTTCGGCCAGCGTCATACCAAATTTCATGGCAATACTGCCTAAATTGTCACCCGACTTTACTGTGTAAGTTGTAATTGTAGCGTACGTTGTTACCATATTAATTACCTCTCTTTTCTTTTCGAATAGTATTTAGCTGGCCAGCTATACTTATAAAAGAAATATCAATAATGAAAAAAACAACCAATGTTTATAAAATAATAAAAGATTTTGCTTATATATTTAACCAACCTCTAGCTTCTTAGAAAGGAGCGTCAATTCCTTCTAGTTTGGTACAGGGTGAATAATAAAATTTGAACCTATAATGAATTGATAATCGTCGATAGTAGAATTTAAAGAAATTAGAAAAGGGGAAAAATAAATTAAATAGGGCATATAGAGGGTCTGTCAAAAATCAGTTTGGGGATGGGGGATTTTCCCCCTGAGTAGAAAAGCAGCAACTTTCTCATCGAGAAAGTTGCTGCTTTTGATTTTATTCTAAGTTCCAGGAGCAGTTGTATATTATCGACAGTCCATTTATTATCTATACTTTAAACTTATGCATTACTTGCTGTAGATGATCGGCCATCTGGTTTAAAGATTGGGCGGATGCACCCATTTCTTCCATAGAAGCATGAATTTCCTCCGTTGTAGCTGCAACTTCTTCTGCCGCGGCAGCAGTCGTTTGTGCATGGGTCACTAATGAAGTTGCTGTAGAAGAAGTTTGTTCAACAGAAGCCGCCATTTCCTGTGCAGTTGCTGTAACATCATTCACTTTAGGTGCGATAGTTTGCAGTGCCTCTAAGATTTGCTGGAATTTATCGGCTGTTTCGCTTGTCAGCTGCATACCTTGTTGAACATCTATCTTGGCATGGTTCATTAATGAAACGGAATTTGCAGTGTCTTCCTGAATTCCTTTAATTAATACATTGATTTGCTCTGTTGAATGCTGTGAGCTCTCTGCAAGTTGACGAACTTCCTGTGCCACAACGGCAAAACCTTTTCCGTGCTCACCTGCACGAGCTGCTTCAATGGCCGCATTTAGCGCTAATAAATTTGTTTGGTTTGCAATACTATTAATAACATCGACAATGCTTCCAATTTCCTCGATACGCTTTGACAATGCGCGGATTTTTTCGTCTGACTGTGCGACCGAATCATCAATTGAATTCATTTGGTTCACTGTATTTTGAACGACGATATTTCCTTCGTTTACTGTATCGATTGCATTAGTCGATAGAGAAGTGACCTCGTGTGAACGATTTGCAATTTCAATAATATTTTGAGCTATGTGATTCATTGATTGTGCGTTTTGTTCATTACCTTTTAGTTGTTCGTCCGTACTAATGGCTACTTCTTGAACTGCATGTGCGGATTGCTCTGTCGCCTCGATTGTTAAGTTTGTACTTTCTTTCAAAGAAGAGGCGGCTTCCCGCACACCGTCCGCACTATGTAACCCTTGTTGTATTAACGTACTTAAGTTCTCACGCATTGTATTAAATACTTCCCCTAAATGCCCAATTTCATCTTTGGAATTTATATTTACTTTTACGGATAAATCACCCTCACTTATAAGGGTTGCTTTTTTAGATAATTCCTGAAGCGGTCCATTGATTGAACGGATAATCAAATAGACGAAAACCGCAGCGAAAATAAAGGCAATAAAGACAACGGTTAAATCAGAACGTAAATTTTTATTTGCAACAGCCTCTGCTTCGCTATCAAACGTTTTCGCAAGTATTGTCCATCCTGTTTGTTCATTTTTAACGTAAAAAGTTTTGGTCTGATCGTCTTTGATAACACCATTATTTTCATTAATATTATTACTGATTGACTCCCCGGCTGCTGAACCGATTTCGATATCAGGTGCTGCCATATAGTTGTTTTTACTATCCAAAAGCATTGTGAAGCCTTTCTCGCCAATCACAACTGAATCATTAATCTCAGCTAATTTTTGAATCGCCAGATCAATCCCGATTACGCCTGATTTGTCCGTTAATTGTTGCGCAATCGTTACGACAAGAGTGCCGGAACTTGTGGCAACATACGGATCGGTAATAATTACTTCGCCCTTTGCTTCAATTGCCTGAATATACCAAGGGCGTTCCCGTGGATCGTAGCCTGCTTCATATTGATGTGCGGGGCGACGTAGCATTTGACCATCAGTTGTACCTACGTAGGCAATGTTGATTTCTGGGTGAAGTGCGAGATACTCATCGAATAATGAATTGATTTTATCATTATTATCCAGAGTATCTTGTGAAATATATGATGACAAATATGACAGCTGCTGAAGCTTTGGCTGAATTGTTTCTGTAATCTTTGAATTTAATAAATTTAAATTTTGTTCGGCAGTTGACTCATGCTCTTCAAAAATTAGGTTTTTTGTATTGTTATATGAAAAAAAAGATACAGTTAAGGTTGGTATTAAGAGTACAATTGCAAATGCAAAAACAAGTCTAAATTTAATGGACCACTTAGTAAAAAAATTCAAAATTAAAACATTCCTTTTCTGTTTAGGATAATAGTTTAAAAATCATTGTATATCGCTAATACTTTATTACTATTACGTAATTATTGCAATACTTATTTTATTATTAAAATTCAAAACTGCATAACTCTGCGCTAGGGGATTAACTGGACCTTAATAAAGGGACACACTAATAAGGAGACATGATGCTGGAGTGAATGTATTCTAATTAAATGAATTCAATAAAAATACCATTCCAATTAATATCGGAATGGCATTATATAGATTTCTATATTGTTTTCTATTCAAATTAAAGATTGCATTGATGCAGTCAAATTTTTATAATTCGGAACCGCGTTTATCTTCTGCTACCATGATTAAAATCTTGCCAGCTTCAAATTGTTCGTTGTAGCGCTCTGCCTCGTCTTCCGGAATACCCATACCGACTAAAGCACCGACGATTCCGCCGACCATTACACCAGTAGCTAATCCAGTTAACCCTGCAGCGATTGGTCCGGCTGCAACGACAGGCCCGATACCTGGAATAGCAAGCGCGCCAAGTCCGACAATAACACCGCCGAGTCCGCCTAATGTACCGCCGGCAGCAACACCTGTAATTGCGCCTTCCATGGCATTTGCGCCGGTTTCATTGGAGATTGCATCTACATCGGATACATTTTTACTGATAATTGAAATATCCTGAGCATTGTAACCTTGTCGTTTTAATTCTTCAACTGCTTTAATTGCTTCTGCTTCTGTATCATAATATCCTACGACATGTTTTGCCATTTCCCTCATCCTCTCAAATCTCTTTTCACATATTAAAATTTACCCTGGAGGAATATTTGTAAACATGAGTGAACAGGGAAGGGATAAATTTACTTGCTTTAGGAACAAAAAAGAAAGCCATCCTGATGAATCAGGAATGACTTTCTGCAGTTTTTTTATAAAAGTGTTGTACCGCGTGTATTTTCATCTACCATAATTAAAATTTTACCAGATTCAAATTGTTCGTTGTAACGGTTTGCTTCATCTTCGGGAATCCCCATACCGATAAGAGCACCCGTCAAGCCGCCGACACCTGCACCAGCTGCCGCGCCTGTAATACCGGCAACAATTGGACCTGCTGCTACAATAGGGCCGATACCTGGAATGGCCAACGCCCCAAGACCTGCAAGCACGCCGCCAATTCCGCCTAATGCACCGCCCGCAGCTGCGCCTGTAGCCGCACCTTCTGCAACGTTTGCACCTGTTTCATCGGAAATCGTATCAACATCCGATTGGCTTTTACTGATAACTGAAATCTCTTCAGTACGGTAACCTTGTCGTTTTAAATCCTCAATTGCATCGATTGCTTCTGCTTCTGTATCATAATACCCCACAATATGTTTTACCATTTCTATCATCCTCCTCATCTGAATGTTGCACATTGTAAATTTACCCGCGTTATTTGATTGTAAACATTACATGTTAAAACTGATGCTGATCAGAGGGGAAACGGAAACATTAGGATAAATATAATGCTGCCATTAAAAAGCCTGCATAAGCAATGTATAGGCCGATCGTATATGTGAGTAAAGAATAGATTACAAATTGCTTCCATTGTTTTGCATGGACAAGTGTCAGAGTTTCCAATTTAAAAGTAGAAAATGTAGTGAACGCTCCTAAAAATCCGATACTCAAAATAAGATTTGCATTTGTATGAAGATGTATATTAACCAAAAACCCCAATGCAAACGAGCCGAGCATATTTACCGTAAAAGTACCAAAGTGAACAAAACGGTTTTTATGATTGAGCCGCTTAGAAATAACAGCGCGCAAAATGGCTCCGAAAAATCCGCCAACGGCTACTAACAAGAAATTCATCATACTGGTTCTTTCCTTTCCGAAAGGCTTTTCCCAATCTTCATGCCAAGCGCAACAAAAATTAATCCGAAGATGGCGCTAATGAAAATATAAAGGATTGCCGAAAAGTAAAAGTGATGCTGCAGCAGCTGAATAACCTCGACACTGAATGTGGAAAAAGTTGTAAACGAGCCGATTAAGCCGGTTTTGAATGCTACTAAATATTCAGGGTTTGCTATTATTTTTAGTTCAAGACCCGAAGAGAGCATACCTAAAAGAAAGCAGCCTGCTAAATTTACCGCAACCGTCGCAAAGGGGAAGGCAGCTGTCTCGTTTGTTAACAAAAGCAGGGATACGCTATATCTTAATGCCGCTCCAATAGCACCGCCGATTCCTATTAAAATCATTTGCAAATTAAGTAACCTCCCTTAAATAAAACAGACTCCCGCCAGTCCACTAAACTGACAGGAGTCATTTGTCCATAGGCGGTTAATGGCGAACTTTCTCGCCTATCAAGTTCTATTTACTACATTAATTTATCAATTAATGGTAAGTCAAGTTGCTCGTAAAAACGCTAGGCAGCTCGGTAAATGGATTTCACGGAGTATGCCTGAATTTCTTCAAGGGAAGACAAATCGTTCCTTCATCGTTATTCTTAAATAATGGAAACAGGAGGAATAAACGTGCAACCAATAATTCATGGAATCTTATTGGCATTTGGATTAATCTTGCCATTAGGTGTTCAAAACGTATTTATTTTTAATCAAGGTGCAGCACACCGGAAATTTACGAAAGCATTGCCTGCAATAGTAACAGCAGGGATCTGTGATACGATTTTAATTTATTTAGCGGTAGCGGGAGTATCGGTTATTGTTTTTAGTTTGGAATGGTTGAAAATATCACTGTTTTTAGCAGGATTCCTTTTCTTGGCTTATATGGGATGGGTGATATGGAAAGACAACCCTACGATAAATGCGAAGCGGGAAGAAAAAGGATTTTCAGCTCGACGCCAAATAACATTTGCTGCTTCCGTGTCGCTACTTAACCCCCATGCTATATTAGATACAATCGGGGTAATCGGAACAAGTTCATTAGCTTATACAGGTTATGAGAAATGGATGTTTACATTGGCCTGTATAGTCGTATCATGGATATGGTTTCTTTCACTTGCCATTGTCGGGAGAAAGATTGGACAAATTGACGGGAACGGTAAATTTCTAAATTATCTTAATAAGATATCTGCAGTAATTATTTGGATAATGGCGCTGTATATGGGCTATCAGTTTTATGCATTGCTGGGTGAATAGAAAAGACGGCCGAACAATTATCCGGATTTTGTTGGCAACCTTCGCATATAGGGAAAGAGAAATTGCTGGAATTGTTTATATGCCAAATAGTCATTTGGCGATAAATGTAAATGAAAATATAGAATAAGCAGATGGCCATGCTGGCTAAATGCACCTGTTAAATAACTCGGAAAGCATGGGAATTATGTTTTTCGAGTTTTTTGTATGGAAAAGAGTGGGTTTCCTATAGCGCTAAAGAACGACTTGGGCTGGGATAGCAAATAATTGCGTTAAATTATGTTAAAATATTTAATGGAGCTATTTAACTTACGCTCACAACTGTCTGCGCGGTAAAAAAATCATTTCTTTTTTTGTTTCTGAATCGAAGGGATCAATTGCAGATGATTTACCGTAACCGCCCTTTCCCTTAAAAAGATCCATCCACCTCCAATAAAAGTTCCTTTGAAACAAAAGAAGTATAAGTACAGAAAGGATTTGATTGAATGAGATCTGATATTACTGCAGATCAAAATTTAAGAGAACGAGACTTATATCAAGAAGAAGCAACTAGTGACTATACTTTTGACCGAGTTCCGCGTGAAGAGCGCAAAATGGGCTGGTTAAGTATCACTAATATAACGTTTGGCATCGCAACTGCCATCTTCTATTTCCAGATGGGAAGTGTCATGGCACTACAGTTCGGAGCGGTCAATGCGCTCATCTCGGCTGGCTATGCCATTATAGTCGCAGGTATCCTTGGAAGCATCATTGTTTATTTATCGGCAAAGTCCGGCATGAACGTCAACTTATTATCCCGCGGAGGATTCGGTTACATCGGAGCCTCATTAACCTCATTAATTTACGCATCAAATTTTATTATGTATTGTGCATTTGAAGGTATGATTCTAGTCGCTGCAATTCATGCATATTTCCCGGCGATTCCGATCTGGCTTTTAATTGTAATCTTTGGTTCCTTAGTAATTCCGTTAAACTGGTTTGGCATTAAACAATTGGACAAACTTCAAAAATGGTCATTGCCGATTTTTGGGTTCTTCCTCATTACGGCCATTGTTATTGCTTTCAACACTCCATCACTAAACTCCGGTAATTTCTGGACCTATATGCCTGAAGGTGTTCAAATAGGCGGTACGGCATTGCTGTTATGTATCGGAATGCAACACGGTATCATGGGACTTACGGCTTTGATTGCCTCGGATTATGCACGATTCCTGAAACCGAAAGATTTGAAAGTCGGTTCAATTGCAATCGGGTTTATTCCGCAAATCTTCTGTTTTGGTGTAATGGGGGGTCTTGGCATTTGGTTCGGTGTTAAATTCGCCGAAGCCAATCCCGGCGTTTATATCGTGACATTGTTAGGGCTCGGTGGTGTCGTATTCACGGTACTGACACAGGTTCGAATTAATATAACGAATATTTACAGCAGCTCACTTTCCCTCTCGAACTTTTTTGAAAACATGGTTGGCTTTAAACCAGGGCGCCGTTTTTGGGTAGTAGTAGGTGGTGTCATTGCGATGATATTGATGCTTGGTGGTATTGTCGATCATCTTCAAATTGCCATGACGTTCCAAGGTGTAGCACTGATGAGCTGGGCAGCAGTTCTCGTAACGGAAGCACTCGTTCTCAAAAAAATGCTGAAAATCGGCCCACGCTATTACGAATCCAGACAGGAAAATCTGTTTAAGTGGAATCCGGTTGGTGTCATTGCTTTAATTGTTCCAACTATAATCGGCACAATTGCAGCGCTCGGATATATGGGTACATTCCTGCAAAATACTGCCGCCTTTTTCGCAGCGCTTATGGCAGCAATTCTGACTGTCATTTTAGGATTGGTAACAAAAGGGCGTTACTATAGCAAGAAGGAAGCAAATGATATTCCGAAAGAGGATTGGATCGCTTAAGTAGTTCAATCATGTCAAAACCTCTAAACTCCAAAGTTTAGAGGTTTTTTTAATATACTTTTATCTAAATATAGTCGGTGGGATTTTTTTACTCCTTCAACTTATAACTAAACATCCCAACATTTTCAAAATATTATTTACAATTCCAATAAAGATAGTATACAATAAAATCGTTGAATTTTTTGAATTTATAGAAAACAAAAAAGGATGGATAATTAGGATGGAAATTAAAAATGATTATTTAGTAATTGGCGATTTGAATGCACCTGTAAAAATTGAAGTGTTTTTAAATTACGCGTGTCCGTATTGTGCGACGTTTTACGATTTAGTTGATAATACACTTCCAAAGTATTTCGCAGAAAATAAAGTAGCGTTAGTAGTAAAGCATTATGACAAACCACGTGAAATGTTATTGCCTGGGACGTTAATCAATGCAAATTTAGATTATTCTAATCCAGAAAGAACATTAGAAATCATAAGTCAATTATTTAAGTATCAAGCGACATGGGATAAATATTCAAGTTTTGAAATAAAGAAATACATTGAAGCGAAGTATAACTTAAAAGAAGAATTCTCAAATATCGACCGTAGCTTACAAATTACTGCTGAGGCAATTGAGCGTAATGTAAAAATGGTGCCTACTGTATTTATCAATGAATTGGAATTCCAATACCCGCGTGAAATTTTTGCAGAAGAATTAGTTGAGGTAATAGAAAAAGAACTAGAAAAGGTGGAAGCTTAAATGAAAATTTTAAAGAAATTACCATTTCTCATTTTTTTTAGTTCTTTAATATTACTGTTAGCTGCTTGTGGCGATGATGATGGGGAAGGGGCTGGGTCAACGGCAAAAGAAACGAATGCTGACAGTGGGGAAAAAGAGGTCTTAGTTGTAGGTTCATCAGGAATTTATCCTCCATTTATTTCAGTGGATGAAGACGGCAAAGCGCAAGGATATGACGTAGAAGTATTAGAAAAAGTGGGTGAAGCATTAGGGTATGAAATTAAGTGGGAGTTCGCTGAATTTTCAGGTATCTTTGGTATGCTCGATGCCGGAAAAATTGATACGGTATCCAATTTAATTGCAATGACAGAAGAACGTCGTACAAAATATGACTTTTCAACACCTTATGCTTATTCAGGTGCTACTCTAGTTGTACATGAAGATAATAATAGTATTAACAGTATTGAAGACTTAAAAGGTAAAAAAGTGGGTGTTTTATTAGGAAATAACTTGCATCAATTTTTAGAGAAATGGAATGAGGAAAATGGTGGTGAAATTATCATTACACCATACCAAGATGTAAGCGGAACATATAATGAAGTGGCATTAGGACGATTAGATGCATTTATTGATGTGAAAATTACTGCAGCATCTCGTATTCGGGATGAAGGTTTACCATTAAAGATTTACGGTGAAGAATATTTAGTTAACTTTGACTATGGCTTCCCGTTTGTACGCTCTGAAGAAAATAAAGAGTTTTTAGAAGCGTTTAGTGCAGAAATACAAAAGCTGCAAGATAATGGCACATTAAAAGAGCTATCTGATAAGTGGAGTGCAATTGACGTAACAATTCCACATAAATAATCTTTAATAGAGGCTGTCCAGAGTAATCTCTGAACAGCCTTCTGATTTCTAGTTCCATAGAAAAGAGGGATTTTGTGAATTTTGATGTTGGTTATATGATTGATATTTTTCCAAGAATCATAGAATATTTACCAATTGTTTTATACATGGGGACACTTTCCTTTATATTAGCAGTCATTATTGGTCTTCTATTTTCTGTAATAATTAATTTTAAAGTTCCCGTTCTTTATCAGATTTTAATTGTTATTATTTCTTATTTCCGTGGAGTCCCTACGCTCATTCAGATTTTTATTTTTTATTTTGGGATACCTCAATTATTTCCTAGCTTCAGCTCATTAGATGCGATTACAGCTGTTATTTTTGCGCTAAGTGTAAAAAATGCAGCATATTTATCGGAAGTATTTCGTTCTGCATTTTTAGCGGTTGATAAAGGTCAATTTGAAGCATGTGATGCTGTGAACATGACAAAGTGGCAAGGGTTACGTACAGTTATTTTGCCTCAAGTATTACGTGTTGCAATTCCGGCATCAGGAAACTATTACATTATGATGATTAAAGAAACTTCATTAGCTTTTACGATCGGTGTTGTGGATATGCTTGCTCGGGCAAAGCTCGAATCAGCTGTCACTTATAAATTTCTAGAAGCGTATTTAACAGTTGGTTTAATTTATTGGGCCATTACAGTAATTTTAGCTTTCTTACAGTCAAAACTTGAAAATTATGTAGAGCGTCCGTACCAAAAGGAGGCAACAAAATGATTAAAATTCAGAATTTGCATAAAAACTACGGGAACACTGCGGTTTTAAAAGGAATAGAGGTAGAGATTAAAGACGGCGAGGTACTTGCTATTATCGGTCCTTCAGGATCAGGGAAATCCACATTTTTACGTTGTTTAAATTTTTTGGAGAAAGCAGAAAAGGGTATTATTCAAATTGATAGCGAAAAATTGAATTTAGAGAATTTTCAAAAGTCCCAAGTATTGAAATTACGCGGGAAAACAGGAATGGTATTCCAAAATTATAATCTATTTAAAAATAAAACTGCTTTACATAACGTATCTGAACCTTTGCGCCTATCTAAGAAAATCTCCAAGAAGCAGGCTGAGGAAATAGCATACCAAATACTAGCTGAGGTTGGATTAAAAGGGAAAGAACTTAATTATCCTGTCGCGCTTTCAGGAGGGCAACAGCAGCGAGTTGGCATAGCAAGAGCACTTGCGCTCGATCCATATGTGATTTTATTTGATGAGCCGACTTCATCACTTGACCCAGAGCTTGTAGAAGAAGTTTTAAATGTAATGAAGGCAGTTATTAAACAAGGTCGAACAATGATTGTTGTAACACATGAAATGGAGTTTGCAAAAGAAGTGGCGGATCGTGTGATTTTCATGGCAGATGGACATATTGTTGAGGAGGGGTCGCCAAAAGAGATTTTCGAGAACCCTCAAAATGAACGAACAAAACGTTTTTTAAAAAATTATCTAACGCTTCATAATTTAGGCGGAGATGGTATTTGAACTAAGTATCTAAAGTAAAAACCGCTTCGATAAATTGAAAAGCTAGTGACCCCTTAAAGGTAGAGTTTTTATTATGCAGCTAATTGCTGGTATGAGTTCGGTATTTTACCGGGCTCATTTGAGAAGGTAGTGTCTTCTTAAATTGAAAATTAATTTTGTAAACAACTGCTTGTTACTAACAGATAATTTCTGCTTCTTCGCTCATCATCCAATTTGCTGTTACAGCTCATTAATAATGTTATTTCTTTTGTTTCCCCACAAACTCCAGTGAATAAATGTGTGTTTGGGATAAAGTAATGACTTCTTCAATGAAATCTTCTTTGGACTCTTTGAAATTGCTGTTAATCCAATTTTGTACAAGTCCGTAAAATCCGTATGCCGCATATCTTTTAAAGTAATCCATGTTTACCGGGATATTATTTATTGTCTGGAATATGAACTGCTCCCCGTAAATTTTTAATATGGCTTGAGGAAATTTTGTATGTAAGCCTGTTAATGTATCATCGTATTTAATAAGTTCAAAAAAATTACGATTATCGTATATATAAGAAATAATATTAAAAGATGGGGCATTCAGTTTTGTAGTATATATTTTTTGTCCCGGTTTGTATGGTTTTCCAACAGATTCTTCCAATCCTGCAAGCATTGTTTCAAGTAAATCTTCGGCCAGTTGAAATTTATCCTGATAATGCACGTAAAAAGTACTGCGATTGTAGGACGCTTGATCGACAATATCCTTTACTGAAATGGCATGGTAGCCTTTCCTTTTGATAAGTTCAATTAACGCTAATTTAAAGTGATCTTTTGTACGATTTTTTCTTTTGGATGTATCTATTTGGTTATTTTCCACGACAATCCCTCCATGTTAAAAAAGACAAAATAATAGTAAGTGTCTACTAAGTATACATTTTACAATATTCTAATGATTGTTGTATTTATAGAAATTGTTAAAATTTAAATATAAACAAATAGCACATACTTCTTCTATTGATTCTGTTCAATTTAATTTAAATAAGTATGTGTTTAAAGACTCATTATACGGGAGGAATAAAAGATGGGGAAATTACAAGGTAAAGTAGCAGTCATCACTGGTGGTGCATCAGGTATTGGTGCAGCTACAGCAAAATTATTTGTCTCTGAAGGTGCTAAAGTTGTACTTGTTGATTTAAATGAAGAAAAAGGTAAAGGTTTCGAAGCGGAATTGAAAGCGCTTAACGCGGAAGCATTATTTGTTAAAGCAAATATTACAAGTGAAGAAGAAGTAGCAAATATATTTAAACAGACAATTGAAGCATTTGGCAAAGTAGATGTAGTATTTAACAATGCAGGCATCGGCCGGGTTTTCCCTTCACATGAATTGGAATATTCGGAGTGGCGCAACACAGTCAATGTCAACTTAGATGGTGTATTCCTGGTAGCCCGTGAAGCAATCCGAGAAATGTTAAAGTCTGGCGGAGGTTCAATTATCAACACCGCTTCTATGTATGGATGGGTTGGTTCACCTGGATCGGCAGCATATAATGCGGCAAAAGGTGGCGTTATTAACTTAACACGCTCACTAGCACTTGAATATGCAGAACAGAATATTCGTGTAAACTCACTATGCCCAGGCTTCATTGACACACCGATTATTCCGGAAGAAAGCAAACAGGCATTAGCTTCAATGACGCCGATGAAACGCCTTGGACAAGCAGAAGAAATGGCAAAAGCCGTATTATTTATGGCAAGTGATGATTCTTCATTCATGACCGGCAACAGCTTAACGGTTGATGGTGGATATACAGCTCAATAATTTCCTGATTCAAAGCGCACTTTCATGTTGGAAGTGCGTTTTTTTATGTTAGTGCTGTTTTTATTAGAACAGTTGAAAAGGATTTTAGAAAAAGTGTTGTCGATATTAGCAAATGCTAAAGGAATATTAGAACAAAGCGAACACTTTTTAGAAATTTATTAGAACAACGGAGTTTTATTAGAACAAATAAAAATATATTAGAACAATTCAATTTATATTAGAAAATATGGCCCACTTCAATTCGTGCTAACCGTAAATAAATATTTC
>NZ_JBELZM010000015.1:73857-100605 GCF_040273735.1 Solibacillus sp. | reverse complement strand
TATAGCCAAGCGGTAAGGCAACGGATTTTGATTCCGTCATGCCCTGGTTCGAATCCAGGTACCCCAGCCATTTTTTTATTTGCGGAAGTAGTTCAGTGGTAGAACACCACCTTGCCAAGGTGGGGGTCGCGAGTTCGAACCTCGTCTTCCGCTCCAAATATGGCGGCATAGCCAAGTGGTAAGGCACAGGTCTGCAACACCTTTATCACCGGTTCAAATCCGGTTGCCGCCTCCATATTTTATTAAATCGGAAAACCCGATTTTTTTTTACCTTAATTTGCCGAGTTGGTGGAATGGCAGACACGACGGACTCAAAATCCGTTGCCGCGAGGCGTGTGGGTTCAAGTCCCACACTCGGTATCAGTTCAATACAACAGATAAAAAACCCTCAAAGCCTTTAAATTAGGCTTTGAGGGTTTTTTATTTTATACTTTCAGTAATTTATTTGGAGTATAGTATAAATGTCTATTTCTTCAATCCCCCTTAGAATATTGTAGTAAAAATAGGGGGTGAATAAATTGGGTTGCGTAGGGTGTAATAGTAATAATTCAAACATGAACAATTATGTTAAGTGCGATTGTGATAAAGACGATTGTTATTACAGATTTAAAGTGCCATGCAAAAAAAATATGCCACATAACGGAAATGGTGGGCAGGTTCAAAGAACAGGAGAAATATATTTAGCAACTGACCAATCAATACCAAATGGGCAGTTTATGGGCTTGGGCACAGCTTCTGCACAGTTTACAAGAAATACAGTCGTAATTCCTGAAAATGCAATTATTACAGGATTGGTTTTCAATATTAGGGATAATATATTAACAGCAGGGGAAGTAGCATCTGCAGAGATTGTAATCAGCCAAACTTGTGGTTTTGATGATCCAGTATCAACTGGAGTTATTGCAACAGTTACAGGTCCAAATAATGCTACAACACGCAATTGTTGTGGTACAACTGCAGCAAATTATCCTGTAAATAGATGTACCTTATTATCTGTAAGAGTAACAACATCAAGTGGAGCATTTCCAAATGGTGCAGCAGCAACAATCCTTTATAGACTTCCTTAGTAATAATTAAATTTTAAGCAAGTATTAGTTCATTGAAGAAGTCTCCCTGATACAATTAAGCCGGGGTTTGATATAGTTTACAATTTAAGCTTTATTGTAAAAAGGGAGCTTTTTTGTGTGTAAAAGTATAATAATGTTATTCAAGAAATTCATATGATTTCTCCGTTTTTCATATTTAAAATAGTGAAAGATAAGTAAATTACATATACGCTTCAGTACGTACTTTTTTATAGGGAATAATACGTTTTTTTCTAGCTTCTTAAAAATATTTACTATAGAATGAACATTATAATGTAAGGAAGATAAAACACAGCAAATATTATTTAGATGATAACAATGTATTTTAGTGTGAGGAAGTAGGGAATTAAACAAATGAATGTAGCAACAAACTTTAAATGGATTGAAGCGGCGAACTATGATGATATGAGTAAAATTGCCGCAACAATTTTTAAAGATCAATTAAAAAAGAATAGTGCAACGGTATTTGGAATGGCTACTGGAGGTACTCCGGAAGGCTTTTATAAAGAGCTGGTAGCAGCATACAAGGCTGGCGAGATCTCTTTTGCACAGGCAAAGTCCTTTAATTTGGATGAATATACCGGTATTAATCCGTCAAATGAAGCGAGCTATCATTACTATATGGACTATAATCTGTTTAATCATATCGATATGAAACGTGAAAACATTAATTTACCAGCAGGCAATAAATCGGATTTAGAAAAAGCCGCAGCTGAATATGATGCGATGATTAAGGCTACGGGAAATATTGATATCCAGCTTTTGGGAATTGGCATGAATGGACATATCGGTTTTAATGAACCGGGAACTCCTTTCGATTTAGGTACAAATATTGTAAAGCTTGCCCCATCTACACGTGAAGCGAATCAAGTTTATTTTGATTCAATTGATGATGTGCCGACACATGCCATTACAATGGGTATCAAGACAATTTTGAGTTCTAAAAGGATTGTATTATTAATTTCAGGTGCATCAAAACAAGAGGCATTTAATCGTTTGCGCAGCGGTATAGTAACAGAAGATTTCCCGGCAAGCGCTCTGCACAACCATCCGGATGTAACCGTTATTTATACAGATGTAAAATAAAATAAAGGAGTGCATACAATGTGCACTCCTTTTTATATTATTTTATCGTTGAAATAAAAACCCCTGCAATAACAGCGATCCCACCGATTACTTGAGCAAGAAGGAGTTGCTCATTTAAAAACAGCACGGCAAAGATTGTAGCGAATAGTGGAATGAAGTTTAGGTAGATTCCTGCATTGTTTGCACCTAATGAGACAACGCCAGTGTTCCAGCTTAAAAAGGCAATAATTGAAGCAATGATCCCTACATAAATAATCGCCCCAATTGTCGAGGTGTTCCATACGATTGCTTGTGACGTTGTAAGTAGTTCATATACTGTGAACGGCAGTAACATGATAGCTCCGATTGCGATAGTCACTAAAAACGTTGAATAACCCGGCAGCTTTCCTGCGTACTTTTTAATGAGTAATGAATAGACACTCCAGCACACTACCGCAATTAATACGATTAAGTCCCCTTTGTTGAATGAAAATGAAAGCAGGCTCTGTAATGAACCCCCGGATATAATAAAGAGTACTCCGGCTAAAGACAGCAGCGTGCCGAACATCTGGAATTTTGTTAAACGTTCCTTTAAAAAGATGAAGCTCAGTATGTATATAATAATCGGTGTTGATGAATTCATTAATGATGCATTGATGGACGTTGTATAATGCAAACCGATGTAAACAAGCGTATTGAATGCAGCAACTCCTGTAAGTGCTAAAATAATGACGGCACCCCAATGTTGTCTCACCGCTGGCCATTCTTGTTTCGTACGTTTGTATGCGATAGGGAAAAATACGAGAAAGGCGACAATCCATCGTAAAAAAGCAAGAGTAATCGGAGGAATATCCCCAGAAACAGCTCGTCCAATTACAAAGTTACCGCCCCATAATAAAGTAGCTAAAATGAGCAGTAGCTGTGGTGGAAATTTCATTATTGTACATCTCCTTATATTGGAAAAATAATTTTATCTATTATAGGGACAACCACATGAAATTTGCAATGCGCTTTACATAAAACGCTATGATACAATAGCGACAGAAGTAAAAGGAGGTCATTAACATGAAAATTCGACCAGCAAGATTACAGCATGGCGATACAGTAGGATTAGTTAATTTAAGTAGTCCGCTTAATATAGAATCACTGGGGGATAAATTAGCGTTTTTAGAAGAGCTAGGTTTAAAATATAAGCTTGGTAATACGGTACAGGCATATGAAGGCTATTTGGCAGGTTCCGACGAAGAGCGGATAAAAGACTTCCATCAAATGATTGTTGATCCTGAAGTGAAGGCAGTCTTTTTAGTGAAGGGCGGCTATGGGATCTCAAGAATAATCGATAAAATAAGCTATCCTTTAATCGAGGAAAATCCGAAAATTATTTGGGGCTTTTCCGATGTGACGACTTTACATACTCAAGTAAACGAGTTTGCAAATTTAGTGACATTCCATGGCCCAATGCTGTCCAGTCCAAAAGGGGAGTTGGATACTCTTTCTAAAAAGATGCTCCAACAGCTGTTCCAACCGATTGAAATTCAGTATACGGAAAGCATTTCACCTCTTACGACAGTTGTACCGGGAGTTGTACGCGGCGAGTTGACAGGCGGAAATTTAAACCGTATTGTCAGTACGCTTGGAACTAAATTTGAAATTGATGTGCGCAATAAAATTTTACTACTTGAAGATTTAGGGGAAACAATTGAGCAAATTGATTTAATGCTGAATCAGCTGCGTCTTTCAAGAAAGCTGGAGCTTGCAGCAGGGTTTGTTATAGCAGACTTTAATATGCCGGATGATACATACAGCTATGAAGATGTATTGAAGGTCATAGAAGGGTATTTGAAGCCATTTAACAAACCTGTGTTAGCTGGGTTTAAAATTGGCCACTGCGAACCTAATATTGCAATCCCATTAGGTGTGGACGTAATTTTGGATGCAGATGAAAAGGCATTAAGAATTTTACCGGGTGTAGAGTAAGAATTATATGTAATTAAAAGCAAAGACACCTTTTCACAAATTGTGAGCAGGTGTCTTTTAATAACGAGCGAGCAAAAATACTCTAAAAGTTTGTGTTAGCCTTTACTATGGTTGGTTATGAGTGAAAGGTAACAGTGTAAACGGTAAAGAGTTATTGGTTTAACCAGTTGTTGGGAATGCCGAAGCATAAATCGCTCGTTACTACCCAGTTTGGAGTCTCACCGCCCTAGGTTTAGAAGTAATTGCTGTCATCAAATTCTATTTCTACTTGATAGTTTTTGGCATTAATTAAATTGGATAGGCGATGTGCTTCCTTTTCAAGCTCGTTTGCACGGTTTCGATATGTCATTGGATCATACAATGCTACGCGGTAAAGCATTGCATCACCGGAATTATGGTAAAAAGCTTCTTTCTCTTCAGAACCAAGGTTTTTACAAAATTGTGCTTCTGCGCGTAATTGGCTCGCCAGTTCAATTGCTTCGACAATAGGCATTTCCTCATCTTTAAATACAACAGTATTGTCGATGTTAGCACGGTAGATTAGGGCATCAAGCTTACGTGAATCATAACGAAGCTCTTTTAGCTCTGCTTCAAGCATTTCAAGAGAATAGTCAGGGGCTTTTGGCTGTTCACCTTTCTCAATGATGACATGTGTTAAGGAATGTACTTGCATTGTGCGTTCCTGAATTCTCTTCGTAATGATACTTTTTAGTTTTACTGCCTCAGCTAAGTTAATACTCAAATGATTCCACTCCTTAAAAATGAACTTTTGAATTTTTCTTTGATAGAATATGTACTTCATATTCGCCACCGCTAATTTGCGTAAACATGTTTGCTGCACTGCTCAATAGTTCAGTTGCTTCCTTTTCACTAAGAGAAGGGCGTAAATAAAAGATTTGCAGCGCATTTGTCGTAGCTTCTGTAACTGCCGTTCTTTTTGAATCAACAAAGGGGCTGCCGAATGGGCCGAGCGCATCTTTTGAATGGATGATATTCTCCAATGAATTAAAGCGGCCATTGATTCCTTCATAGCCTGTCGACACACTGCCTACTTCAATTTTCATATCTCCTTCAATAACATCTAAATCATATATGCCAACAGGAATCTCGTATTGAAGTGAAAAGAAGTTGTTTAAATCAACAGCCGAATGGAACGGTACTAAATATTGCTGTTTAGCGATACGTCGCATTAAACTTTCCGCAGAGTGACGGTACCGGTTCGGATCACCGCCGAAAGACTTCCAAAGCTGGCGCCATTCTTTAATGCCAGGTCGTTCTGTCACAGGTGTTTCCTGTAATTCCAAATACAGATTTTCCTGATAAAGTTGTGTGCGTCCTTTAATCATTTGAGGAGATTCTTCAACGATAATTTTGCTATAATGGATAAGGCCAATTTTTAATTGTTCATTTACAGAAAAAAGAGCTTCATTTATTAAAATATTCATGTAGAACACCTTCTTACATTGTTTTTAAGAAATACTAAAATATGTAATACAAAAATAAATATAAATTTATTGTATCATTTGAAAGGAGCATGTGAAATGAAAGTTCATCAACTTCAAGAAGATTTAGTGAAATATGCAGCATCTATTGGTGTTGATAAAATCGGATTTACGACCGCTGCTCCGTTTCATGAATTGAAGAATCGTCTACGTCGTCAGCAACAATTAGCATACCAATCAGGCTTTGAAGAAGCAAATATAGAGCTGCGTACAGAGCCTTTAAAATTATTAGATGAAGCAGAAAGCATTATTGCGATTGCCATTGCGTATCCTTCACGCATGCAAGATGCCCCGCAAGGAAAAAAAGGGGAGCGTCGCGGCATATTTTGCCGTGCTTCATGGGGCATCGATTATCATACAGCGGTTCGGGAACGTCTGCAGCTCATTGAAGCTTGGCTGCAAGAACGTGTGCCGAATGTAAAGGTGAAATCAATGGTCGATACCGGGGAACTAGTAGATCGTGCGGTTGCAGAACGAGCAGGAATCGGCTGGAGCGCCAAAAATTGCTCTATTATTACACCTGAATTTGGTTCGTACGTCTATTTAGGCGAAATCATTACGAATATCCCTTTTGCTCCAGATATACCGATGGAAGACGAATGCGGTGACTGTACATTATGTATCGATGTATGTCCAACAGGAGCTATCGTCGCACCAGGGCAGCTGAACTCACAGCGTTGCATTGCCTTTTTAACTCAGACAAAAGGATTTCTGCCGGATGAGTTTCGTGCCAAAATCGGAAACCGTTTGTATGGCTGTGATACATGTCAAACGGTGTGTCCGAAGAATAAAGGAAAGCTAAACTGGATTCATGATGAATTCACGCCGGATCCTGAAATCGCAAAACCGTTACTTCAGCCCCTTTTATCGATTTCCAATAAGGAATTTAAAGCAAAGTTTGGACATGTATCCGGTTCATGGCGCGGTAAAAAGCCGATTCAGCGTAACGCCATTTTAGCGCTTGCACACTTTAAAGAAGAAGCCGCACTGCCTGATTTAGTTCAAGTATTGCAAAAAGATGAACGTCCTGTATTAAGAGGGACGGCTGCATGGGCAATCGGAAAAATCGGAACAGACGGGGCAGAGGATATTTTATTGGCTGCCAGAAAAAGAGAGCAGGATGAAGAAGTGCTGGCCGAGATTGAAAAAGGGCTGGCAATGTTAAATCATTGAGAGAGAAGGATCAGAAGTGCCAAACCATATCGTATTATATCAACCAGAAATCCCAGCAAATACAGGCAACATTGCCCGCACTTGTGCTGGAACGAATACATCATTACATTTAATCCGTCCTTTAGGCTTTTCAACAGATGACAAAATGCTAAAGCGTGCTGGATTGGATTATTGGGAACATGTGAATGTCGTTTATCATGATTCTTTAGAAGATTTTATCGAGTACAGTAAAAATGGCGATGTGTATTTAATTGAGACATATAGTGAAGAGCCATTTACGACACATGATTTCAGCAATTCAGAACGAGACTTATACTTTATGTTCGGAAGAGAAACAACAGGCTTGCCAAAAGAATTTGCAAAACAACGTGCCGATATGTGTCTGCGCATACCGCAAAGTGACCATATCCGCTCACTGAATTTATCAAATACAGCGGCAATTGTTATTTACGAAGTACTAAGACAACAAAACTATCCAGGGTTAAAATAAAACAAGGCAAGAAGCATTAATCGCTTCTTGCCTTGTTATTATTTCATCTTCGTTTTAATCACTTGCTCAAGCTTTGCCTGGATATTATCGTGTTCGGATAATGTGAGACGGATGAAGCTTTCATCCATATCGAGCGCTTCGGATAAAAACCCTCCAAGCCCGCGGGCACGTCGGTCTACTTGTAATAAGATTTCGACTGAGTTTGGTGATTGATGTAAAAAGACAACTTCTAGTTCGTCTAGATACCGGCGATACGTGTTGTTTGTCGGTGTAAACTCAAATTCCTGTACAATCGGTGTTTGTCGGCGCAAATAGGAAGGGGCTTGTTCGTTATCTACTTTACGCAACCGGAAGCCCATGTTTTGAATGGCTGTTAACACACCGTTCGCAAGACGAGTCGGCTGAATCTCGATAAAGTCTTTATCTTTAGGGTCTACAGCATTTTTAATATCTAAGCCTGTTTGAATCCATACACGCGAGTTGCCGGTCGTTACGGGAACAACAGGGGGCAGGGAGAATGAAAATGGAATTTGGCGTTTTTCGTCTGCCTGAATTGTGAATGGCTCATTTAATTTGTATTTGTGCAGTACCGCTTCATCTTTAATCTTTTTATCATCGATTTCGCGGATAAAGTTTGTGTGAAGTGTTAGATAGATTGCATCAATTTGCTGTTCCGTGCTACCCCCGATGATTTCTACAACACCTGAAATATTTTCATTCAACGTGTAAGTTGATTTGTGTAATTTTGTATCAACTTTTGCAGCTCCTATACCAACACTTGCTAAAACTTTATTAAATAGTGACAAATGAATTCCTCCGTTAATTGTAATTAATTATGTATACGTAGGATAGAAAATAAAGTTTCAAAAAGAGCCCGAAAAATTTTTCGGGCTCTTGCTTTAGGTTACCAGTAATTATTCACCGTCTAATGTAAATACGATACGTAAACCATTTGGATCAACCGTTGAAAATAACTGAGTACCACCGTGTGCTGGTGCTTCTGCAAAGTTTTCGACGATGAAGCCGTTATTTGTCAGGCTTTGTTTTACTTTTTCAGCATACTCTGCATCCTTTAACACAACCGTAAAGGATTTTAAGCCGACCATATCGTTTGTTGGTTTATTGCCGTTGTTGCTGTTCCAAGTGTTTAATCCGAAATGGTGGTGATATTTCCCTGTTGATACGAACAGCGCCTGTGCACCGTAACGCGTAACAACATTATAATCCAATACATTTGTATAAAACTGCTCCGATTTGTCCAGATTTACTACGGATAAGTGTACATGCCCCATAACAGTATCAGCAGGCAAGCCGTTCCAATTGCCGTCTGCAGCTGCTAAAATTGGCTGGAAATTCAGCTGTTCTGTCACCATATGTACTTGTTCGTCCTGATTCCAAGTCCATTCCGATTCATGACGGTCGATATAAATTTCGATTCCGTTTCCATCTGGATCGTTCAAGTAAAGCGCTTCTGAAACATCATGGTCTGCAGCACCGATTCGAACATTCAGATTAACAAAATGCTGTACGATGTTTCCTAAGTCCTTGCGAGAGGGTAATAGTAATGCTAAGTGGTATAAACCTGCAAAGCCTTGTTTAAGTGGCTGAGCATTTTGTACTTCAATTAGTGATACTAAGCTTGTTTGTCCGTCTGCTGTTAAGTATGCTTCCGTTTCTGTTTGCTGTAATACTTTAAAGCCGATAACAGTTGTGTAGTATTCGATCGAACGTACTAAGTTAGAAACTTTTAATTGAACATGAGCTGGGTATAGATTAGGTTTTTTATGGAAATGTGTAGCCATATTATATGATCTCCCTTGATGGTTATTTTTTATAATCAACTTACTTTATGTAACTAATATAAAATATGCAACAATAAAAGTCAAATGAAAAAGACAATCGCTAATTAACGATTGTCTTTTACCGGAAAGCTAGTGGAATTATCTTTCTTTTGGGAATGGTTTGCTATCATAGCCAGCTGTGAAAATAGCTACTAAAAACGATATGCTGACACCAAGAATTAAAAGTAATTTCATGGAAGAATCCTCCTCATGTTTTAATTATCTCTTTTTTCAGTATAGCATAAATTATTTGAATGAATACTTTATTTATGACATATATCAGTCAAAATTGGAAAAAAATAATACTAAATTAATTTGGAGGGATAGCTTATGAAAAGAGAAGAAATCGTTAACGGAAATATGGCTAATACTATGGATGAGCTGAAAATACTCGGGAAGCAAATGGAGAACTTACGAGACGGCGGACAATTGGAAGAAGCGGAACGCATTTCAGATCCGCAGCAGTTTGATGATGAAGAGGAAGAAGGGAAATAAAAAAATGTGCACTGAAATTTAAGTTTCAGTGCACATTTTTTTTCGTTAAATTTGAACCTTATAGTCTTTTAATTGTTCACGTAGTGTAGCTTTTAAAAATTTGCCGACAGAAGTTTTTGGAATTTCATTTAAAAATACGACATCATCCGGAAGCCACCATTTGGCAAAGTCCAGTTCAATTGACTCGATAAGCTCTTCTTTAGATGCTGTTGCACCTTCTTTTAAAACGACACATGCCAACGGACGTTCTTGCCACTTCGGATGCGGAACCGCAATTACGGCTGCCTCGAAAACAGCCGGATGTGACATGAGGGCATTTTCCAGATCAACGGAAGAAATCCATTCTCCGCCCGATTTAATAAGATCTTTCGTACGATCGGTAAGTTTGATATAGCCTTCTTTTGTATAGACAGCAATGTCACCTGTATATAGCCAGCCGTCTCGGAATGCTTCATTCGTCCGTTCATCATTGTAGTATTCAGAAGCTATCCATGGACCGCGGACACGTAGTTCACCCATTGTTTTTCCATCCCATGGAACAGGGCCATTTTCATTGACAACTTCTGTTTCGATTAGGGAAACCGTCAAACCTTGTGAAACACGAATATTTAACTGTTCATCTTTTGTATAGTCATCCATATCGCTTGTTAGATGCGACATACTTACAAGCGGTGAAGTTTCCGTCATACCGTAGGCGTTGATGTACGGAACACCAAGTTTTTCATTGTAAGCCTGAATTAAGCCTTTTGGTGATGCGGAACCACCTGAAATAATTAAACGGACAGAAGAAAGGTCACGAGGATTTTTTTCCTGTTCAACCAGTGCGCCAAGCCAAATTGTTGGGACACCTGCTGTAATTGTCACCTTTTCTTGTTCAACCAAGTCCAGTATTAAACTTGGTGTCATCATTGGTCCTGGTAAAACGATATTGGAGCCGAAATTCAATGCAGCAAACGGGAAGCCCCATGCATTTGCATGAAACATCGGAACAACAGGGAGGGCAGTGTCACTTTCTTTTACTGCAAAAGATTCAGCAAGACCAAGTGCCAGGCTATGAAGCACGATGCTTCGATGTGTATAGACGACACCTTTTGGCATACCTGTCGTTGCAGAAGTGTAGCACATCCCAGCTGGGAGATTTTCATCCAGATCTGTCGGGAACTCGAAATTTTCATCCGCTTCCTGAAGAAGCTGTTCGTAGCTGTATACATTCGGGAAACTGGATTGTGGAACGCTTAATTCATCACCCATGACGATAATATGCTTAACCGTTTTTAAGTGGCCAAGTGCAGGCTCGACTAACGGGAATAAGTCGCTATCAATCAATAAAATTTCATCTTCGGCATGATTGATAATATAAACAATATGTTCAGGGGCAAGGCGGATGTTAATCGTGTGTAAAATGGCACCGCTGCTCGGAATCGCAAAATATGCTTCAAGGTGACGGTGATGATTCCAGGCAAATGTCCCGACTTTTGTACCACGTTTCATCCCCAGCTTTGTCAGGGCATCCGCTAATCGGTGCGTTCTTTTTACATAGTCATTGAATGTAATGCGATGTGTTTTAGTAGGGCTTGTACGAGAGATAATTTGTTTGTTCGGGAAGTACCGTTGTGCACGCTTCAAAAATCCAGTCAAAACTAGTTGTGTATCCATCATAGTTTTTCAGCTCCTCAACGAGAATATATTATAATATATACTCCGGAAGCTGGAGGATTATTCTGTAAATAGGAGGATACTAGACAATAAGTTAACAAGATTGTTTTTATTAACAAATAGTGGCGAATAATAAACGGTGAATTATTAGAATGTTATAATAAAGTCAATCAAAAGTAAGAGGTGAACAATATGAATTTACAATCAACGAAAAAGTTAATGAATGGCGTAGAAATGCCTTATTTAGGTTTAGGGGTTTATAAAATGACAGACCGCGACGAAACACTTCAGGCGATTGAAACAGCGCTTGATTTAGGCTATCGTGCAATCGACACAGCCGCCCTTTATTACAATGAAGAAGAAGTAGGGGAAGCAATTCGCCATTCTTCTGTACCGCGCGAGGACATCTTCGTGACAACTAAAGTTTGGAATAGCGACCAAGGTTATGACAATACATTGCGTGCATTTGAAACATCATTGAGAAAGCTTGATATGGATTATGTGGATCTTTATTTAACACATTGGCCGGTCGAGCATAAATATGTGGATACGTACCGTGCAATTGAGCGCTTGTATGATGAGAAACTTATCCGTGTACCGGGGGTATCCAATCATCATGAACATCATTTAAAAGAAATTATGGCAAAATGTAATGTCGCGCCAATGGTCAACCAAATTGAAGCCCACCCGTATTTATCCCAAGAACCGCTGCGTGCTTTTTGTGAACAGCAGCAAATTGCGGTAACGGCGTGGTCACCGCTAGGCCGTGGAAATGTATTAAACGATGAAAAGATAATTCGTATTGCAGATGAATATAATGTATCACCGGCTCAAATCATCTTACGTTGGCATTTACAAAATGATGTCATCATCATTCCTAAATCTGTTACAGCATCACGCATTAAAGAAAATAGTAAACTGTATCATTTCGAATTAACGAATGAAACAATGCAGCAGTTAAATGCATTGAACCGCAATGAACGATTCGGGAAAGATCCGGATAATTTCAGTTTTGATTTTTAACATCGTTTTTACTTAGGGGGAGTGAAACTGTGTTTAAAAACTTTTCACCGAGTTTGTTTTTCTCGATGGCAGCAGTAACAATTGTAGTTGTTGCACCTTTTATTATGATTTTCCATCCGATTTTTCAGTTGGAGTTTTTTCAGTATAATAATACAACCGCTACGTTTATTCCGAATCCGATTAATTTAAGACTTGTTCTTGTGTCATGTTTTGTTTTGATCGTGATGCTGTGGATTTTAGCATACAGGCGTAATATGAAAGGTTATTTGATTGGCCTATTACTCTTTATATTGAGTGTTGGCATCGGTTATTTATCGACTCAGAATTATTTGTTGATTAGCGAGGCAGAATTGGAACGACATCATTTATTTGAGGAACAACAATATCGGTGGGAAGAACTGGATGAAGTTGTCTATGAATATGTGGTAGGCAGTAACAAGGGAGATATCACATTTACAACAAAAACAGGGGATCAGTTTGTAATTAAAGAAAAAGAATTGCACTCAACCGGTAAAAGCTTGATTTATCAATTTTCAAGAGCGAATGAAGTAACATATATTGAGCGTGAAAAAAGATAAGAAAAAGGGCGTCCGTAGTTTAAATACGGACGCCTTTTATTAGTTATCTTTAACGATGATCTGCTCGTCTAAAAACGGGTGCATAAATGCTAGCTGAATGGCGTGCAATGCATAATCGCCTGATGCGGTTTCACGTGCACCGTACATTGTATCGCCCACAATCGGGTGACCTAAATGCGCCATATGCACTCGGATTTGGTGTGTACGTCCTGTCTCGAGAACAACATGGACAACACATGTGCCTTTATAGCGATTCACTACTTCATAATGTGTCACGGCATGCTGGCCAGTAGGTGACACGACACGGCGGGTATTGTGATGACGGTCTTTACCGATGGCGGCGTTGATTGTACCGCTGTCTGTACGAAGATTGCCTTGTACTTCTGCGGCATACGTACGGACGATTGTTTTTTCCTCGATCATACGGTCAAAAATGGACTTAGCAATCGGATGCTTTGCGACAAGCAGTAAGCCGTTTGTCCCTTGATCCAAACGGTGTACGTGCTCTGCATAATGCCCGCCATTGTCCATAATGTGACGCATTACATGATTCATGCATGTGTCATTGTCTGTTGGTTCGTTTGGGTGTGTCGCCATTCCTTTAGGCTTTGAAACAATTAGGCAATGCTCATCTTCATAGCGAATGTTTACATCACAGCTGTCCGTTGGAATATAGTTCGAAGCGGGAATATCAAATGCAAATTCAATTTTCGTCCCTTTCTCGAACGGCTCCTTCCACATAATAGGTTCTCCATCGATTGTGACCGCTTTGGCCATACGTAATTCGTGAACAAGCTTTTTGCCTAAGCGCCACTTTTCGCGCAAAAGGTCTTCAACGGTTTGTCCGTTTTCGTGAATGATATATGTGAACATTAATTTTCCTCCAAATGAAAAATCGTGCTCATAAAGAACACGATTTTGAATATAGTCTTATTTTAACACAACATCGTTAAAGAATTGACGCGTTGTTTCATCCGGCGCGTCACCTTCTAAGCGGGCAACCTCTTTGCCGTCTTCAAAGTAAATAAGTGTTGGTGTTGATGTGATATTATAAGTATTCCATTCATCAAACTCAAGAATGTTTAATTGGTCTACTTGAACATCCAGCTCGTCCGCAATCGGCATAAGTTTCGGAGTGTAGTTTTGGCAGTGAGAACATTCGGGACTGAAGAAATAGCCGACAACGCCGTCTCCTGACTCGATTTTCTCTGCTAGTGCATCCGGTAAGATGATATTTTGATAGTTTTTATCGTCAAGAAGATCAATTGTAGACTGTCTCAGGTTGTCTGTACCGTATGGATTGCTTTCTAGTTTTTCACTGTTTTTCATGTTTGTCAGCACAATAATTGCTGCGAATAATAGCACAATAACCGCACCGACAATCGCTAACTTCTTCAAATTATTTCTCCCCCTTTAAAACCTTTAACATATAAAAACTAGCTGCTGCAATAATAACAAAGGCAGTAAGCGCCAAAAACGGGATCGTAATAAAGCCTAACCAGTTAATATACTGACCGGTACATGCTACACGACCGCAGGCAGGTGCTGCATCCTGCATAAAAACCAACTTCTGCAGGCTATAATGATAAAGAGATGTTGCCGCTCCAATTGTAGAGAACACGGCTGTTGTTAATGCAATTTTTGCATTTTTCTGGATGTAGGCAATCGTTGAAATCAGCACAATAGGGTACATTATAATGCGCTGGTACCAGCATAATGTACATGGTTCGTAGCCTCGTATTTCAGAAAAATACAATGATCCGAGCGTTGCTGTCAACGATACAACCCAAATAATGAGCAAGGCATTTTCAAGTTTTTTGGACATAATGCTACCTCGATATTCAAATTTTAACTTCTATCAGCAGAAGTTTTTCATATTGATTCTCATTGATTATAGTTTGAATTCGAGAAAAAGTAAATTACTACGTTTATCAAAGGCTATTAAAAGGAAAGTTAAATATGGAGGGGGAGTTTTGCATGACAGATTCATTAGATATGTCCAAATTTGAAAAACCAATGATTATCCGTAATATGACAACAGAGGATATTGACTCAATATTAGAAATACAGCGTATATGCTTTCCAGGCATGGAGCCGTGGGAACGAGCGCATCTATACAGCCATTTAACCATTTTCCCTGAAGGGCAGATGGTTGCCGAGCTCGATGGGAAGGTAATTGGCTCCTGTTCAAGTCTGCGCATTAACTTCGATGAATACGATGACCGCCATACATGGAATGATATTACCGATAATGGCTTTATTACAAACCACAATCCGGATGGCTATAATCTGTATGGAATTGAAGTAATGGTGCACCCGGAATACCGCCGTATGAAAGTCGGTCAAAGACTTTATGAGGCGCGGAAAGATCTTGCGCGAACACTTAATTTGAAATCTATCATTATTGGCGGCCGTATTCCAAACTATCATGTCCATTCGGATGAGATGAGTCCACGTGATTATGTGGATGCGGTAAGTCGCCATAAAATATATGACCCGGTGCTGACATTCCAAATGATGAACGGCTTTATTTTAATGCGTATCAATCCAAACTATTTACCGGACGATACAGCTTCAGGCAAGTATGCGACATTAATGGAATGGAACAACGTGGATTATCGACCGCTGACAAAGCGTCATTTCAAGACGAGCTATCCAGTACGTATTTGTGTTGTGCAGTATATGATGCGTGCGATCGATTCCTTCGAAGACTTTGCGAAGCAGTGTGAATACTTTGTGGATGTCGGGTCTGATGCAGGATCGGATTTTGTTGTCTTTCCGGAAATTTTTACGACCCAGCTGATGAGTTTCCTGAATGAAAAATCACCGTCACAGGCTGTCCGTAAATTGACGAAATATACACCTGAATATATCGAACTGTTTACAAGTCTGGCTGTCCGCTACAATGTCAATATTATCGGCGGTTCACATTTTGTTGAGGAAGAGGACGAGGAAATTTACAATATCGCCTACTTATTCAGACGTGACGGGACGATTGAAAAACAATATAAAATTCACATTACACCAAATGAACGGAAATGGTGGGGAATCAGTAACGGTGATAAAGTCCGCGTGTTTGATACAGACTGCGGTAAAATTGCAATTCAGATTTGCTATGATATCGAGTTTCCGGAACTTGCACGTATTGCGACAGATATGGGCGCGAATATTATTTTCACACCGTTTTGTACAGAAGACCGTCAAGGCTATTTACGAGTGCGCTATTGTGCTCAGTCACGTGCAATTGAAAATCAGATTTACACGGTTATTTCCGGAACGGTCGGCAACTTGCCTGAAACGGAAAATATGGATATCCAATATGCGCAATCGGCCATTTTCGCACCAAGCGATTTTGAATTTGCGCGGGATGGAATTGTAGGAGAGACGAGTCCGAACCTGGAGATGGTATTGATCGGGGATGTCGATCTGGAAATATTGCGACGACAACGCCAAGACGGTACCGTGAAACATCTTAAAGACAGACGCCATGACGTATACCGCGTGGAATACTTAAAATAACTAACAGGGAAATTCTGCTATTGTAAAAGATAGCAGGATTTTTTTCATTCAAAAGTATGAGAGGGATAGCGGTGCGTTCTATTTAATTGAAATGGTATGATAGAGAAAAGTGAAGTTGCAAAGGAAGAGCCAGTATGACAAAAGACCAATCTAATATTGCCATATTAAAAGAAATTGCTGAGCTGTTAAACGAGGAAACAGAGATGATTCCGATGCTGAATGGTGCGCTGTCGAAGTTTTTAAGCGGGACAAAATTCGAAACAGGCTGGATTTTCTTTATCGATGAAAAAGGAAAATCCGAGCTTGTCGTGAAGCAGGATCTACCGGATGCGCTGAGTCATAACGATTGCCACTATTTAAAGAAGGGCGGATGCTGGTGCGTGTCGCGTTTCCGTAATGAAGAATTAAAAAAAGCTTCGAATATTATTGAATGCCAGCGCATAGAAAGTGCCATCGCAGCAAATGTAGGTGACCATAACGAAATCACCCACCATGCGACTGTACCGTTGCAATCAGGGCAGGAACGTTTCGGCTTGCTGAATGTTGCTTCAAGAAATACGGTACGCTTTTCGGACGAGGAGCTGGATTTACTTGAATCCGTTGCCTTTCAGATGGGTTCTGCGATTAAACGTATTTATTTAACAAATGAACAGCAGGAAATTGCGCTTGTTCAGGAACGTAACCGTTTAGCGCGCGATTTACATGATTCTGTCAACCAGCTTCTTTTTTCGGTAACACTGACAGCCCGTGCTGGAGTAGAGATGAGCAATGAGCAGGATATTAAAGAAACATTTAAAGATATTCAGCAGCTTACACAGGAGGCTTTGACGGAAATGCGTGCACTCATTTGGCAGCTCCGTCCGAAAGGGTTGGAAAGCGGACTTATTGAAGCGATCAAAGTGTATGCGGAAATGCTGAGCCTGAAATTAACGGTCAATGTTTCGGGTGTCATTCAATTCCCTTCAAGAGTAGAGGAAACGCTTTTCCGAATTACTCAGGAAGCATTGAATAATGTACGGAAACATGCGGGTGTTAAAAGTGTGGAAATATATGTAAATGTGACAGCTACCGATGTATTACTCGTTGTAAATGATGCAGGCCATGGATTTAATGTGGAGGCGCATCGCCGTATACCATCAATCGGCATGCAATCGATTATTGACAGGGCACATGCAGTTGGAGGAACCGCGGATTGGGTAAGTGAAATTGGAAAAGGAACAGAATTACTTGTCCGTTTACCATACTAGGGGGGATTTGATGATACGGGTACTAATAGCAGATGACCATCATGTAGTAAGACGAGGGTTATTATTCTTTTTAAAAACCCAAAAGGATATCGAAGTTGTAGGGGAAGCGAAAAACGGATTAGAAGCAGTGGAACTTGTTGAACAACTTTCTCCCGATATTGTTTTAATGGACCTCGTCATGCCTGAAATGGACGGCATTCAGGCAACAAAGAAAATTAAAAAAAATTGGCCGCATATAAAAATACTGATGCTGACAAGCTTTTCGGATAAAGACCATGTGCTGCCGGCAATGGATGCAGGGGCTTCAGGCTACCAGCTAAAAGATATCGAGCCGGATGATCTGGTGGAATCGATCCGTCAGATTATGCGCGGCGAAAATACGATCCATCCGGAAGCGACTACGCAATTGGAAGAAGGGCTGCGCGAAGATGAGAACAAGCCCCATATTTTAAATCCGCTGACACCGAGAGAACAGGATGTATTGGCAGAACTGACAAAGGGTAAAAGCAACAGGGAGATCGCTTCTTCGTTATATGTAACGGAAAAAACGGTTAAAACCCATATATCGAATATTTTTGCGAAGCTCCATGTACAGGACCGTACTCAGGCGGCATTATATGCCGTAAAACATAATTTGACTGAGACGAATGAAAGCTAAATGAGGGTAGAATAGATAAGAAGAATGTTTACATGTTCAATATAATTAGGTCGTTACATCCGATAAATTAAAAACCTCACTTTTTCTCCAGTAGGAAAAAAGTGAGGTTTTATTAATTAAAGAATTTCTTCTTCTGTCGTTTCAGACGGCGGAAGTTTTGTTACTTCAATATACAAAATGTGGTGACCGTCCAGTTCCGTTACTTTGAACTGATATCCTTCTGATTCAATTATATCGCCTTCTTGAACATCAAAGCGTTGTGTCATAAACCAACCACCAATTGTATCGATATCTTCATCTTCAATCGTTGTACCTAAAATATCATTCATTTCCTGCAATAACATTTTAGCGTCAAAGATGTAGTGGTCTTCAGCGATTTCCTGAATTTCCGGAATTTCATCTTCATCGAACTCATCTTGAATATCACCTATAATTTCCTCGATAATATCTTCAATTGTTACTAAACCGGAAGTACCACCGTATTCATCCATTAAAATAGCCATATGAATACGTTCGTTTTGAATTTTTAATAATAAATCACTAATAGGAATTGTTTCGATTACTCGAATCACCGGTTGCATATAATCATCAACAAGCTTATCGCCATTTGCAGCGTCTTTAATATAGGCTGTTAATAAATGCTTCATGTTAACAAGGCCAATGACATGGTCTTTGTCCCCATCTGTAACAGGGTATCGTGTATATTGTTCAATGCCCATTACTTCAAATACTTCGCGAATCGTTTGACCTCTTTCAATACTGATAATTTCAGTTCGAGGTACCATTATCTCCTTCGCTATCCGATCAGAAAACTCAAAAATACTATTAACATATTCGTATTCCGAGTGGTTAATTTCCCCACCTTTAAAGCTGTCTGATAAAATCATGCGAAGCTCTTCTTCAGAGTGTGCTTCTTCAGATTCAGAAATCATTTTTAAGCCGAAAAGTCCAGTTAATCCACGTGCCGATCCGTTTAAAGCACGGATGAAAGGATACATAATATTGTGGAACAGTATTAAAAATCCGGACAGCCTTAATGTTACTGCTTCTGCTTTTTGAATAGCGAGAGTTTTTGGTGCTAATTCCCCTACGACAACGTGTATAAATGTTACGAGTGAGAAGGCAACAATAAATGAAAGAACAGTTGTGACATTACCACTTAAGTTAAAGAACTCAAATACTGGATGAAGAATTATTTCGAAAGTCGGTTCTCCGAGCCATCCGAGTCCTAATGCCGTAATCGTAATTCCGAGCTGACAAGCAGATAAATACTCATCAAGGTTTGAAATTACCTTTTTTGCCCGTATCGCAGATTTATTTCCTTCTGCGACGAGCTGATCGATTTTTGTCGTTCTTACTTTAACTATTGCAAACTCAGTTGCAACAAAAAATGCCGTAGCGGCAATTAAGATAGCAAATGCTATCAACCTAATGGTTAGTTCGATTCCTATGTCTACGTCCAACTATATTCTCTATTTGCGGCGCAAATGAGCGTGGCAAATAAAGAGTACACCTCCTAAAAAAATTTTAATACTACAATCATAAAATATTTACGTAAAAAAAACAATTTATGAATTTGAAAATTGAGGAAAAAATTTGGAATGGAATTTGATGTCTATATTCAGAAAAATGAATGATTTACCAGATGTGGATAAATTAATAGAAAATTGAAATTTCAATAGATTTATGCTACTGTGAAATGGTAGATAATGATAATTTAGTAGGCAGGAAAATTAGCAAACGCCAGCAACTATAATTTCCTGCAGCCAGCTATTAAATTATGATTAACTCGAAACGCGCATAAAAAATGGGAGCATCGAAAATTCGACTGCTCCCATTTCCTTTTTATTCGTAAACATGAAAGAGCATTAACTCATGAATCATTTTCTCAAGCTGTTCTTTCTGTTCTTCAGCAGGACTTTCCCCAAAGAATTTGATGCTTCCATCTTTATAATATTCCGCTACATATCGTTTTTGCTCATAGAAAAAGCGGATGGACCACCCCGGAATTTGACTGTTTTCAAATAATGGCTTATAGCTAAAATGTTGAATCATGAAACTTCCCTCCCATTTTTATCGTACAAGAAAGTAGTACATTGTTGCAATTTTTCTTTTTTGAAATTAATAATAGAACATACACATGATGAAGAAAGAGTGAGCAAAATGGGAGAATTTATTTCGCTATTATTCCTGCTTGGTGTTGTAGGGGCTGTCGTTGGTGCGGCGACAAACTATATGGCAATCAAAATGCTGTTCAGACCTTATAAACCAATCTATTTTAAAAAATGGAAGCTGCCGTTAACACCGGGGCTTATACCTAAACGCCGTGAGGATTTGGCCATTCAGTTAGGCAAAACCGTTTCGGAATATTTACTGACACCCGAAACAATTAAGAAAAAATTTTTATCAAAGGAAATACGCGAAAATGTATTAACCTTTGCACAAAATAAAGTGGCGCAAGAAATTTTTACTAACGAAAAAACAATTAATGACTGGATTCGTTTGGCTGGTTTCACACAATTACCGCAAACAGTGGAAGGGAAAGTGGATGAACTTATTCACTTACAATTCCATAAAGTAAAAAATACGTTATCAACAAAATCAATTCGGGAATTATTACCGAATGATTTTGAGCCTGTGCTGGACCAGAAAATCGATGAGGCTGTCGTACAGATACTGCAAAAAGGCGAAGATTATTTTATGTCGCCAGAAGGTACGATGACAATCAAAAACATGCTGGATGACTTCTTATCGACAAAAGGTTCATTTGGCGGAATGATCCAAATGTTTTTAGGAGACTCGACATCACTCGTTGATAAAGTACAGCGAGAGCTTATAAAGTTTTTAAAAGCTCCAGGAACAGCCGCACTTTTACATCGGATTTTTACAACAGAATGGGAAAAAATCAAAAATCGTCCGGCAATGGACTTTATGAATGATGTAAACTTTGATACGATTGAAACGAGTATCCAAAGCTATGCAAAAAATGCACTGGCATTGGAGGCACGCCTGGATAAAACGATTAATGACTATTGGCCGCAAGGAAAAGACTGGGCTACAAATGATCTGCTACCTAAAATGATGGATAAAACATTTATTGCAGCAGAAGGAAAAATCGAAGACGTGCTGAAGCGTTTGAATTTAGCGGAAGTCGTTCGAGAGCAAGTAGATTCTTTCCCTATCGCCAAATTAGAAGAGCTTGTACTAGGAATTATTAGTAAAGAGCTTAAATTAATCACATGGCTGGGCGGCATTATTGGTGGTCTTGTCGGGATCATTCAAGCGCTAATCGTCTTTTTGACGAACTAAAAAGAGAAAGTAGGAATATTACATGATTAATATTTACGAAGATATTAATAAACTTGAAGCAACATTCCGCAAGACTGATGAGTTTCAAAATTTAAAGAACGCAGTGGAAACTGTACGTGCAGACGAAGAAGCTAAAGTATTATTCACAAACTTCCGCGATGTTCAATTAAAGATGCAGGACAAACAAAATGCTGGTGAAGAAATTACAGAAGAAGAATATGTATTTTTACAAAAAACAGCACAGTTAGCTCAGCAGAATGCTAAAATTATAGCAATGCTGGAAGCGGAAATGGCTTTAAGTGCAGTAATTCAAGAAATTAACCGTATTATCACACAGCCAATCCAAGCAATGTACGACGGACTATAAGATTCAGGGGGTCACACTTTTGTGTGGCTCTTTTTTATTTCAGGGCGTTTTAAAGGCATTTGTATCCGGACTAATTTTACTAAGAATAAACATGTTTTTTTTCTTCTACCTTAATATTTGTTACAATGAGATAGATTTTTTATTTATTACAATAAGAAGGTAGAGAATAACATGAAAACGATTCATATTAATGAGCAATTCAAAGAAGACTGGACACGTGTTCTTAATCATATAGCCAATTTATTTTACGAGGATTCCGTTATTCAGATCGATCAGGACGGTTCAGATATGTCGATTGAATTTAACAAGTCTATCGATGAAAATTTTACGATTTGCACATTTGCTAAGCTAAAAGTGGATGGACAGGAATATACGAGCGACTATTCTATTAAGTATGCGACAGAAGGAACGGAAAAAGAGCAAAACATCCGAATGAAGCGTGCATTGTCGCATGTCATGCTAGATGTACTTGAACAATATTCCGGTATGACTCAGCAGTGGGGTATTTTAACAGGAGTCCGTCCGACAAAGCTTTATCATAAATATCGTAAAGCTGGGATGAATGATGAGCAAATTGCCGCGGTACTAAAAGAGGATTACCGAATTTCGGATCAGAAGATCGCATTGATGAAAGCGATTGTTGAGCGACAACTTACGGTTATTCCTGATCTGGATGAGCTTGGAAAGGAAATTTCAATTTATATTGGGGTTCCGTTTTGTCCGACTATGTGTGCCTATTGTACATTCCCGGCCTATGCGATCCAATCAAATCGTAAGGCAGGACGCGTAGAGAAATTTATCGATGGTCTTCACATTGAGCTACGTGAAATGGGCAAATGGCTGACAGAAAAAAATATGCGCATTACATCGATTTACTGGGGCGGGGGCACACCGACATCAATCGAGGCACATGAAATGGATGCATTATATAAAACAATGTTCGATGCTTTCCCGAATCCCGAGTCCATTCGTGAAATTACAGTAGAAGCAGGGCGTCCGGATACAATTACACCAGAGAAAATCGAAGTGTTGAAAAAATGGGGCATTGACCGTATTTCCGTTAACCCGCAAAGCTATACTCAAGAAACATTAAAAGCTATTGGTCGCCATCATACTGTTGAAGAAACAGTAGAGAAGTTTTGGCTATCACGCAATTCCGGTATGAATAATATTAATATGGATTTGATTATCGGCTTGCCGAATGAAGGTATTGAAGAATTCGAGCATTCATTAGCAGAATCAGCAAAAATGCAGCCTGAAAGTTTAACGGTTCATACGCTCAGCTTTAAGCGTGCATCGGAAATGACGCGAAACAAAGATAAGTATAAAGTAGCCGACCGTGATACAGTCGGGAAAATGATGCAGATGGCAACAGAATGGACAGCTGAAAACGGCTATGTTCCATATTACTTATACCGCCAGAAAAATATTTTAGGAAACCTGGAAAACGTCGGCTATTGTAAACCGGAAGAAGAGTCGATCTACAATATTGTCATCATGGAAGAAGTGCAAACAATTTTAGGTATCGGATGCGGGGCCTCCTCGAAGTTCGTACATCCAACGACCGGAAAAATTACACAGTTCCACAACCCGAAAGATCCAGCAGCATATATCCTGACATTTGAAGAATCAATCGCCAAGAAAATCGCCATTTTAGATGAGCTATATTCTTAATTGTTAACCTTCAAACATCGACAAATAGCACAGCCAGACAATTGGCATGTGCTATTTGGTTTTTCTGCGAAGGAGAGATTTTTATAATGAGATCAACTTGTGTAAACTAGTAAGAGAGTAAAAGAAAAGGATTTGTTGCAATGAAAAAATTAATAGGACTGTTAATGTTCACGTTACTATTCGTAGCGGGATGTACAGAAACAGCCGAAGACACATACGAAGAACCACTAAAAGAAATGGCCGTCCACTTTATTGATGTAGGACAGGGAGATTCCATTTTCATCGAAGCACCTAACGGGAAAACGATGCTTATTGACGGTGGCGTAAAGGGTGCCGGTAAGGAAGTTGTGGCCTATTTAAAAGCACAGGGAGTCAACCGGTTGGATTATGTAGTCGCTACACATCCGGATGCCGATCATATCGGCGGACTGATATCAGTGCTGAATTCAATCTCAATAAAGGAATTTATCGATTCCGGAAAAGTACATACGTCTCAAACATATGAAGAAATGCTAAGTCTCATTCAAGCAAAAAATATTAAGTTTACGATTCCTGAAGCAGGCGATGAATTCCAGCTTGAAGAAAACCTTACTGTAGAAGTTCTTGCTGCAGACGAAACGGCTTCTGATAATAATGACGCTTCAATTGTACTGCGCGCGGAATACCAAAATATTTCGTTCTTATTAATGGGGGATGCCGACCATGGTGTAGAGCAGGAGCTTTTACAAAAGGGAACCAATGTACAGGCAACCATTTTAAAAGCAGGCCATCACGGATCGAATACAAGCAGTTCGCCAAAATTTGTTGAAGCGGTGAGTCCACTAGCTACAATATTAAGCTATGGACATGATAATAAGTATGGTCACCCTCATGCAGAAGTAATCGATAAACTACAAAACGTAAACAGTGAAATATATAGTACCGCAGAAGCCGGAACGATTGTGATTACAACAGATGGGGTAACATATGACATAGATGCACAACATTGGACAGGTATTGGGGCAACGAGTTCGATACCGTCACCAGCCTCAACTAAGAGCGGTAAAGTAGAAATTATAAGCAAAGATGTGCATGAAGAAATTGTTGTCATCCAGAATAGTAGTGATCAAGCGGTTAATCTGGAAGGTTGGGAACTAATATCCGTTGGAGGCAATCAAGTATTTAATTTCCCGGATATTAATTTAGCGCCAGGGAAAAAGCTTTCGATTACAAGTGGTCCCAACGCAAAAGCAGGTGCGGCCACACTGGAATGGTCGAAAAGACAAATATGGCTAAACAGCGGTGATGCAGCCCAATTAGTCAATGCGAAAGGGGAAGTTGTAAGTGAACTACAATAAATACACGTTAGACCGATTTGATGGAGATTATGCGATTTTTTTAAAACGCCCGGAAGAAACGGAACAACTTCTGATCCATCATGCTGAAATTCCATTAGAGCTAAAAGAAGGCGATATTGTAAACATTCAGGATGATGGGTTTGATTATATGATTGAGTTACTGAAAGAAGAAACCGAAAATCAAAAAACGCGTGTCAATAATCTGTTACAGCAATTAAGAAAAAAGGAATAAAAGACTTTTATTTCTTAATTATATTTGCCTTTAAAAATTTAGAAAAGTCAAAAAGTGTCGGAAAATGTACGCTTTAGTATGGTAAAATATATGGGTACATATATTAATTTTAGGAGCGTAACAATGGCTATCAAAACAATAATTTTCGATTTAGACGATACTTTATTATTCGATCAACATTCAGTAAAAACTGCATTTGAAAAGACATGTGACTATGCAGCGACTAAAAAAAGCGTCGATTCACAGGCATTGGAAGAAGCGGTAAGATCGGCAGCGCGCAGTCTTTATGAAAGCTATCCTACATATGACTACACGGTCTTGATCGGCATTAACCCATTTGAAGGTCTTTGGGGAACTTTCGATGATCCGACACCGCAATTTCAGCAAATGAAAGAAATTGTACCTGCCTATCGTGCTGAAGCTTGGACAAAAGGTTTGGCGGCAGTTGGAATTGAAGATGCAGCATTAGGCGCAGAACTTGGGGAGCGTTTCGTTGAAGAACGTAAAAAAGCACCGTTTTTCTATGAAGATACATTTGCCGTATTGGATGAATTAAAAGGGAAATACGAGCTTGCGCTATTAACAAACGGTGCACCAAGTTTACAAAATTTAAAATTGGAGATTACTCCGGAAATTGTACCGTATTTTGACCATATTATTATTTCAGGTGATTTCGGTAAAGGGAAACCGGATGCTTCCATTTTCGAATTTGTAATGGAAAAAGCTCAGGTTACGAAAGATGAAGCCATTATGGTCGGCGATAATTTAATGACCGATATTTTGGGATCATCTCGTGTCGGTATGCGCAACGTTTGGATTAACCGCGAAAGTAAATCGCACAATCCGGAAATTGTCCCGACATATGAAGTAACATCACTTACGGAATTTTTACAGTTAGTGAAAACATTATAAACTAGCAGACGCACTTTACTTTAAGTAAGTGCGTTTTGATATTAAAAGAATGAATTTTCTAAAAATTCATGATATAATGAATGTATGAAAGGGATGAAAGAGGTTTTTCTATGGTAAATAATAATATATGTCGCTGTGAAAACTGCGGCCGCACACACAATTCAGTTCAGATCAATCCTGTAACGATTGATCATCATACAGCATACCTTTGTTTGGCATGTGAACATGTGCTTCATTTACCTGAAAACAAAAACCGATTCTTCAGCCTTGTACGCAGTAAAAACAGAAGACAGGCCAATCCGGAAATGCAAGGAGCACATCGTATACTGTCAGCATTTATTGCAGTTGGTGTCTTATTTTTCGTTGCGATTGCAGCATTAGGGGTAGCGCAAACTACGGACATTGTGACATTGCCACTATTTGAAACGGACTCTATTTTGATAAATGAGTATTTATCTTTTTTACAGCTAAAAGCATTGTAAATTATGGACCTGGTGTAACATACACCAGGTCCTTTCATTTATTTTCCTAACAGTTCGGAAACAGTTACAAATTCATAGCCCTGTTTTTGAAGGGTTGCAAGCACCTCATCCAATGCATCGGCAGTT
>NZ_JBELZM010000015.1:0-73757 GCF_040273735.1 Solibacillus sp. | reverse complement strand
CCTGATGAATATCATGCATTAATATGATACTCCCATCTTTTGCACGTTCTTTTACTGCCAGCACCGTTTTTTCCGGATCACGATGCTTCCAGTCAAGTGTATCAATTGTCCACAGTACATTCGGAACATTTAATTGATCCGTAATCGTTTCATCATAACTTCCATACGGCGGGCGGAAGACAGTTGCCCGTTGACCGATCGTCGATTTTATAAGTGTATCGGTTGACTGGATTTGCTGCTTTATTTCCTCAGGTGATAATGTTGTCAGTTTTTCATGATTAAATGTGTGATTGCCGATTTCATGGCCCGCGTTATATACGGCTTTTAAAATTTCAGGATGTTCCTTCACCTCTTGCCCCACAACAAAAAACGTCGCCTTTGCATCATACTTCTCCAACGTTTTTAAAATTTGTCTCGTCACTTTTGGGTGTGGGCCATCATCGAATGTTAAGGCGATTTTTTTATCCGTTGCCGGTTTAGGATTAACTTTTACTGGTTTTTCTTTTTCAACAGGCGGTGTGACCAGTCCATTCGTCAGCACATAGCCAGATAGCTTATCTGTTGTGACAAACGCCCAACCTTTTAAATTAGTGAGCATTTTAACAGGGCTGTTTTTACGTAACACACCAATTTCCGTACTCGAAGAACTGGCAATCTCTCTTACAACTAAATCTGCTGAGCTTTTAACGATCATCGCTTTCGAAACAGGTTTCACAAGTACCTGCTTATTTACAAAACCGGCAAGACGTCCATATTTTACAAAAACAAAGTCGGCAGTTGCAGATCCGTAAACCTCTACAATTGTATTTAAATGGAGTTTTCCTTTAATCTCGCTCTCATGTTTATTCGTCACAAGCACAAGTGGCTCTTCTTTTGCTTGTACGAGCATATATTGAGGGGTTGCAGACTTTAAATATTCGCTTGGAATATAGCCTACCACCGTTTTATATTGAATTTTAGCCCAACCATCCGCTTCTGAAATAATGATAACGGGTGTTGCTTTTGACAGTGTAATCAATTTTTGCTTGTATGTTTCATCAAATACTTCGGTCTCTATAGTTGTGATTTTAACTGTGGCAGAAGGGGCTGCTGCATGGACACGCGCATTATTTACTAGGGAAATACCAACGATACAGAAAACAATTAATAAGAAATACAGTATTTTTCTCAACTAAACTCTCCTTTTAGTAAAAAGTGAGCGAATAGAGTGAACGGTTGGTGGGAATCGGGTAGGGGTCTTCACTTTCGCCAAGTTTTATGTATGATTTTATCCAATCCAAGTTTCAAATAATAAGAGATAAAATCGTCCTTTAAACTTATGTATGCGAATGGGAAATATGTTAAAACAAAAAACTACTGATGAAGAAAATTTTCGTTCATCAGTAGTAGAAATGATTAAAGTGTAATGGCTTTTACTTCATCGATATTTTCAAGTTGTGCTACAAAAATTAAATCTTCTGTTGTTACTTCGTTATCAACAACAAGCATCATGACTGCTGAGCCGCCGATTTGATCGCGACCAACCTGCATTGTTGCGATATTGATATCTTTTTCAGCCAGCTTAGTCGCTACACGGCCGATTGAACCTGGCTTATCTTGGTTTTTAATGTAAAGCAGGTTGCCGTTAGGAATAACATCCACGACGAAACCTTCTACTTTAACGATACGGGCACCAAGGCCATTTAATAACGTACCAGCTACTGTATGTTTTTCTGTTTCTGTCACGATTTCAACCGTAATTAAATTTGTGAAGCCTTTAGCAGTTGTTGTTTTATGCTCATTAATCTGAATGCCGATACGCTCAGCTAAGTAACGTGCGTTGACATCATTTACGTGAGAGCCGTGGTTCGTAGAAAGAAGACCTTTAATAGCATTTGCTGTTAATGGACGTACATCAAAATTAGCGACTTCACCAGCATAAGAAATATTCAATTGTTTGATGCTTTCTTCTGTAACCTGGATTAAAAACTTACCAAGCTTTTCAGCTAATGCGAAAAACGGTTCTACTTCCGCAAGCTTTTCTTTCGGAATAGATGGCATGTTTACCGGATTTGTTACTGTACCTGTTTTAAAGAATTTAATAATGTCGTTTGATACATCGACTGCTACTGATTCCTGTGCTTCCACTGTAGATGCACCTAAGTGAGGTGTTGCAATCACTTGTGGCAATGTTAACAGTTTATGGTCTGTTGCAGGCTCTTGTACAAATACATCCAGTGCGGCACCTGCTACTTTCCCTTCAACAATCGCATCGTATAAATCATCTTCGTTAATGATACCGCCGCGAGCACAGTTGATAATACGGACACCGTCTTTCATAATAGCAAAACGTTCTTTGTTGATGATGTTACGAGTTTCAGGTAAAAGTGGTGTATGAACTGTTACAAAGTCTGCTGCTGCACATACTTCGTCAACAGTACCTTTTGTAATACCTAATTCTTTCGCACGTTCTTCAGTTAAAAATGGGTCATAGGCGATCACGTCCATACGTTGACCTTTCGCACGGTAAGCTACTTCAGCACCGATACGGCCCATCCCAATTACACCTAATGTTTTGTTTTTAAGTTCAACCCCAACATAAGATTTCCGATCCCATTTGCCGTTCTTTAATGTGTTGAACGCTTGTGGAATAAAGCGGGCAAGTGATGTCATCATTGCGATTGTATGCTCAGCCGCAGAATTCGTGTTCCCGTCTGGAGCGTTTACAACAATAATTCCGTGCTCTGTTGCGGCATTTAAATCGATGTTATCAACACCTACACCTGCACGCCCGATTAATTTCAAGTTTTTTGCTGCCTCAATAACTTCGCGTGTAACGGTTGTTTGAGAGCGGACAAGTAATACATCCACATCTGCAATTCGAGCTATTAATTGTTCTGGAGCTAATCCTGTATCAACGATGATATTTAAATTTAATTCTGTTTCCTGACGAAGCGGGAAAATACCGTCATCACTTAATGGATCTGCAATAAATACGTTGATTGTTTTTGTTGCCTTTTCGATTAATTGTGTTGCTGTCATAATAATCTCTCCTTAAAATTCACTATTATTTTTAATTAACTATACAAAAAAAGCCTTCCGTCCCTTACGAATAACGTAAGGGGCGAAAGGCATTCATTAAACAAATCGCGGTACCACCCTTATTCGTTGCCGACTATTTGTAAAAAATAGTCATACAACCTTATCAATATGCGTAACGTGCATGGGACGGAATAACTTACTTTGGATTTTCGGCTATTCTATTCAAGAGTGGAACTTATTTAGCGTATACACTGGTTTACACCGACCACCAGCTCTCTTTGCTATACAAAACTAAATAGTATGTCTCTATCACAATAGTTTGTCGTTTTTAAATTTGATAACATCATAAACCCGATTGTTCATCTTTGTCAACGAAATTTTCGAAATTAATAAATAATTAGTGAACCAATCAGCAAAAATGAGGTTGTTTTACGAATGATATTTAGGTTTTATAAATTAAATGTTCGTATTTATGAAAAAGTATGAAAGCGCTAACGATATTGATTTGAAGGGATTTATTTGAATTTACAGAAAAATAACGATTCTTAGTATTTATCGGAAAAATAACGGTTTTACTATTTCACTAAAATTTTATCTTAGTTTAAATTTTAATGCTTTAAAGAAAAATAATAAAGAAGGGGAAATAAAAAATACCACGAAATTGTATAACAGATGCACTGACAAAGGGGGAGTAGAAAATGCATTATGATGCAATCGTAATTGGAGCGGGGCTAGCAGGATTAACTGCAGTTTGTCAGCTCTTAGATGCGCAAAAAAAGGTATTGCTTGTGGATCAGGAACCCGAAAATTCTATCGGGGGTCAGGCATTTTGGTCATTTGGAGGACTATTTTTAGTAGATACTCCTGAACAAAGAAGGTTGGGTATAAAAGACAGTAAGGAGCTCGCATGGCAGGATTGGCGCGGCTCTGCAGGATTCGACCGATTAGAGGATGAGGATTACTGGGCATATGAATGGGCAAAGGCTTATGTGGATTTTGCAGCGGGAGAAAAATATGATTGGCTAAAATCACAGGGGATTCAATTTTTCCCGGTTGTCGGCTGGGCAGAGCGTGGGGGTGCTTTAGCAGGGGGGCACGGGAATTCGGTTCCCCGCTTTCATATCGTTTGGGGAACTGGCCCCGCGATTGTAGAGACTTTTTCGAGTAAAGTGTTGCAAGCTTCGGAAAGTGGTTTAATCGATTATTTGCCGCGCCACCAAGTAACTGATTTAATGACTGAAGATGGCGCTGTTACTGGCATTCAAGGGAATATTTTAGAGAATAGTATTATTCGCCGTGGGGAAGAAAGTTCAAGAGAAATCATCGGTACATTTGAATATACGGCAGATTCAGTCGTAGTAGCTAGCGGTGGTATCGGAGCAAATTTAGAACTTATCAAAGAAAATTGGCCATCACGACTAGGTCTGCCACCGGAAAATATGGTGTCCGGTGTACCTGCATTTGTCGATGGGAAGATGCTCGAAATTACAGAGCGGGCTGGCGGGCGGATCGTCAATCGAGACCGTATGTGGCATTATACGGAAGGCTTGAAAAACTGGGATCCTATATGGAAAAACCATGGGATTCGTATACTGCCCGGACCGTCATCGATGTGGTTTGATGCAACTGGAAACCGATTTAAAGCACCGAACTTTCCTGGTTTTGATACACTCAGCACACTCGAAGCAATTCAAAAAACAGGGTATGACTATTCTTGGTTTATTTTGACGGAAAAAATAATCGAAAAGGAATTTGCATTATCCGGTTCTGAGCAAAATATGGATTTAACAAATAAAAGTATAAAGGACGTGCTGAAGCGTGTTTTACCAGGACCGCCTAAAGCCGTTCAGGCATTCAAAGAAAACGGGGAAGATTTTGTCATTGCGGATAGTTTAAAAGATTTAGTCGATGGTATGAACAAACTGGCAGGCAATGACTTGCTTGATTTTATGCATATTAAAGAGCAGATTTTAGCACGTGACCGTGAAATTGAAAATATCTTTTCAAAGGATGCACAAATTAATGCATTGCATGGAGCAAGAAACTATATCGGCGATAAATTGATCCGTGCAGCCAAGCCTCACAAAATTTTGGATCCGAAAGCTGGACCGTTAATTGCGGTACGTTTAAATATACTCACACGAAAAACATTAGGGGGATTACAAACTAATTTAAACGGGCAAGTACTAAATGACGAGGGCAACCCTGTTCAAGGACTTTTTGCGGCAGGAGAAGTGAGCGGTTTTGGGGGCGGTGGCGTACATGGTTACCGTTCATTGGAAGGGACATTTTTAGGCGGGTGCTTATTTACTGGTTTACAGGTCGGTAAATATTTAGCCACTTTGAAGCCGGTACCGAACAAAGCCAAAACATTAGAAGTATGAAAATAAAGGAGATATGAAGTCATTTGTCGAAATGAATGATTATTCATAAATAAGGGGTGTATTCAATTGAACTTTGAAACAATTAAGCTGGAAATTGCGGAGCGAAAAGCAACATTAACATTAAATCGCCCGAATGCCATGAATGCAATGGATTTTACAATGATGCGCGAGTTGGCGGAATGCTTTGAAGCGCTACATAATGAAAAGGATATTCAAATTCTTATCATTAGAGGGGAAGGAAGAGTCTTCTCTGCTGGTGGCGATGTAAAAATGATGGTTTCATCAGATGACTTTTCTGATTTTGGAACGATTATGGAAGATATTTCACGTTTAGTGAAGGCTTATTATACACTTCCAATGATTACGATTGCACAAATTCATGGAGCTGCTGCCGGTTTAGGCTTTAGTCTGGCATTAGGAAGCGATATCATTGTGGCGGAGCAATCGAGTAAATTAGCGATGAACTTTATCGGAATCGGTTTAGTTCCTGACGGTGCAGGACACTTCTTTATGAAGGAACGTCTAGGGACACCAAAAGCGAAGCAAATGATATGGGAAGGAAAAGTGTTAAGCGGCGATGAAGCGCTAGCATTAGGACTCATTGATTATAATGTGGAAGATGGTCAGGCATTAGTTACAGTTGACCAACTTGTCGGCAAGCTGTTGGCATCACCGATCTTGGCGAAGATTGAAACAAAGCTGATATTGCATAATGCAAACTTGCCTGTGTTAGAGCAGATATTGGAAGGCGAATCGGCAGGACAGGTTAAAATGCGCCAAACACAAGACCATTTAGAAGGGATTCAGGCTTTCGTCGGAAAGAGAATGCCGCAATTTGAAGGAAAGTAAATAATGTCGGAGGATGCTAGTGGACCAACGCTGGCTCCTCCTTTTTTATTGGAGAATAAAATATTACTGTACAACATTACCGAATGCTTATATGATAATGAAAGACGAAAAATGGAGGTAACTTCATGGACCAAATTTGGCTATCAAATAACCGGCGACAAATCGTACACAATGTGTATTGTCCCAATGTAAATGATGCGATTGCAATTTGCGAAATTGAACTAAAACAGCTGGATCAGGAACAAAGTAATTACTTGGAAGTCCCTTTCGAGCAATTTAATGAAATACATGCGCATTTTAATAATAGCGATATTATTAAACAAGGCGCATTCACATATGAGCAAGTTCGTCACATATTAGATGCTGGAAATATCCATAATCTAGTGATTGATGAAAGAGGCTGCATCGATTTTAAGAAAGAAACGATCGGAATGAGTACCGCAATTTCTTTCGCACAAAGTAAGTGGAATGGTGCAGAACGAGGTACCGCAGTAGAAAATGCTGTACTGACAGGCTTAACAGTTATAGGAGAACCATTTGCTGAAGAAATAATAGAGAAGCAAATCGATAATCTAAATATTGTTGACCATATTGAGCTGGATGAAGGCATTGCAAGTGCCGTTAAGAAAAATGGTGCAAAGGCAGTAGTGAAGAGGATGGCTAGTACGGCCACGAAGAAGGCGATGTACAGCTCCGTTATTGCTAAAAAGGCCATTACATTACTGAATGCAAATGTTGTAACAGGAGCTCTCGTAACAGGTGTCATGTCGAGCGTCGATATAATTCGCACGATTAAAAAACAGATGTCTCCGGCACAACTATTTAAAAATATTTCCAAAACGGCTGCAAGTGTTGCAGGGAGTATAATTGGTTTAATCGTAGGTGGAGGAGTCGGCTTATCGATTCCGAATGTTAGTACAACTGTCATTAGCTTAATCGGCGGGATCATCGGTCTTATTTTAGGAAGTATATTGACGACGACCCTTGTCAAAAAAGTGCTTGATCTATTTATAAAAGATGATTCGGTTAAAATGCTGGAAATCTTTAATGAGGAGCTTGTCAATTTAGTAGAGCAATATTTATTAAATGAAAAAGAACTCCAACTAGTGTTAAGTGATTTTAATGAAATGTATAATATGCAGGAAGAGTTCCGGAAGATGTATGCTACAGAAGATCGTGTTGCGTATGCAAAATCTATGATTGAAAAGGAATTAAATCGTATTGTAAGACTGCGAATGTATTTGCAAGTCCCAACAAACGAAGAGCTTTATGAGGCGATTAAACGTTTAGTATAATAAAAGAGGGTGTCCTGAGTTTCAGGGCACCCTCTCATTTATCCCGCATAGGCGGGAGGAAAACTCCCCGTAAAAGCTGGGATAAGAACCCCCACGGATTGAAGTTTCACTCTATGTACGTTTAATTTTAAACGTGGAATAAAATTAATTTACCTGATGAGTTTACTAAGCGGTGTGTTTTTTCAGCAATACCTTTTTCTTCGATTTGCTTTTGACCTTCGATTTTTGCAGCATCATCGTTTGCGAAATTCCACACTTCATCAAATAATGTTTCCCCAGTTTTTTCAAATGCAGTAAAACGATAATTCTCCATTTAAACCACCCTTTATAAGCAAGATAATATGATTATACTAGAAATTTTTCGAAAATTCACGAAGCAGCCATCATTATTCGAGAAATATTTGTAGTTTATGAACTGTTCATGAACATTTTAATCCATCGATATTTACCCTAACTTTTGATTTATTAAACGCCATTTTGCGAAAAAAATTTAGCTTTCGGTAGCGAAGGAGCAATTGATAGTCTTTTAATCGATAAATAACGCATATACATGTTACAATAAATTGTAATAGAGTTATAAAGGGGCGATTGCTTGTGAATGGAATTACAAAACTCCAACCTGGTGAACAAGTGGACCAATATTTATTGATAAAAGAAGCAAAAAAAGGCGTAACGACTGTAGGCAAGCCTTTTATGTCACTAATTTTACAGGATCGTAGCGGAGACATTGAAGCTAAGCTATGGGATACAAACGAGGAACATGAAAATCTGTACCGTGCACAGGTAATTGTAAAAGTTGGGGGAGAGATTCACGACTATCGTGGAAAAAACCAACTGCGTGTGAAACAAATCCGACCTGCACGTGACGAGGAAGGCGTTCAAATAAGCGATCTTTTACCGACATCTGCGGTGCCAAAAGAACAGTTATTTGAAGAGCTTACACAGTACTTCTTTCAAATTCAAAATCCGAATATCTCGCGTATTACACGCAATCTTACAAAAAAATATCAAGACCAATTACTGATTTACCCTGCAGCAACTAAAAATCACCACGACTATGCATCCGGTTTACTTGACCATGTTGTATCGATGCTGAAATTAAGTGAAGCGATTTGTGATCTATATCCAACGCTGAACCGTGATTTATTATATGCGGGGGTTATTTTGCATGATATCGGTAAGGTCATTGAACTGAGCGGTCCGGTAGGTACAATGTATACGGTGGAAGGTAACTTGCTTGGTCATATTTCGATTATGGTCAATGAAATTGGTCAAGCTGCCAATGAGCTGAAAATCGAAGGCGAAGAAGTGATGCTGCTTCAACATTTAGTGTTGTCACATCACGGAAAAGAAGAGTGGGGCAGCCCGAAAAAGCCTATGATTCAAGAAGCGGAAATTTTACACTATATTGATAATATTGATGCGAAGATGAATATGCTGACACGTGCCCTTGATAAAACTAAGCCTGGCGAATTTACAGAGCGTCTATTCCCATTGGATAACCGCTCATTCTACAAACCGACAATTTAAGCTGGCAGGTTTTTTTCAGATAAAAATACAGAAATATCCTTGATAGATTTAAAAATAAGGCCGTTCAAATTCATTTATAATTTGAACGGCCTTTAATTATGAGAAATGTTATTATAGGCTTATTTGTTATTGATTATCCTGCTGGAATTTTACCATGAAATCAGCAAGGGCTTTGCAAGTTTCGACTGGGACAGCATTGTAAGTAGAAGCGCGGCAGCCCCCTACAGAACGGTGACCGTTTAAACCGACAAATCCGGCTGTTTTTGCTTCTGCAAGGAATTTTTTCTCCAACTCCTCATCTGCTACACGGAACGTAATGTTCATCAATGAACGTGAATCTTCAGTTGCATGCCCGTAGTAGAAGCCGTTCGAATTGTCGATTGCATCATAAATATACTTCGCCTTTTCTTCATTACGTTGCTCGATCGCCTCTAAGCCACCTTCAGCTTTCACCCATTTCAATACTTCCCCTAACATATAAATACCGAAAGTAGGCGGCGTATTGTACAACGAGTTGTTTTTAGAATGTGTTGCGTATTTCAGCATTGTTGGGATAGCTGAGTTTGCTTTTTCAAGGAAATCTTTACGGATGATTACAACAGTTACACCCGAAGGACCTAAGTTTTTTTGTGCCCCTGCATAAATCATGGCAAAACTTGATACATCAATTTTCTTCGATAAAATATCTGAAGACATGTCAGCAATTAGTGGAAGGTCACCAGTAGTCGGGAAAGTTTTCCACTGAGTACCGAAAATTGTATTGTTTGATGTTACGTGAAGGTATGCTGAACCTTCCGCGATTTGAATATCCGAAAGTGCCGGGATGTTTTTGTAGTTATTGCTTTTTGAGCTTGCCGCTTCTACAGGTGTACCGAATAACTTCGCTTCTGCAAAAGCCTTTTCTGACCATGCACCTGTTTGGATATAACTTGCCTTTTGCCCTTCACTTAAGAAGTTCATTGGAATCATTGAAAATTGAAGGCTTGCTCCGCCTTGTAAAAATAGTACTTCATAATTTTCAGGGATTTCGTATAACTGGCGTAAATTGGCAATCGCTTCATTATGTACTTCTTCAAATGCAGCGCTACGGTGGCTTAATTCCATTACAGACATACCGGTACCTTTAAAATCTACTAGTTCTGCCTGTGCTTTTTGTAAAACTTCTAATGGTAATGCCGATGGACCAGCATTAAAGTTAAATGCGCGTTTTGTCGTTACTGTCAATGCAATCACTCCTGGATTTTAGTAATAGAATATATAAATTGATAATATACCCTTTCGGAACAAATATGTGAAAATTCTTGAAATATTTTTTCTTATAAACAAAAAAGAGAAGAACATATAGAAAATTTATAGATTTTTGTCACGAAGGAAATAGGAATGTTCGTGTTTTGAGCTTGTTTACCTTTATAACCTTGTATATAAACAGGAACTATGCGAGTATAGAGGGGATAAAATACTGGAGGTATATAAAAATGGAACAATTACCGAAATGCCCGGAATGCGGATCAGAGTATACGTATGAAGATGGACAGAATTATGTGTGCCCGGAATGTGCGCATGAATGGTCTCAATCAGCGGAAACAGTGGAAGATGAAGGATCGGTCGTTCGCGATGCAAACGGCAACCTGTTGGCTGATGGTGATACCGTAACGGTTATAAAGGATTTAAAAGTAAAGGGAAGCTCTTCTACGTTAAAAATCGGTACACGTGTTAAAAACATTCGCCTTGTGGAAGGCGATCACAATATTGATTGTAAAATCGACGGTTTTGGTGCAATGAAGCTGAAATCTGAATTTGTGAAGAAAAACTAAAAAATGCGAGGCCCATTTATGGGACTCGCATTTTTTTATATCAACGATTATTCAGCTTTAAAGCCTGAAAAAGCGTCTTTTAAATCTTTGTCTTTTACTTCTACATCGGCTTCGTTAATTAACTCTGCCATTTTTGTGTTCCAATCAGCTTTTGTAGTTGCAATTGCGTCACGGATTTCTTCTTTTTTGTCTTCAAGTTTACCGTAATCTTTAACATCACGTTTATCAGTCACTTGAATGATGTGGAAACCATGTTCAGATTGTACAGGCTCGCTGATTTCGTCAATTTCCAATGCATATGCAGCATCGCTGAACTCAGGCACCATTGTACCTACAGTAAACCAACCTAAATCTCCGCCTTGTGCTCCAGAACCTGGATCAGCCGAGAATTCTTTCGCTAATTTTGCAAAATCTTCTCCAGCATCTAATTTAGCTTTAATTTCTTTTGCAGTCTCTTCATCTTCCACTAAAATGTGGCGGGCGTTTAATTCTTGAGATGCCTGGTTGTAGTACTTTTCGATTTCCTCGTCAGTTACTTCAACATCTTTTAAAGCTTTCTCTTGTAACAATGTGAAACGAATATTTGTTTTTAACGTTTCTTCCGTTAAATTGCTTTGTGCTAAAACAGACTCATAGCTTTCGCCATACTGCTCTTTTACACCCTTCAATTCTTCTTCGATTTCCTCGTCTGTTACTTTATATTTATCGTTCAAAATCTGTTCAACTACTACTTGTTGCAGTAATTGATCACCAGCGATGTCCTTCATTGAATTATAAAATTCTTCTTGAGTGATATCGCCTGCGCTTGTTGATACTACAACTTCATCTCCAGGATTACTGCATGCAGCTAAACCGATTGAAGCAGCAACTGTTAATGCAAAAATGGTCTTTTTCATTTGAATACGCTCCTAACTTAACTTTAATGCAATTGTAACTATAACATAAACGATTTAAAAACAAAATGGTTGCATGTGAAGAGTGCCTAAGTTTTGTGTCAACAGGTGCATACGATATTGAGAGAAAGAGAGAAGGGAGGTGACAATATGGGTGGCGGAGGTTACAATGGCGGCGGCTACGGCTCTGGCTTTGCTCTTTTAGTTGTATTGTTTATCTTGTTAATTATTGTTGGTGCAGCTTTCATCTACTAAGAAAAAAAGGTGTGTTAAAAGTCTTTACGACTTTTAACACACCTTTTCCAATTATTAAAGTATGGACCAAAAAATTTATTACATAAATAAAATTTCTTTAAACGGCTAGCAGTACTTCAACGTACATGCTTACAAGTAAAATCGTAATCAGTACATTAATCGTACGGAAAATTTTTGGCTGTTTTTCTTCTGGAATTTCACGTCGACTGCATAATGCGGCAGTCATTCGATTTATTTGGAATAAGTATATTACTGAAAATAAGATTACAACAAGTAGTAACAAATTTATTCCTCCCCTCTAAAGCATCAATAAAACCTAAATATCAAGCGGAACTAAAATTTCATAACCTCTTGGCGTTTCTTCAATTATAGCATTGTTTGGCGCATACATTAAATTTTTCACATATAAAAAATCCATGAGACAAATACAACAGTGAAAAGCGAGCAATCCACTAAAATAATGCGCATATTCAGGGAAGGAAATGCCTCCCGCGATCAATGCTGCATTAATAACAATAAAAGGTGTAACGAGTGCGAAAATGTAAGACTTTTTCGGAATGCCGTTTTGCAGGCGCATCCGGACAACCGGCATGAAATGCTGAAATTTAAAACGAAAGACGAGTGATTTTCTATATTGAAACAGAGCGATATAATGTAAAAATTTGTGCATAGGATAAATAAAAGGTATTACTAATAAAACTAACCATAAATGGCGATCAATATGCTTACCGTTAAAATTAAAACTAAATGCAATGTATGAAAAGCAAAATACAAGGACAAAAAGAGTGATAGCCAATAATACAAGCCTTCCCGTACCGTATTCGCGCTCTATGTTGATTGTTTTCCAACAATGCATGTGAGCCCCCCTAAAACATTATGGAAAAGGACGTACTATGCTTTTCCATTAACGAAACAATATTAAACATAAAACTAACTATAATAAATAAAAAAAGAAATGTCATCAATTTAATTGGCGACATTTCTTGCTATAAATTTTATGAAGTTGTTGTGATTGACGGCTTTCCTTTGTCATCAATTGTTTCTTTAAAGTTAAAGAAAGAGCGTTCGAATATTTCGATGAAGTCATCCCCGTAAATATTGCGAATAACAGCCATCACATCTAAAAACTCAGGGAAACGTCCATAAAGTTCTTTTAATGGCAATGCACCTGTTAAAATCGTATGTTCTGTATCGTGATAATGATCGTACATACGTAGGATGAGTTCTGCGCCTTTATCAGTTAACTCAACATATGTATTACGTTTGTCTTCATCACGTTTTGAGAAAGTAAGTAATCCGCGTTCTTCTAATTTTTTTGAAAAGTTGAAAGCAGTAGATACATGCATGACACCAAATTTAGCTACATCTGAAATGGAAGCACCTTTCAAATGATATGAAATCCATAAAATATGATGTTCATTAATATTTAAATCAAAAGGTTTAATCCATGTTTGCCAATCTTTTTCGATAGCTTTCCATAGTGCTTTCGAAAGTTGTGCGACTCTTTGGCTAAATAACATAGCCTCACGTTGCGAGTATAAATCTTCTGTCAAAGCAATCACCTTCTTCTTTCATTTAACATTTTATTTTAAAAATATTATAGCAATAAAAGAAAAAAGTTTAAAGTTAGAAAAATGGAATAATTCAACATTGGTTGATTAATGCTATAAAAAGATAATTTTGGGATTAATTTGGCTGTTTTTAAACTTTATTATAGTGCTAAAGTATTGGCGGTGAATTGTTGTTCATTACTCATTATTTCTATTTGAAGGAATATTTTTCTCGATTTCACTTATAGAATTCTGTAATTTCTCTATTTCTTGTTTTAAATTTATTGCTTCCGGTTCTATCTGAGTTTTGAAATTTGCGAAATTATCCTTTAATTCATTTACTATACTAGGCATACTATTTTGCACTTCTGCCTTTAAAGTTGTGATTGATTGCATTACATTATTTAGTTCATGTTGAACGTCTTGGAGCTTTGATTTGGCATTTTTTGTATTTTCCAATAAGTTTTGTCTTAAAGCTGTCCCTGATTGTGGTGCTGTAAATAAAATAACAGCCGCACCGCTAACGATGCCTGTTGTAATACCTAGTAAAAATGATTTTGCTTTCATAATGATAACCTCACTTTATTTATATTTGTTATCCAAATCTTTTTCCAAATCCATGATCCGATAAACATCGGAAAGATTGGGCGGGATAGTACTAAAAGAAAAACCAGCATTTTCATATATGAAAAAGATGCTGGCCATAGTCTCCTCATACAATTATGTAAATATAACTGATAGGAGCAATTATAAGTGTGATTTAATTTCCTCAGAAAGTGTCGACAGCACATCTGGCGGGAATTCCTGTGAACGACCATTCCAGTTGACCACTAGTCCATCTTTTTCGTCATAACGCGGAACGAGATGCAGATGGTAATGGAAAACGGTTTGACCTGCTTCAGCACCGTTATTATTAATCGTATTCATACCAGCCGGGTCAAAAGCAGCTTTAATGGCATTAGCCACTTTCGGAGCAGCAGCATATAAATTACGTGCTACATCTTCTGACATTTCAAATAGATCTTTACAATGTGTTTTCGGGATTAACAGTGTATGGCCTTTTGTTAATGGGGCAATGTCCATGAAGGCAAAAGTATGTTCATCCTCATATACTTTAATACTTGGAATTTCTCCGGCAATGATTTTGCAAAATAAGCAATCACTCATCCTATTTATCGCTCCTTTTTATTTTTGATTTTCACCATTAGAAGTTAGAAAATAATGTTATTGTAAATTGAGAGGAATACAGGGCGGTAAATTCCCTTGTAGAGCATCCGCCTGCAATAAAAATCAATTGTACAACCCCAATTTATGGTGAAGATACTATTATTTTTCTTTATTCTATCATAGATTATTCGGAAAACTACTTTCTTATATGAAGGATTTATTTTTTTGTTCTTTGAATTGAGTGTTGCATTCAGTGTTCAATTTTATTCGCTTTTGATAAACTAAAATTTAGAAAAGAGGAGTGACGACTGTGACAATTTTACAACTGCAAAATGTAACAGGTGGTTATACGAGAAAGCCTGTGATTCAAGATTTATCATTTGAAATTAACAAAGGAGAGCTCGTTGGATTAATCGGCCTTAACGGTGCTGGGAAAAGTACGACGATCAAGCATATTATTGGCACGCTCTTACCACGCTCTGGAGAAATTCGTTTAAACGGTGTGACGTTGAAGGAGAATTTGGACAAGTACCGATCAAGCTTCTCCTATATTCCGGAAACACCTGTACTATATGAAGAATTAACATTAAAAGAACATTTACAATTAACGGCAATGGCCTATGGTTTAGATGAAATAACTTTGGAACAACGCTCGGAAGTTTTATTGAAGGAATTCCGTATGGAAAAGCGATTAAATTGGTTCCCATCGCACTTTTCAAAGGGGATGCGCCAGAAGGTAATGATTATGTGCGCATTTTTAGTCGATCCAAGTTTATATATTATCGATGAGCCGTTTGTCGGTTTAGATCCGCTCGGCATTCAGTCATTACTTGACCAAATGGATGATAAAAAACGTGCAGGTGCATCGATTCTAATGTCGACACATATTTTATCGACTGCAGAAAAACATTGTGACCGCATCATTCTGCTTCATGAAGGACGCGTACGTGCACAAGGGACAATGAATGATTTGCGCAAAGCTTTCAATATGCCGACTGCGACTCTCGATGACTTATATATTGCAATGACAAAGGAGCAGGACAATGAACAGCATGCATAGTGTATGGGCTAAGCGCTTCGAGCATTACATCGGCGAAGTGATGAAGTATATGCGCTTCGTCTTTACAGGGCATATTGCGATTGTCCTTGTCTTTATCGCAGGGGCAGGGGGATATCAGTACAGCGAATGGCTGAAAGTCGTGCAGCCGGATTTCCCGGCAGAATGGCTCATTGCCGTTATAGTAGGGGGCTTAGTTGCATTTAGTAGACCTGTCACATTATTGAAAGAACCGGATCAAGTGTACTTATTGCCGCTGGAAAGCCAAATGCCGAACTATTTCAAAAAGGCGATGAACTGGACATTCTGGTCACAGCTTTTAGTGCCGGTTGTTCTGTATATAATAGCGATCCCGTTATTGAAAGAGGTTACGACACTTAGCGCAGCGGAAATTTGGCTGACTGCTGCATTTATCGCAGTTTTGAAATTCATTAATGTTCGTGCCGAGTTCAACTACCGTTATGCGAATCGGGGTAATGCCATAATACTCGACCGTTTTGTACGGGCAATCGTGTCGATTATCGGAATCCAAATGACGTTGGCAGACGGTTTGATAGGCATCGTATTTCTTATTATGATGGCTTACTATACATTTACATTGAAGAAAAAAGTGCAGGATAATCCAGTGCCTTACGAACATTTTATTAAGCTTGAGCAAAACCGCATGATGCGTTTTTACCGTTTTGCCAACTACTTCACAGATGTCCCGCATTTAAAGGGCTCTGTAAAACGTCGTGCATGGCTCGATATTGCGTATAAAGCGATCAGCTATAAAAAGGAAAATACACAGGCATATTTAATTTACCGTACGTTTATCCGTACAGATGACCATTTTTATTTATGGGTACGGTTAACAGCGATTTCAGCTGTTATTGCAATGTTTATTACGATTCCATTTGTAACTTGGATCGTTGCAGGTGCTTTGGCATTTGCGACAACACTTCAGCTTAAGTATGCCCTCATGTCAGCAGGGGATTTCCGAATGGACATGCTTTACCCGATTCCTCGCGATACGAGAAAACAGGCTGTCGCAAAACTGCTTCGTCAACTAAGCATTGTACAGGCTATTATTGTGACACTTTGTGCAATGATGCAACCGCAGTTTTACATCGTTCCGGTTGTCATTATCGCAGTCAGTGAACTGACGATGAGAATGTCAAAATAAAAAAACGTAACAATAAATAAGGCACCCATTTTCTTGAGCGAAAATGGGTGCCTATTATGTTTATAACAAGAATCCTCCAATTAATAACCCGACGGCAATTACTATAATAGAAGGAACTTTAAATTTTTCCAAAGCAATATAGCTGCCGATAATCATTAAAATCGTTGGAATCAGTTTATTTGATTCATAGGAAGACTTTGCGAAATCGAAGGTTAATGTAATTAATAATACGGCAATTGCAGGTAATACAAAGCTTGATAACCGCATTACTTTAGGGGAATCTCTATATTTTTGTAGAAGATTCAATAGTGTGATCATCAAAATCAGGGTAGGGGCAACTGTCGCGAATAATGCTATAAAACTACCTAAAAATCCGCCGACTTCAAATCCGATATAGCCTGCCATCTTCGTTGCAATAGGACCGGGCAGTGAATTTGCCAGAGCAAGAAACTCACTGAATTCACTTTGCGTCATCCACTCATACCTGTCTACCACTTCATGTTCAATTAACGGGATTGACGCAGGTCCGCCACCGTATGCTAAAAGGTTCGGTATTAAAAATGCAATAAATAGTTCCCATAATATCATTGTTCTTTTCCTCCTTTAGCGGGCAATGCAAGCGCTAATATTAAGAGTGAACCAATGATGATCCCAGGGTGGAGATCAAATACGACTATTGTTATAAAGCTGAATAAGAAAATAATAGCGCTGATTTTTAGACCTAAAGCTTTATGCGATTTTTTTAAAAAGTCGAATGCATAAAGCCCCATCATAACTGTCACAATGGGTATTACCCCTTTAGACATATTATTGATAAAGTCAGAGTTGCTAAATTGGTTCAATGAATTTAATAGAATAATAATTAATAGTACAGTAGGCATTACCGAGGCAAACAGGGCATTGATTAACCCGAGCAATCCGCCAATACGGTAACCAATATAACCTGCCATCTTTGTCGCAATCGGTCCAGGCAATGTGTTTCCGATCGATAAAACATCAGAAAAATCATCATCCGTCATAAGTTTATATTTTTCCACCACTTCTTTGTGTAGTAATGGAATAATTGTCGGACCTCCACCGAAGCCAAGAATTCCAGACACGAAGAAAGCTTTAAACAACTGAATTTGAATTTTCACATCATAACCGCCTTTTAATTAGTTAGAAGCAGAATAGTTCGGAAAACGAAAGATTTTGTAAATATGTATTATTTTATATAAAAATGCTACGAAATACAATCGTAGCATTTTTCATAAAAGCATTATTCTTTTGAAGCTCCACTATATGTCGTAATATAAGAAGATGAGTTGAACATCGACTGTAACACTTGTGTCGTACCTTCAAAAACAGGGGCAAATGAAGTTTTATACTCATCGCTGGCTTTCCAAACTTCATAGGAAGCAGGTCCGCCCCATTGAATAATAAATATATAGGTTTCTGCTTTAACCGGACGCAATAACCGGTAGGCAATTACAGCGTCATTGGAATTCAATGCAGGGATGACGTCGAGAGCTTTTTTCTCGAAAACCGGGCGTTCATCTGACATAATGGGCATATTGAAAAAAGTAAAATAGCCCTTTTGTGTAAACTGCCCATCTTGTGCAATGACTTCGAATTTGCGAGGTACTGCGAAAATAGATTTTTTATCTGTTTCGTGCAACACCACCGAATTTCCATTTCCTTGCAATAAAATTAATGGGTGCTGTGGATTTTTTGTGATTAATTTTTCCATATAGTCAGGTGTTCCTGAAGTTACATAAAAATTCATATATACCGACCTCCTTACACTATTATTTCCATTTATAAAGATATTCAAGCCATTTGTCAAAAAGTTCTATAGCAGAAGAGACAAATTTATGACATTTATTGAAGAAATCTATACAATTATTTATGAAAAGTTTATAGTCGATGATGGATATCAATGACGTTTTTGAGGTATAGAATAAAAAAGAATTTACTTTAAGGGGTAGAAATCAAAAATGATGAAATTTAATGACACATTGTTACGTGCTGCTCGCGGTGAGCAAGTAGAACATACGCCAGTTTGGTTTATGCGCCAGGCAGGCCGTTCACAGCCAGAGTATCGTGAAATAAAAGAAAAATATTCATTAGAAGAGATTACAATGCAGCCGGAGTTATGTGCATATGTGACGCGTTTACCTGTTGAACAATACAATGTAGATGCAGCGATTCTTTATAAAGATATCGTTACCCCTTTACCAGGAATAGGAATTGATGTAAAAATAAAAGCAGGAATCGGTCCGGTAATTTCAAATCCTATCCGTTCAGCTGCTGATGTAGAAAACTTACGTGATTTCAACGCACAAGAACATACACCTTATGTGCTAGAAACAATTAAAATGTTAACAACAGAACAGTTAAATGTTCCGTTAATCGGTTTTGGCGGTGCTCCGTTCACGCTTGCGAGCTATATGATTGAAGGCGGACCAAGCAAAAACTACGCTAAAACAAAATCATTCATGGTTTCACAGCCTAAAGCATGGTTTGCTTTAATGGAAAAACTGGCTGACATGATTATTGTGGATATTACAGCGCAAGTAGAAGCTGGTGCAAAGGCAATCCAAATTTTCGATTCTTGGGTTGGTGCATTAAATGTGGAAGATTACCGTATTTTTATCAAGCCGACAATGACACGTATTTTTGCTGAATTGCGCGCATTAAATGTGCCGTTAATCCAGTTTGGTGTAGGTGCATCGCATTTAGTAAACGAATGGCATGACCTGCCAGTCGATGTAGTAGGTTTGGACTGGCGTTTACCAATCCGTGAAGCAGAAGCACGCGGCGTAACAAAAGCGGTACAAGGGAACTTGGATCCTACATTATTACTGGCAGACTGGAACGTAATCGAAGCACGAGCAAAAGATATTGTGGATCAAGGATTAGTGCATACAGGCGGACATATTTTCAACTTAGGTCACGGCGTCTTCCCGGAAGTAGATCCAGCTGTATTAAAACGACTAACAACATTTGTACACGAATACAGCCGCGAACAAATCGCAAAACGTTCATAATACAACAACAAATATAAATTTGATTATTCACCGGTGAAGGTGAGAAAACTGTATAGATGAAGGTTGACTGGAGAGCACCCCAAAATAAATGGGATGTAAAACCTTTAAAACTAATAAAAAAGAAACGTGTTTAAAAACATGCAGAGGTGAACTTACATGAAAGAAGTACGCGGGTTATTAGTAATGGCTTATGGTACGCCATATAAAGAAGAAGATATTGAACGTTATTACACACATATTCGTCATGGCCGCAAACCGAGCCAGGAACATTTGGACGACTTAACAGAACGTTACCGTGCAATCGGCGGTATTTCTCCGCTTGCGAAAATGACGGAAGCACAGGCCCATGCATTGTGTGCACGTTTGAACGAAGTACAGGACGAAGTGGAATATAAAGTATTTATCGGCTTAAAGCATATTGAACCATTTGTAGAAGATGCAGTAGAAGCAATGGTGAAAGAAGGAATCACTGAGGCGGTATCAATCGTTTTAGCACCACACTTCTCGACTTTCTCTATTAAATCGTACAATGGACGAGCGAAAGAAGCGGCGGAAAAATTGGGCGGCACGTTAAATATCACTTCTGTTGAAGCATGGTATGACGAGCCTAAGTTCATTGAATTCTGGAAAAATGCCGTGAATGGCGAGTTGGCAAAAATGACAGAAGAAGAGCGCGCAAATGCTTGCTTAATCGTGTCTAACCACTCATTGCCGGAAAAAATTAAACTTGCGGGCGATCCTTATGAAGAGCAGTTAATCGAAACAGCACGTTTAATTGAAGAGGCTTCTGATATTGTGAATGTTGAAGTAGGCTGGCAATCAGCTGGACAAACACCAGAGCCATGGCTGGGACCGGATGTACAGGACTTAACGAAGGAATTATTTGAGCAAAAAGGTTATAAAGCATTCATCTATACACCAGTAGGATTTGTTACAGAGCATTTAGAAGTGCTATATGATAATGACATTGAGTGTAAAGTTGTTTGTGACGAAATCGGTGCAAGCTACTATCGCCCGACAATGCCAAATACACATCCTTTATTCATTGATGCAATGGTAGATGCTATCAATAAAAAATTAGCGAAATAGTAGAGAGTGATGATGAGGGTGACTTTAAAAAGGAATAAGGTTGTTATCGTTGGCGGTGGCATCACTGGTTTGACGACGGCATACTATTTACAGCAAAAAACGAAGGCGCATAATTTACCGATAGATATCGTGCTGATTGAAGCGTCACTACGTTTAGGTGGTAAAATCCATACAGTGCGTCAAAATGGATATATTATCGAACGTGGGCCTGAATCGTTTTTTGATACAGGTAGCAGTGTCCGAGTGCTGGCACGTGATTTAAATATCGAACATGAGATGATTCAAAATAATTATGGTCGAACATTCATCGCAGTTGGTAGCAAGTTACACCAAATTCCGAGCAACATTCTGCTCGGAGGGTCACCTAAAATCTTCCCGTTCATGACATCGAATGTTCTATCTATAATGGGGAAATTCCGCGCAGCAGGCGATTTGTTATTACCGAAATTACCGCATGCGGCAGACGAACCGATCAGTGAATTTTTCAATCGACGCTTTGGTAAAGAAGTCGTAGAAAATTTAGTCGAGCCGGTGTTGGCAGGTACTTTTGCAGGTGATGTCGACCATCTTAGTATGCAATCGATGTTCCCGCAGTTTTATCAGTTGGAAAAAGAATACCGCAGTTTGCTTCTCGGTATGAAGAAAACCGGTAAAGGCATCTACGCGCTCGTAGATACTCCAGGTGAACTACATTACGAATCATTTGAAAACGGGCTGGAATCTTTAATTGAAACATTGGAAAATGCTTTAACCGATGTTACGATTTTAAAAGGATTGAAAGTGAACTCCATTGAAAAAAATAATGATGACACTCATCTTATTGAATTGAATGATGGGACGTCCATTCAAGCAGATAAAATTGTTGTTACGACACCGTTTAATGTAGCGAAAAGAATCTTCCCGGATTCAATAACAATGCAGCAAGTTCCGGATATGAATTATGCTACGATTGCTACGGTTACAATGGCATTTGAAAAAGGTTCGATGCAAAAATATGAAGATGCACTTAACTTCTTCGTTTCACGCAATAGTCATTTTGCAATTACAAGCTGTACGTGGAGTCACAGAAAATGGGGTAATGTTTCTCCGGAGGGCCATGAACTGCTTAGAGTTTACATTGGCCGTGTAGGGGATGAATCGATTGTAGAGCTGCCCGACAGTGAAATTGAAAAAATTGTATTGCAGGATTTGGAACGGGCGGTAGGTTTGGATGCCCAGCCATTGTTGACAACAGTTGCCCGCTGGAAAGAAGCAATGCCTCAATATACAATTGGTCATGAGTCTCGCATGTCAACTATGAAAAAACAGTTTTATCAAGAGTATCCGAATGTCTTTTTAACAGGAAGCTCCTATGAGGGAATTAGTATTCCAGACTGCGTATTGCAAGGGAGAAATACTGCCGAGCAATTACTCAACCAGTTGGCCGAGTCAAAATTAGCAATGTAACAATTCAATAGAATAGATGAAAGAATGCTGTATTAAAAGTAAACCGCTTTTAATGCAGTATTTTTGTTTGAATAATTTCCTAATGGTTCACAAATTTACCTTAATTATAGTATGCATCTGTGCGGAATTTTTAGTACGCTAATAAAGGTGGGGCAAAGATTGCAATAAATTACATAACAAGGATGGGAGATTTAACGATGAAAAAATGGTTTTACAGTTTAGTTGCAGTACCTTTTTTATTAGTAGGGTGTGGCGATGATCCTGAAGTGGAGACACTTGATACAGCCGAGGTACCGGCAATTGTAGATGTACATATTCAAACGGCTGATCATTTGAATGTAGGGGAAACGATTCAGCTTGCAGCACTTGTGACTCAAGATGAAGAAGCGGTAAATGATGCGAAAGAAGTGAAGTTTGAAGTATGGGAATCAGGTCTTCGTGATGAAGGGGAGATGCTGGACGGAGAGCTGACAGAAGACGGAATCTATGTCGCTGACTATAAGTTTGACCATGATGGCGTATATTATATGTTTGCCCATACGACGGCGCGCGGAATGCACGTGATGCCAAAGCAGGAGCTGATCGTCGGCAACCCTGATATGAGCAAAGTGCTGGAAGATACAAGTTCTGATTCGATGGAACATGACGAAGAAAATAAAGAAGAAAAAGAAGAAGATCATAATCATTAAGTATTGCAATATGAGAAGAACGGTGTATAATGGTGACTGGATGACCGAAGTGGTCTTTTGGTCACTTTTTTTGAGGAGGTGGATTTATGGATCGTCGACATGAAATTTTAATAGCTGCTACAAAATCTTTTACGTTATTTGGCTATAAAGCAACAACGATTGAACAAGTTGCAAAAATTGCAAATGTAGGAAAAGGGACTATTTATACTTTTTTTAAAAATAAAGAAGAGCTGTTTCAGGAAGTTGTCTTCCATTTAATCGGTGAAATGAAGCGCGAAACAGATCAGCTAATCGATATAAATGCGAGCTTTATGCAAAATGCCCATACAGCATTGATGAAAATGCTGCAGTTCCGTGAGCGTCATTTACTGTTTGCCAAACTAATAGATGAGGAGAGAGCACTGGGCACTCCTGAAGTACAGCAAATGCTGTTGAAAATCGAGTCGGAAATCATTTCATACGTCTCGATGCGCATTCGTAACGGCATTGCAAAAGATGAGGTCATTGACTGTAATCCTGAGCATGTAGCCTTTTTATTGTTTAAATCGTATTTGGCTTTTATTGTGGACTGGCAGTTGACACATAATGAACCACTCAATGAACAAGAAATTTTGACATTATTCAGCGAAACCATTTTCCGTGGTTTGGCAAAGAAAAATTAGTAGTCACTTCCTGGTGAAGTGGTTTCTTTTTACCATGAAATGACCGAATGACGATATTGGTCATATGGTTTTAGAAGGAGGAAATTATCGTGATAAAAGCAGAATGGCTGAAAATTTTTAAAACAAAGAAAATGCTTATTTCAGTTATTGCCGTTCTTTTTGTCCCTGTTATGTACAGCGGGATGTTCTTATGGGCATTTTGGGATCCATATGCCAATTTAAAGAGCCTGCCGGTTGCCGTTGTCAATGAAGACAAAGGGGCAATGATGGATGAGGAAACAATGGAGCTCGGTCAAACATTGGTCGATAAACTGATAGATAGCGAGCAATTCCAGTTTGAAGAAGTCGATGCAAAAGAAGCGGATCAAAAATTATTGGATCAAAAGTATTATATCTTAATTAAAATTCCGGAAAACTTCTCTGAGCATGCAACTACATTATTAGATGACGAACCACAAAAATTGGTTATTGATTATATTCCAAATGAAGGCTTCAACTTTTTAGGCGCACAAATTGGTGAAACTGCAATGGATCGCATTAAAGCGGAAGTAAATACACAGGTTTCAGCAACATATGCCGAAAAATTATTTGATTCCATTACACAGCTTGGTGACGGTTTTACCGAAGCGGCAGATGGAGCAGGGGAGCTGGATAAAGGTGCCGCTAAGCTGGCGGATGGCGCTGAGGAGCTAAAAGGTTATTTAGAACAATTGGCATCAAGCTCTGTCCAATTATCCGATGGTACTGACACTTTAGTTACCGGTGCTAAAAATGCTGCAAAAGGTGCTGGTGATCTGGCGGCAGGTGTAGCAAAAATTGCGGATGGCAGCAGCCAACTTGAAACAGGAGCAAAATCTGCAGCAGATGGCGCAAATACATTGCAGCAAGGTATTGAAAGCTATACTGATGGTGTTGCACAAGTAGCAAACGGACAAAAGGATATCACATCCGGTCAGGCGAGCTTAGCTGAAAACCTGAAATTATTAACACAGGGTACAGCGAATATTGATGACAAAGTAAAAGCGCTGGCAGATGGTTCAGCTAATGTAGCCGGCGGTATGGATCAATTGGCGGCTCAACTGGAAGCGATTTTACCTATGCTGCCTGAAGAAAATCAAGCAGCATTAAAAAATGCACTAGGGCAGCTGCAAGAAGGCAGTAAACAAGTAAGTGGCGGTTTAAGCCAGCTGCACGCAGGAACAAACGGATTGGACGATAAAATCGCGGCAATCAGTGAAGGTGCTAGTAAATTAAATGCAGGGCAGCAACAAGTAACAGCAGGTGTTGCACAATTACAGCAAAACTCAGCACAGCTAATAGAGGGTGCCAATTCATTAGCACAAGGCAATACGACAATTGCCGGAAAACTAAATGAACTAACAGCAGGCGCATCAAGTGCAGCAACAGGAGCCAACACGTTGGCACAAGGTTTGAACACATTAGTGGATGGTTCGAATAAACTATATGACGGTACTAGCTTGTTGGCAGAAAAGTCAGGTGAGTTGGCACAAGGTTCTACTACTTTAGCGGATGGCACGAAAGAATTGAAGGATGGTACGACAACTTTATCTGAAAAATTGACGGAAGCGGGCGAAAAAGCGGCTGTAAATCCGACTGAAGATACGTACGATATGGTCGGTTCTCCAGTGGAAGTTGAAAAAGATTCCGTAAACCATGTACCGAATTATGGTACAGGTTTTGCACCATACTTTATTTCCTTAGGATTATTCGTTGGGGCATTATTAATCTCGATTGTATTCCCATTTGTTGAACCAGCCGTTATCCCGAAAAACAGTGCAAGCTGGTTTGTAAGTAAAGTAACTGTATTAATCGGTGTTGGATTGGTGCAATCATTTATAACGATTGCAATTGTCGTTTGGGGGCTTGGACTTGAGGTAAATAATATGCCGCAGTTCATTCTGACAACAATTATAACAAGCTTTACATTTTTAGCTATGGTTCAATTGCTTGTGTCTGTATTTGGCGATCCAGGACGTTTTATTGCCATCGTCGTGTTAATTCTTCAATTAACAACAAGTGCAGGGACATTCCCGATTGAACTAGTACCAGAGCAATTGCATTTCTTCAATAAAATTTTACCGATGACATTCTCTGTACAAGGCTTCAAAGCAGCCATTTCAACTGGTGATACATCATTCCTAATGTTCAACTGGTCGATTTTAGGTGCAGTTATGATTTCATGCTTAGCAATCACTTTCGGTTACTTTGCATTGCTTTATAAAAAACGTTATTCAAAACAACATACAGAACTATAAAAGAAAAAGCATGGATTCGGGTTTTTCCCTTGAATCCATGCTTTTTTATACAGAAAAAACCACGAGCATTGAGCAAACTCGTGGTCCAGGTAAGCTATTATAGGCTCATCCTAGTTCTAAGATGAAGGTGTCAGTAATGCGAATTAAACAGTGTGTAAACAATTAAAGAGAGTTACATTTATCACAATTGTTGCTGTAGCACTCGCTTTGTTCTTCGATTTTATCACCGCATTGAACGCAAATTTTATCAGGTAAATTCTTGAAAAATTCCACTACGTTTTCTAACATTGTGTATGCCTCCTTTAAGTTTCTGTTATATTACTTCTGTTTATATATTGTATTGTATTATAACAGATTTAATTCGTCAACACAAAATGCCTAATTTAAGTTAAAATATAAATGGACGATTTTTGAAGGAGTGAGTCTCTTGTATTTTATCGATAATAAAGGAATTACAGATCCTCGTATTAACCTGGCTATAGAAGAGTATGTACTGAAAAACATGGATATCGAAAAGGATGATTATTTACTGTTTTATATTAATCAGCCTTCGATTATCATTGGAAAAAATCAAAACACAATCGAAGAAATCAATACAGATTACGTTGAAGAAAACGGAATACTTGTAGTACGTCGTCTATCCGGCGGCGGGGCGGTTTATCATGATTTAAACAATCTGAACTTCAGCTTCCTGACAAAGGATGACGGCAACAGCTTCAGCAACTATAAAAAATTCACACAGCCTGTCGTTGATGCACTTGCAAAATTAGGGGTTAACTCAGAGCTTTCAGGCCGTAACGATATTTTAGCTGAAGGGAAAAAGGTTTCAGGCAATGCCCAATATTCAACGCGCGGCCGCATGTTCAGCCATGGGACACTTATGTTTAATCTTGATATTGATGCTGTCGTGAACTCACTTAAAGTAAAACAGGACAAGATTGAATCAAAAGGAATCAAATCAGTACGCTCGCGAGTAGCAAACATCATTGATTTCCTGCCAGAAAAAATTACGGTAGAAGAGTTCCGTATGGAAATTTTAAAATCTATTTTCGGTGGCGAGGAAAATATCCAATATTACGAGCTAACGGAAGAAGATTGGGACAACATCCATGAAATTTCAAAAAACCGTTACCAGTTATGGGAGTGGAATTACGGAAAATCACCGCGCTTTAACATTCAAAAAACGAAGCGTTTCCCTTCAGGCAGCTTGGATATTCGTCTGGAAGTGAATAAAGGGGTCATTGAAGAGGCAAAAATCTTCGGAGATTTCTTTGGTGTTGGTGATGTGGATGAGGTTGGAGAACTTTTGGTCGGAACGAAATATGACCGTGCCGCAATTGCAGAAAAGCTGAAAGATATTGAAATCCCAGTATACTTTGGCGGGATTACGAAAGAGGATTTCCTTCATTTAATTTACTAGCAGCTTTTGTCAGTCATCAAATATGTAATAGAGAGTGTAGAAAAGGAGGCTCCTGTTTTCGGGAGACCTCTTTTTTTGATACAATGGAACAATATGAACAATTAACTTATGTAGGGATATTTTAGTTGAAAACCTATTGAAAAGGAGGTCATTCAGATGGAAAAACATCGAATTTTCATCGTTGAGGATGATCCTAAAATAGCTGCACTATTGGCAGACACATTAAGAAAATACCAGTATGAAGTAGAAACGATTAAAGACTTTGATTCATTGATGGAACAATGCTTAGCATTTTCTCCACATATCATTTTACTCGATATTAATTTGCCTTCCTATGATGGGTACTATTGGTGCCGGGAGCTAAGACAATTTACGAAATGTCCGATTTTATTTATCTCGGCTCGCTCGGGGGAAATGGATCAAATATTTGCATTGGAAAATGGCGGAGATGACTTTATTACGAAGCCGTTTAACTATGAAATCGTACTCGCTAAAATTCGTAGCCATTTACGTCGTACATATGGAGAATATTCTGCAAGACAGGAAGAGCGGAAAATTGTACAAGGACAGCTTACGTTGTATTTGGAACGGATGGAACTTCAATTGAAGGAGCTCGTCGTTCCGCTTCAGAAGAAGGAATGTGTCATTTTAGGATTATTAATGGGACAAGCGCCTAAAGTCGTGTCACGCGAACAGCTGTTGGAGGAATTGTGGGATGATCAGGCATTTGTTGATGAAAACACATTAAATGTGAATATGACGCGAGTCCGAAAAAAGCTGGCCGATTATGGCATTTCTTCTGTTATTGAAACAGTTCGCGGAGCAGGGTACCGCTTTTTATTAAGCACGGAGGAAATGTAATGACGATCAAATTATTTGTGAAGGAGCATCTATCCTACCTGATTTTTCAAATCGTCCTCACATTATTTTTACTTTCATTATTTTGGCTGGATGGCTTTCGCAGTGTCACTACTGCCATTTATGCGATTGCGATCAGCCTTCTTTTAATCGTCTCATTTTTAGTTTTGCGCTATATGTTGAGACGTCGTTATTTAGCGAAGATTTCCACGCTGCCGCAAACGATGGAGGATGCGCTTCAAAAGAATGCGAAAACAACGGAATATATGGAGACAGAACGTTATTTGCATGAACTGTACAAATTGTATCAGCATGAAGTACAGGCGCTCTATGCGACCCAGTCCAGACAATATAAATTTATGAACCAGTGGGTACACCAGATGAAAACCCCAGTCTCCGTTTTGGAGCTTTTGCTGCAGCAGGAAGAAGAGTTGGATAAAAAAAGTGTGCAGGAAGAAGTCGAACGGTTGAAACGCGGACTTGAAATGGTTTTAGTGAATGCACGCTTGGAAAACTTTTCGGATGATATGCAAATCGGAAAAGTGCAGCTTAAATCGGCAATCATGGCGAATGTCAATGACCATAAACGTCTTTTTATCGCCAACCGGGTGTTTCCGGAAGTGAACATCGACGATGATTTAATCGTCATGAGCGATATAAAATGGCTGAACTTCTTAATAGGACAGTTCATTACAAACTCGGTGAAATATACATTTGAGCCGAATAAAAAACTGTATATTACGGCGGTGCAAAAAGAACAGCATGTCCATTTGCTCATACGTGATGAAGGGGTCGGCATTCCCAAATCCGATTTACCCCGTGTAATGAAGCCGTTCTTTACCGGTGAAAACGGCCGGAAAACTGGAGAATCTACCGGCATGGGACTCTATATCGCAAAGGAGATTTGTGATAAGCTCGGACACCAGCTTTTGATTACATCGGAAGTTGGTAAAGGTACACAAATTGAAGTGATTTTTCAGTCATGAGGAATTATTATTGATTGAAAGAAACAGACTTGGTTAAAAGGAGTTACTATGTCTATTTTACAAATACAAGATGCTACGAAAGTATATGAAGGAAAAGTGACGAAGCGAGCACTCAACCAGCTTAGCTTTGAAGTGGAAAAGGGTGAGTTTGTCGCAATTATGGGTCCATCCGGAAGCGGGAAAACGACGTTGTTAAATATGGTATCCATGATCGATACGCTGACATCCGGCGAGATTGTCTTTAATGGCATGAAACCGCAAAAGCTGAACAGTGAGGAACTGGCCTATTTCAGACGCCGCCAGCTAGGTTTCGTCTTTCAGGATTTTAATCTGCTGCCGACATTGACGGTGGAGGAAAATATCATTTTACCGCTGACAATTGATGAACAGCCGATATCTGTCATGGAGGAACGGCTGCACTATTTAAGTGAGCTGCTCGATTTAACGTCAATTTTAATGAAGCGTCCGAATGAAATATCAGGAGGACAAGCCCAGAGAACAGCAATTGCACGTGCACTGATCCATCAACCGATGCTCGTTTTAGCCGATGAGCCGACAGGGAATCTGGATTCAAATGCATCGCGAGAAGTGCTGGAGCTTTTAGCAAGAATGAATAAAGAAAACGATACGACGATTTTAATGGTGACACATGATCCGATCGCAGCGAGTTATTGCGATCGTGTAATTTTTATTAAAGACGGCGAGTTTTTCAATGAAATTTATACAGACGATCGTCGACAAACATTTTTCCAGCGCATTTTAAATGTATTAAGTTTATTAGGGGGACATGTAGGTGACTTTTCTTCAATTCGCTTACCGTAACGTTTTCCGGAATTTTCGTAACTATGCCGCCTTTTTTATGGCCAGCTTTTTCAGTGTTTTTGTGTTCTTTATTTATTCGATGCTCATGTTCCACCCTGAAATCGAACGTGGCTTTTTAGGGGAAGTGTCGATCGCCGGAATGGTTTTTGCTGAAATTGTTCTCGTACTGTTTTCATGGTTTTTTATTTTTTACTCGATGCGCGCTTTTTTGGAAGCGCGATCTAAAGAGTTTGCGATTTTGCTTCATCTTGGGATGGACCGGAATCAGTTAGGAAAACTGGTTATTATCGAAACAATGACGATCGGGATTTTTTCCTGCATTTCCGGTATTGTTTTCGGGTTCGCGTTTTCGAAGTTTTTCTTTATGATTGTCCGTGAAATTTTAAATTTAAATGCGTTGCCGCTCTATTTGTCATGGGAGCCGTTTGTGCTGACATTATTCGTCTATTTGAGCGCATTTGTTGTCATCTCGACGTTGAGCATCCTGTTTACGCCGGACATTAAAATACGGAACTTTATAAGAGGACCAAAGTTTGTGGATGCTGCCGCGACCTATTCAAAGCGTAATGCCATTTTAGGAATTATCCTCATTTTATGCGGATACGGTCTTGCACTCATTACAACGAAGTCATCTATTTTTTCGTATACATTACTGATCCCTGTTTTCGTGACATTGGGGACGTATTATTTCTTCACAGATACGACACTTTATATTATTGACCGGTTGAAGGGACGGAAGCAGTTTTACTGGAAACGGGCCCGTATGCTGGCGATCGCCGAACAGGTGCAGATTTTACGCTTCAACTCACGCATGTTTTTCATTGTGACACTCGTCTCAACACTTGCTTTTTTAACAGTCGGTGTTTTATCGGCGATGTCTTCTTACACATCACAGTATGACAAAATCAATCCGATCGGCCTCATGTATAAAGGGGAAATGGATAATCCATATGAAATTGAACATATTTTATCCATTATCGATGAGCTTGAGTTTAATGGCATCAGTTATCATATGACGCGCTTTACGGTCATGCGCCAGACATCATCGTATACATCAAATCCGGTGGAAGTTTTCCGGGAAACGGATGTTAACCACCTGCTGTTTTCATATAAATATCCTCTAGTGAATTTAAAAAGTGGGGAAGCAATGTTCATCCCTTATTCGGAAGATTCGATTGAAAAGCTGGAGAAAACGGAAGTAAAGACAGTGCTGAAGGAAAATAATGTGGACCTGACGATTAACAGTGTGTACCCGAAAATGTTTTTCCCGACAGCTATTATTAGCAGTAACTCCATCATTATTAGTGATGAAGACTTTGAAAAGCTGACAAATGAGTTTGAGATGGCACCATATGTCGAGCCTGGCTATCATCTATTTACGTTTGATATCCCTAACTGGACAGAAACGGAAAATGTCGGAATCGATATTCAGCAGATGGTCGCCCGCGATTATCTGATAAACAGTGAATATACGTTGCCGTTTTACTTTGAAAATGCCGGTTTAAATTATTCTTATATATTAGCTACGTATTCTTTATTAACACTTATCGGTATATTAGTAGTAGCTGTGTTTCTACTTGCGTCGGGAAGTTTCGTTTATTTCAAAATTTATGCGAACTTGGACCGAGAGAAAAAGCAGTTTGACATGCTCATTAAAGTAGGGTTAAGCGGTAAAGAACTGAAGCGCCTCATTACGAGGAATTTAATGATTCAATTTTTCCTGCCATGGGGGTTAGCCTTTGTACATAGTGCATTTGCGTTCTATGTTGTGCAAACCGTATTGAACGATGTCATGAATTTATCGATCGTAAAAGAAGTTGTATTTTCGTTTACAATGTTTGCCCTTATCCAGATTGTGTACTTTTTCCTAATTCGCTGGCGCTATATTTCACATGTGCGCGGGTGAGTTTGAAATAGAGAAAAAATGATTTTAGTACAATATTTGTGAATAAACGAGATTTTCATATTGTTTTATCAATATACTTATTCTATAATGCTAATAGAGTGAATATTTTTTCATTTTACGCATAGGGGGATGGGTGTATTGAATTTAGTTGAAAAGGTAAGACAACAAGCTTTCGAACAACCAGAAAAAACAGCGTACTACTTTTTAGGTAAAGGCACATCTTACGGTGAATTGGAGCAATCGGTTGCACGGTTTGCAGCTGCTTTGGAGGATTTAGGTGTAAAAAAGGGCGACCATATCGCATTTTTATTAGGTAATACACCTCATTTCATCATCAGTTTATACGCGTCAATGCGTATTGGTGCTGTGGCAATTCCGATTAATCCAATCTATACAGCAGATGAAATTTCATACATCATCCAAAATGGTGATGTGAAGGTTGTCATCGCACTTGATTTATTATTACCGCTTGTGGAAGCAGGGGTGCATAGATTCCCGCAAGTAGAACAATATATTATTTGCGAAACGACAGAGGACATCGGTGAAAAATATGCCGCGCTTTCAGATGGGGCGAAAGAAAAGACGAAGCTGTTTTCACAAGTATTAGCAACAACAGCACGTACAACGGATCCAGTAGAAGTAGCGCCGGATGATACGGCCATTATTCTATATACTTCCGGTACGACAGGTCATCCGAAAGGTGCCATGCTGACACATAACAATTTATTCTCAAATGCCAGAGATATTGGCGATTACTTAAAAATGACATCAGAAGACCGTATTGTGGCAACATTGCCGGTTTTCCATGTCTTTGCATTAACGGTAGTAGTTAATTCACCGTTAACACGCGGAGCAACAATTTTATTAGCACCACGCTTTAGTCCAGGAGAAATTTTTGAGTTGATTTCAACTTATAAAGCGACGGTATTTGCTGGCGTTCCGACGATGTACAATTTCCTTTATCAATATGACAAAGCGGATGTTGCTGCATTTTCGACAATTCGTATCGCGATTTCTGGTGGTGCTTCATTACCTGTATCATTGCTACATAACTTCGAGCAAAAGTTCAATGTACGAATTTCTGAAGGATATGGCTTATCGGAAGCTTCACCGGTTACTTGTTTCAACCCGACAGACCGTGAGCGTAAACCAGGGTCAATCGGACAGTCGATCAGCAATGTTGAAAATAAAGTGGTCGATGAAAATGGCGATGAAGTAGGCATAGGTGAAGTAGGCGAGCTAATCGTGCGCGGGCCGAATGTCATGAAAGGCTACTACAACATGCCGGAAGAAACAGCTGTGGCAATTCGCGATGGCTGGTTATATACAGGTGACTTGGCTCGAAAAGACGAGGAAGGTTACTTCTATATCGTAGACCGCAAAAAAGATATGATTATTGTAGGCGGTTACAATGTATACCCTCGTGAAGTAGAAGAAGTATTGTTCTCACATGAAGGGATTGTGGAAGCCGCAGTCGTAGGTTTCCCGGATCCGGATTTCGGTGAGGCGGTACATGCTTACGTTGTATTAAAGGATCCGACTTTAACTATGGAAGCGGTTCGCGAATTTTGTGCAGACCGTATTGTGAAATACAAAGTGCCGACTGTCATTGAAATTTTGGACGAGCTGCCAAAAAACACAACAGGCAAAATTCTGCGCCGTTCTCTAAAAGAAATAGCAAGAACATAACATTCCAACACCTGCCATACTTTGTGGCGGGTTTTTTTTAGATGGGAAATAAGGTGTCGTTGAGGGGTTGTTCTTATAAAGTTTCAAGGCTATCATTTTTTATAAAGAAAGATTAACTTTGTGCGTAGAACCGGCGCCTACTGCTGCTATGCGGCCCCCGCCAAAAGAAAACCGGAACTAAATAAGAATCTCTATGAGAAAGGGATAAACTTTTAATCTATATATTTGTATTTTATATTTTGAAATTTCAAATAAAAGATGGTACATTGTTATTACGGAAATCGAAATAAATGAAGAGGTGTTTTAATGACAAAGTATATTACAAAAGAAAGCTTATTCGAAATTCAATCCATTACAAATCCGGTACTTGCGCCAAATGAGCAAGAGGCGGTATTTATTCGTACACAGATCAATAAAGAAGAAAATAATTACAATGCCCATTTGTACCATATCGATCTTGAGTCAGGGGAAACAACGCAATGGACTTACGGCAATGAACGTGTGACGAATCCGCAATGGTCGCCGGACGGCAAACAAGTAGCATTTTTAGTGAAGCGTAATGAAAAACAGCAATTATACATATTAAACCGTCGTGGCGGGGAAGCACAGGAAATTACGACACTTCCAAATGGAGTCAATTCATTTTTATGGAGCCCTTGTGGTAAGAAAGTTTGGATTACAAGCACAGTTCAAAAAGGGCTGGATATTACGAAAGAGGAAGAAAAGGAAGATACAAAATTCCCGAAAGCCTATGTCGTGGATAAAATGAAATACAAAGCAGACAGTGTCGGGTTATTGAAGCAGGGCCGCTATACACAAATCGCTTCTGTTGATTTAGCTACGAAAGAAGTGAATACTTTTACAAAAGGCGATTATTCACATAGCTTACAAGGCATTTCACATGACGGGAAAACATTAGTAATCGGTGTGAACCGTGAAGAAAATACGGATGATGTTTTCCGTACACCGCTTTACCTTGTTAATGTAGACACGAAAGAAGAAACGGTACTAATTGATGAAGATGGCTACTTTGGTGGAGCTGAGTTTTCATTTGATGATCGTTACATTGCATTTGGCGGTTCGGATCATACATTCAGAAATGCTACACACGGCCATGTTTATATTTATGATACAGAAACGAAAACAACTCAAAAACTTACGGAAATGCTGGACTTGCCGGTTGGCGACTATGCGGTTGCAGATATTCAGCAAGGTGTATCTGCGCCATCTGTTGTATGGACGGAAAACAATGATTTGTATTTCCAAGTATCTACTGAAGGGGATATCCGCTTATATTATGCAACGTTGGAGGGTGCACTTTATCCTGCGTCACCGGAAAATGAGCATATATACGGCTATGCAATCTTTAAAAACGGCAACCGTGCATTATTGACGGTATCCAATGGAACATTCCCTGGGGAGCTGTTTGACTTTGATATTACAACGGGTGAGCGCAAGCAGTTAACAGCATTTAACGAAAAATTTCTACAGGAGACTACTCTGTCTGAACCGGAAGCGATTTCGTATACATCAAAAGACGGGTTGACTGTACATGGCTGGATCATGAAGCCTGCACAGTATACAGAGGGAGAAAAATATCCGTTAATTGTTGAAGTGCACGGCGGACCCCATACTTTATATGCGAATACGTTTTTCCATGAGATGCAGCTATTGGCGGCGAAAGGGTATGGCGTGCTTTATGTAAACCCGCGAGGCAGTCATGGCTACAGCCAGGAGTTTGTCGATGGTGTGCGCGGCAATTATGGTGATGGAGACTATGAAGATATTATGGCTGGTGTTGATTATGCACTGGAAAATTATGCGTGGATCGATGAGTCACGTTTAGGGATTACTGGTGGAAGCTATGGCGGCTTTATGACGAACTGGGTTGTTGGTCATACGAACCGCTTTAAAGCAGCTGTTACCCAACGTTCGATTTCTAACTGGATTAGCTTCTACGGTGTATCGGATATCGGTTATTATTTCTCGGAATGGCAAATGCTCGCAGATATGAATGATGTGGAAAAACTGTGGCACCACTCACCGTTGAAATATGCGGCTAATGTGGAAACACCGCTGCTTATATTGCACAGTGAACATGATTTCCGCTGCCCGATTGAACAGGCAGAGCAACTTTATATTACGCTTAAGAGAATGGGCAAAGAGGTCGGTTTTGTCCGTTTCCCTGAATGTGACCATAACTTATCACGTACAGGTATCCCGAACTTACGATTAGAACGACTTGAGCAAATTACAGGCTGGTTTGAGAAATACTTATAAAAAATAAAACAGGGCTTCCTACTAGAGGGGGCCCTGTTTTATTTAGTATATATTTATCTTCCTTTAAACTGTGGGGTTCTTTTCTCGGCAAAGGCATTCAGTGCTTCAATGCGGTCTTCAGTAGGGATTGTCAGTTCATAGGCTTTTCGTTCAATTTGAAGACCTGTTTGAATATCAGTTTTCATCCCTTGTTTTACAGCAAATTTAGCTTGCTGAATCGCAATCGGCGCATTGCGTAAAATAAGTGCGGCAAAGTCGGCCGTAACTTCATGTAAACTTTCAACCGGTGCCACTTTCGTTACGACACCATAGTCAAGTGCTTCATGCGCAGTCATTCGTTTTGCTGTCAAAATAAGCTCCAATGCTTTCGCTTCACCGATTAATCGCGGAAGTCGCTGTGTTCCGCCAGCACCCGGGATGATGCCTAACCCCGTTTCTGTTAAGCCAAGCGAAATTGTTTCGGCAGCGATACGAAAATCGCATGCAAGTGCAAGCTCAAGTCCGCCACCAAAGGCATAGCCGTTTAATACACAAATCGTCGGTTGCGGTAATTGCTCAATAAGCGTGAATACTTCACCGAACCGGTTTAAGTTACGTTTCACAAGTGTATCCGGCAATGTTTTTCGTTCTTTTAAGTCCGCGCCAACCGAAAAGGCTTTATCACCGGAACCTGTAATGATGACAAGTCGAATATCAGGGTGGATTTGAATGGATTCGATAACATTGCGTAATTGTTCCAGCATTTCATAGTTAAAAGCGTTTAACATATCGGGGCGATCAAGTGTTACATATGCAATAAAGTCTTTTTGCTCGTATTTTACAGTGTTCACATTTACTGCCTCCTTGAAATTTGTTAATCTAATTTTATAGTACATGGGAAAATTGCAAAATAACAGCAAATTCCATAATAAATAGAGAGAAAATAAACGAGTATTGGGGAAATTAAAAAATGGAAGTATTTGTTGGGCGACAACCTATATTTAACAGACATGAAGAAATCGTAGCGTATGAGTTGTTGTATCGAAATAATTACACCAACCAGTTTCCGAATATTGATGCAGATACAGCAACCGTTGAGCTATTAATCAATTCATTTCTTTCAATCGGCATTAAAGAAGTAGCCAATGGAAAGCCATCATTCATTAATTTTACGGAAAACCTGATTATGCAGGAATCGGTGGATTTTATTGAGCATGGACAAATTGTCATTGAAATATTGGAAGATATTCCGATTACAATGGCGTTAATCGAACGGATTAAACAATTAAAAAATGCGGGAAATAAAATTGCGCTTGATGATTTTGTAATTAACGAACAAGTTTTGATCTATGATGAGCTCTTTCGGCACATTGATTATATTAAAATCGATTTTTTAAATACAGGTGAAAATGAGAGAGCGGCATTAGAAAATACGATTAAATCGAAATTTCCTCATATTAAATTATTGGCAGAAAAAGTGGAAACGCGGGAGCAGTATGAAATGGCCAAAGAATCCGGTTATTTTTTATTTCAAGGCTATTTCTTTGAAAAACCGCAAATACTGACGGCTACAGACATACCGGCAAATCTGTTTCAATACTTCCAGATCATTTCGCTATTGCGGGATGATGAGGCAAATATTGATGTATTGGCGGACAATATTGAACGTGAAATTTCATTATCATACCGTTTGCTCAAATTAATCAATGGTTCGTCAAGACGTCCGAAAACGAAAGTCCGTTCGATTAAGCAGGCCATTTTATTACTGGGGTTAACGGAGTTGCGGAGATGGATTTATTTACTGGCAATGCGGGAATCCGACGTGAATCGTAATAACGATGTATTTCAGGAGTTAATGTATGCATCTTTGTTCAGAGCAAAAGCATGTGAAAAAATTGCCCGTCTTAGTTACAAAAAGAATTTCTCTGAGTATTTTTTAGTAGGTCTGTTTTCATTGATCGATTCCTTATTAAAACGGCCGATGAATGCAATCGTTACGCAATTGCCGCTATCGGAAACGATTTTGGAAACAATCTCCGGTGAACATACGGAGATGACGCCGTATTTACAGTTTGCTACCGCATTAAGTAAATTGGACTGGAAAAATGTTATTCCTTTAGCACAGCAATTAAACATACCTGTCGACGAGCTTTTACCGATGTATGAAGAAGTGAAAGCATGGGTTGATGAGGCATTAATAATTCAATAAAAAGTTGAAGAGAATGCGTCCTTTTATAGGGCGCTTTTCCTTTAGTTAGATGAAGTTCTCATTTAATGCAGGATTTGTTATAATTCAATGGAATTTACAAAAGAAGCGAGGATTTGTATGACATATAGCTCACAAAGTTCAGTGAAAAACAGTGTAATGGAATATGTATTTGTCATTGTCGGCGCAGCGGTTATTGCGTTCGGCTTTAATGTGTTTTTATTTCCAAATCAGGTCGCATCCGGCGGAGTAAGCGGAATCAGTACAATCCTGCATGGAATGTTCGGGTGGAATGCCGGAATTGTTCAGTATGCATTCAATATTCCTTTATTTATAGCAGGCGTGCTTGTACTAGGGAAAAAGTTTGGAATCAAATCCTTCATTGGTACGATTGCTCTTCCCTTCTTCGTTATATTAACGGAAAGCTGGGATCCTTGGACGCTGAACCCGTTATTAGGGGCCATCTTTGGGGGGATTGTTGTCGGTTTAGGGATAGGACTTGTTTTTAAAGGGAATGCTTCAACTGGCGGTACGGATTTGCTTGCTCAAATTATTACGAAATATACAGGCTTAACATTAGGGACAAGTGTACTGTTCATCGATGGCCTGATCGCGGTTAGTGCGGCAATTGTGTTTGACCTTGAAAAAGGGCTGTATGCGTTAATTGGTCTATATGTCACAACAAAAACGATTGATATTGTGCAGCTAGGTTTTAGCCAATCGAAAATGGTTTACATTATTACACAAAAAGAAACGGAAGTGCGCGATGCGATTTATAAAGAAATCAACCGCGGGATTACAAGGCTTCCGGCATTTGGCGGATATACAGGTGAGGAGCGCCCGGTATTAATGGTCGTTGTTTATCAAACAGAGTTCACAAGGTTGAAACAAGTATTGAAAACTGTTGATCCTCAAGCGTTTGTCATCGTTTCGGATGCATATGAAGTGTTAGGCGAAGGTTTCAAAAAGGTATAAGTTTGTTATAATTGATAGTGCAATAGTAGTTCATTTTTGGAGGGGTTCAGAATGAAAAAGAGTTTACTTACATTAGTTTTCGGTTCAGCAATTTTCCTTGCTGCATGCGGTGGAGATGATTCGGCATCAAACGGCGAAACAGCTGAAATCGATGGAAAAAGTGTTGTTCAGCAATCGTGCGCAACATGCCATGGCGGTCAATTACAAGGCGGTAATGCGCCAGCGTTGAACCAATTAGGTGCAAAATATTCGGAAGAAGAAATTTTGGATATTATTTTAAATGGTAAAGACCGTATGCCTCCAGGTATTGTAAAAGGTGAAAAAGCGGAAGCAGCTGCAGAGTATTTATCAACATTAAAGTAAGTTATACATAAAAAAGATGGAGCTTTATTCGCTTCATCTTTTTTTACCTTTTCAGCGAATAACCACCTGATGTGATTGATAATTTAAAAAACTAAGCGCGTTATATATTGGAAATGGGATAGACATGATAAAATACAGTGGAGATGCTAGAAGATAGGAGCGTACCAAATTTATGATTCAAGTAATTGCGAAAGATGTTATGGAAAAGTTTAATTTGGAGCTAGTCAGTGGGGAAGCCGGGGTTGGACGATACATAACGACGAGTGATATATCCCGCCCAGGTTTGGAAATGGCCGGTTACTTTACACATTATCCAGCTGACCGTGTTCAGCTGTTAGGTAAAACAGAGCTCTCGTTTTTTGAAATGTTGCCTGAAAAGGAAAAAAGAAGCCGGATGAAACAGCTTTGCTCGGATGAAACGCCGGCAATTATTATTTCGCGCGGTTTGGACGTGCCTCAGGAGCTAATCGATGCATCGAATGAAAATCATGTCCCGGTGCTCGTTACGAAGCTGACGACTACTAGATTTTCGAGCCGATTGACGAACTTTTTGGAGAGCAAGCTTGCCCCTACAACTGCTATTCACGGGGTACTTGTTGATGTATATGGAATTGGTGTCCTTATTATTGGAAAAAGTGGTGTTGGTAAAAGTGAGACGGCACTAGAGCTTGTAAAAAAAGGGCATCGGTTAGTGGCAGATGACAGTGTGGAAATTCGTCAGGAAGGCGAAAACATGCTTGTTGGATTCCCGCCCCCATTATTGGAACATCTGCTGGAAATTCGCGGTATTGGAATTATCGATATTATGACATTGTTTGGTGCAAGTGCAGTGCGTCCCTACAAGCGTATTACATTAATAATAGAGCTTGAAACATGGGATCCGGATAAGTTTTATGATCGTCTAGGCTTGGATGAGGAAAAGATGAAAATTATTGACTCAGAAGTAACAAAGCTGACAATTCCAGTACAGCCAGGACGAAATGTATCTGTAATTATTGAAGTAGCTGCGATGAACTACCGTCTGAAGAAAATGGGAGTCAATGCAGCTGAGGAATTTTCACGTCGTCTGGACGATATGCTTGTACCGAATGATGAAATAGACGATTATTAATAGGTAGTTGAAGGGAGAAGTTTATGGTTACAAATTTATTAGCAATTAATCCGGTAGCATTCCATTTAGGACCAATACCGGTGAACTGGTACGGAATCATTATCGGGCTCGGGATTGTCGTTGCCTACTTCCTGGCACAAAAAGAGTCGGTCCGCCGTGGGTTGGATCCGGAATTTTTCGCCGACCTGCTCATCTGGGCGATTCCGATTTCAATCTTGTCAGCCCGCGTGTATTACGTTGTGATGAAGTGGGACTACTATAGCCAGCATCCGGGCAGTATCATTCAAATTTGGAATGGCGGTATTGCAATTCACGGTGCGTTAATCGGAGCGTTTATTACAGCATACATATTTACGAAAAAGCGCAAAGTGAGCTTCTTAAAACTGGCCGATATTGCAGCACCGAGTATTCTCGTTGGTCAAATTATTGGACGCTGGGGCAACTTCGTGAACCAGGAAGCATATGGCGGCCCAGTATCACGAGAATTTTTAGAAGGCCTGTTTTTACCGAACTGGCTGATTGAACAAATGTACATTCGAGAAGACGGGAACTATGTACACCCGACTTTCTTATATGAATCATTATGGAACGTAGTCGGTTTAGTCATCTTGCTGTTTGCCCGCAAGTTGAACTGGCGACGCGGTGAAATGTTTTTCTTCTATTTAATCTGGTATTCAATCGGACGTTTCTACATCGAAGGCTTGCGTACAGATAGCTTATACTTAGTAGGCGATTTGCGCTCAGCACAAGTTGTTTCGATCATCGGTATTGCAGTCGGTATTATTGCCATTGTTTATCGCCGCATGAAAGTAAAACCGGTTATTCATTATTTAGATGAAGAAAAACCTGCTGCGACTAAAAATAATAATAAAAATAAGAAGAGCAAGAAGAAATAATTTTCGAAATAAAAATCACCTCCAATTGGGGAAATAATATTTAACACCGTTTGCATTAGTGCGAGCGGTTTTTTAAAAGGGAGCATACTTCAGTATGAAAACAAAAGCCTTGCTGTTTGATTTTGACGGCACATTATTAAATACTAATGATTTAATCATCCAGACCTTCATGTATATTTTTGACGAAAAATTTCCCGGGCAATATTCGACAGAAGACTGCCTAAGATTCATCGGTCCGTCATTAAAACAGACGTTTGACGAATTAACACCGGGCGAAACCGATGTAATGATTGGGAAATATAAAGAGTGGAACGCAATCAACCATGACCGTTTAGTAACAAGCTATGAAGCAGTAGTCGAAACATTGGAAGAGCTCCATAATTTAGGCATCAAAATGGCGATTGTTTCAACGAAAAGCAGAGAAAGCCTTGCCCGCGGTTTGAAAGTTCTTTGTGCAGAACAGTTCTTTGATATTATTGTCGGGTTAGATGACGTGGAACATGTGAAGCCACATCCGGAACCGGTTCTTCTAGCACTCCAAAAGCTAGGTGTCGGTAAAGAGGAAGCAATCATGATTGGTGACAATTCGCATGATATTGAAGGCGGGCAAAATGCAGGTGTCCGAACAGCGGGTGTTGCGTGGTCTGCTAAAGGTGTCGACTATTTAATGTCCTATAAGCCGACCTATATGCTTCATCATATGCGTGATTTATTGGAAATTGTGAAAGGGGAATAGGCATGCGCAGAACAGAACGCTACAAAGTTCAAGGTGCGAATTCACTATGGAAAGTTTATAATACCGTTTCCTTTTGGAAAGTCATGAAATGCTTTATTGTTATCCAAATTGGACGGGTTACCCCGGTTATGGCTTGGAAAAACTGGCTGTACCGCTCGTTTTTAAAGATGAAAATCGGCAAGCAGGCATCGTTGGCATTGATGGTCATGCCTGATTCCATGTTTCCGGAGCGTATTTCTGTCGGCGATAATTCAATCATCGGCTTTAATACGACAATTTTAGCGCATGAGTATTTAATTGAAGAATACCGGCTTGGTAATGTCGAAATTGGCAGCAATGTTATGGTTGGAGCAAACTCGACGATTTTACCGGGTGTGAAAATTGGAGACGGGGCGATCGTTTCTGCGGCAACATTGGTACATAAGGATGTACCGGCAGGCGCAATGGCAGGCGGCAATCCGATGCGCATTATTTTCACTGCGGAAGAAATGGCAGAACGAAATAAGAATGACAAGCGGGTTTGGCAAAATTAAATGCAGAATATCCATTTTTCCACTAATGCGGAGATGGATATTTTTTTATGTCTTTTCCGCCACAAAACTAAATTCGGCAAAAGATGATGTATAATATAAAAATATATCAGAAAATTAAATTAACTAAATATTTGTATGAATCCATTGACTACGAACATAAGTAGCAGTAAAATACTTTCATACACTAGTGATTTAACACTCTAGTATACTAAAGTGTAGTATACAGAATTTAGCCAAGTATAAAAATTAGGATGTGTGAAAATGTCATCGATTAAAATGTTTGAAAAGCCACTTGGAATGCGTGATACGTTACCGGAAATTTACGAAAAACTTGAATTAATCCGCTCAACAGGACGAGCACTGCTACGTGAGCGCGGCTATGAATTTATAAAAACACCATCTGTTGAATATTACGATACGATCGGAAAAGCATCTGCAATTTCCGATGCCCGACTTTTTAAATTGGTTGATAGCCAAGGGAATACCCTTGTACTACGACCTGATATGACAACACCGATTGCCCGTGTTGCAACATCGAAGTTACTGAAAGAGAAAATTCCGCAACGCCTTGCTTATTTTGCAAATGTATTCCGTGCACAGCAGCGTGAAGGCGGGCGCCCGGCTGAATTCGATCAAATGGGAATTGAACTGATTGGTGACAATTCCGTGTATGCCGATGCAGAAGTGATCATGACGGCAATCGATTTAGTAAAGGCCTACCAAATTACAGATTTCAAAGTAACAATCGGACATGCAGGAGTATTAAGCTGCATTTTAAAGGACTATACAGAAAGTGATGCACAGGCAGATGATTTAAATGATCTACTTGTTCAACGAAATTTTGTCGGATTTGAAGAAGCGGTACTGGCATTTGATTTGCCGAAAACAAAATCCGATGCACTGTTAGCCTATATTGAAGATGCGATCAGTCTTCCTTCAATTGAAGCAATCGAAAAATATGTGCGCAAAAATGATGCGCTGGAATATATGCGAAACTTGGCGAGAATATTGGATGCTGCCGGCTATGAGGAGTACATCGCTTTCGATTTCACATTATCAAGCCATATGAGTTATTACACAGGGATGTTATTTGAAGTGTTTGCTTCAGGCAGCGGGTTCCCGTTAGGAAATGGCGGACGTTATGACGGCTTAATGCAGCATTTTGGTTCGCAAGCCGGTGCAACAGGTTTTGGTTTACGTGTTGACCGTGTATTTGAAGCAATGCCGAAAATCAACGTCGAAAAAGATGAAGTGCTTGTATTGTTTGCGGCTGAACGTTTTGCAGAAGCATTACAGGCAGTACAGCTGCTTCGTGAGCAAGGAAAACAAGTGACTTTCCAATCATATGAAGGCATCGAAAATATTGAAGCATTAAAAGCTCACTTTAAAATCGTTAATGAATACAATAGCAGGGAGGCGTAAACAAATGACAAAGCTAACAATTGCGATGCCAAAAGGCCGTATTTTCGAAGAAGCTTATGAAATGCTGCTGGAGGCTGGCTTTAACCTTCCTGAAGAAGTGGAAATGTCGCGTAAACTTATGATTGAAATACCTGAGGAAAACATTAGCTTTATTTTAGCGAAACCGATGGACGTACCGGTTTATGTCGAGCATGGGGTTGCGGATATCGGAATTGCGGGTAAAGATGTTTTACTTGAGCAGCGCCGGACTGTCCATGAGCTGCTCGATTTGAAGATCAGTGAATGCTATATCGCTTCAGCAGGTTTGCCAAATACAACAATTAATGAAATTGCGCCGCGTATTGCGACGAAGTATCCGAATATTGCGATGAAGTATTACAAAGGAATCGGCGAGCAGGTAGAGATTATCGAGCTGAACGGATCGATTGAACTAGCACCGATGATTGGCCTGGCTGATCGCATTGTCGATATTGTTTCAACGGGTCGTACATTGAAGGAAAATGGCTTAGTGGAATATGAGCATATTGCCGAAGTTTCATCCCGTTTAATCGCGAATCCTGTAAGCTATCGCATGAAAAGTGACCGCATTCAAGATTTAGTTACACGATTGAAAAAATGTGTGAAATAAGAGGGGCCGACGAGATGAAAATAACAATTTTGGATAACGATATTTCTTTAAAACGCCAACTCGAGCAAGGCAATGAACAGCAGCTGCAAACGGTACGTGAAGTCATTCAGGATGTGCGTACAAAAGGTGATGCGGCGATTAAATACTACAGTGAAAAATGGGACGGTTTTGCACCTGAAAACTTACGCGTAGCCGAAAGTGAAATCGTTGAAGCGGTTAAAAACTTTAATCCGCAATTATACGGTGATTTACAGGAAGCGGCAGATAATATTTATCGCTATCATAATGAACAAAAACGTACGGGATTCCAGTTGCCGCTAGAAGACGGGTCTTATTTAGGGCAAAGGATTACACCGCTTGATGCAGTAGGGTTATATGTTCCTGGCGGATCAGCAGCATACCCTTCTTCTGTATTAATGAATGTTATCCCGGCGCAAGTTGCGGGAGTAAAACGCATTGTCATTACATCACCTGCAGGAAATGACGGGAAATTGCCGGAAGCTGTACTCGTTGCAGCACATATTTTAGGTGTGACGGAAATTTACAAAGTAGGCGGCGCACAGGCAATTGCTGCATTAGCATACGGAACGGAATCGATTGCCCCGGTAGATAAAATTACAGGTCCGGGCAATATATTCGTAGCATTGGCAAAGCGTGAGGTATTCGGTGAAGTGGCAATTGATATGATTGCCGGTCCGTCAGAAATTTGTATTTTAGCGGATGAAAGTGCGTATGCCGATGAAATTGCTGCTGACCTGCTATCACAGGCAGAGCATGACACATTAGCATGTGCTGTTCTGATCACAACAAGCGATGACTTGGCGGATGCAGTGGCAGATCAGGTCGAGATTCAATTATCAAAATTACCGCGACAGTCGATTGCGCGAAAATCAATTGAAAACTTCGGTCATATTTACGTAGCGGAATCCATTAAAGATGCGGTACGTGCTGTTAATTCATTGGCACCTGAACATTTGGAAGTCATTACGGAAAATGCTGAAAAGGTTTCGGAAATGATTACACATGCCGGTGCTATTTTTATCGGCCGCTATAGCTCGGAGCCGGTAGGAGATTACTTTGCAGGCACGAATCACGTATTACCGACGAACTCAACAGCGCGTTTTGCAAGTGGCTTAAATGTCGATGATTTTATTAAGCGCACGAGCGTTGTATATTATAGCGAAAAAACTTGGCAACAAAATGCGCCGAAGATTGCGCGCCTTGCACGACTTGAAGGGTTGGAAGGACATGCAAGGGCGGTAGAATCGCGCGGCTGGGATAAAGGAGAAGAATAATGACACGTTTTGCAAAAATCGATCGCGATACAAATGAAACAAAAATTAAAGTAGAGCTCAACTTGGACGGTACAGGTCAAGCCGACATTAAAACAGGTGTTGGCTTTATGGACCATATGCTCGATTTATTTATAAAGCACGGATTGTTTGACGGCAAAATACTGGCGGACGGCGATACATGGATTGATGATCACCATACGACAGAAGATATCGGGATTGTTTTAGGACAAGCATTCCGTGAAGCGTTAGGCGATAAAAAAGGAATCAAACGCTACGGTACTGCATTTGTACCGATGGACGACGCTTTAGCACAAGTTGTCGTTGACTGCTCAAACCGTCCGCATTTGGAATACCGCGTTACACCGGAACTCAATGCGAAAGTAGGAAACTTTGATACAGAGCTTGTCCATGAGTTTTTATGGAAGTTTGCACTGGAGGCACGCATTAACCTGCATGTCATCGTTCCATACGGCCATAATACACACCATATTATTGAAGCGATTTTTAAAGCAACGGCACGTGCATTGGATGCTGCGGTAGAAATCGACCCTCGTGTAAAAGGTGTGCCATCAACAAAGGGGCTGTTAACGTGAAGATAGGTGTAATTGATTATGGAATGGGCAATCTGTTCAGTGTCGAACAGGCATTAAAGCGATTGGATGTACGAGTAATTGTTTCAAGCGATATTGAACAGTTGGAAGCGGCAGATGCTTATGTGCTGCCGGGTGTAGGCGCTTTTCCGGATGCGATGAAACGCCTGGAAGAAACGGGGCTCATCGATTTCATTAAAACGACGAAAAAGCCACTGCTTGGCATTTGTCTTGGGATGCAGCTGATGTTTGAGGAAAGCGATGAAGTGTCGCAAACGAAAGGTCTTGGCATTTTCAAAGGACGTATTCAGCGCTTTACTGATGTTACACGCATTCCGCATATGGGCTGGAATGAGCTGAAGTTAAACCAAACACCAGCGTGGTTAAATAAAGAAGACTTGCCGCAAGAACGCCATGTCTACTTTGTTCACTCGTACTATGCGAGCGGTATTGATGATATGGAGCTGATCGCCTCAGCTGATTATGAGCATGTACAAGTACCGGGCATCGTGGCAAAAGATAATTATACAGGTATGCAGTTCCATCCAGAAAAGTCAGGGCCGTTTGGTGTGTATTTATTGACGGCTTGGACACAGGGAGTGAAAGAGGGCGTATGTTAACAAAACGAATTATTCCATGTCTTGACGTGAAAGAAGGACGTGTTGTAAAAGGGGTACAGTTTGTAGAATTGCGTGATGCAGGCGATCCTGTAGAGTTAGCTAAATTTTATGATGAACAAGGCGCCGATGAGCTTGTATTTCTTGATATTTCCGCTTCGCATGAAGGTCGGGAAACGATGGTAGATGTTGTCCGTCAAACGGCAGCAACATTGGCGATTCCGTTTACAGTAGGAGGCGGAATAAGAACAATCGATGATATGAAGCGTATTTTACGTGCGGGTGCCGATAAAGTATCGGTCAACACATCTGCTCTGGAACGCCCGCAGCTTATTAAAGAAGGTGCGGATTACTTTGGGGCACAATGTATCGTTTGTGCGATCGACGCGAGGTACAGTGAAGAAGACGGAACATGGATGGTTTATACACATGGCGGCCGCAATAAAACGACATGGACAGCAGTCGATTGGGCGAAAGAAGCGGTACGTCTAGGTGCCGGAGAAATTCTCCTTACATCGATGAATCAGGACGGCGAAAAATCAGGCTTTGATCTGGCTTTAACGAAAGCGGTCCGTGATGCGGTAACAGTACCGGTCATCGCGAGCGGCGGAGCAGGGAATGCCGAACACTTCCGAGAAGTACTGCAGGATGTTGATACAGATGCCGCATTGGCAGCGAGTATTTTCCACTATAAAGAAACGAGCGTAGCAGAAGTGAAAAGCTACTTAAAAGAAAAAGGGGTTCGTGTACGATGAACGTAAAATTTAATGACCAAGGCTTAATTACAGCCGTAGTACAAGATGCACAGTCAAAAGAAGTATTAACAGTAGCTTATATGAACGAAGAATCACTCAAAAAAACGATTGAAACGAATGAAACTTGGTTTTACTCACGTTCTCGTCAGGAGCTTTGGCATAAAGGCGCAACGAGCGGCAACACGCAAACAGTAGTTTCAATCAAAACAGACTGTGATAAGGATGCACTTGTAATTGAAGTAATCCCAGCTGGTCCGGCTTGTCATAACGGAACGACTTCATGCTTTACTGAAAGCTTGGTAGAAAATGAACGTCCAGGCTCTGTTGCAATTCTTCCGCAGCTTGTAGAAGTGATTAAACAACGTGAAATCGATATGCCTGAAGGGGCGTACACAACGTATTTATTCGATAAAGGGATCGATAAAATCTGTAAAAAAGTCGGCGAAGAGGCTACAGAAGTTGTCATCGGTGCAAAAAACCGCGATGCAGAAGAAGTGAAATGGGAATCGGCAGATCTTCTTTATCACTTATTAGTGTTGCTTCAAGAGCAAAAGGTCGATGTTTATGAAGTGCTGGATGTATTGCAGAAACGTCATGAAGGAAAGAAGCAGTAACAACCGGAAAAATAACACCGCTTTGTCAGACGTGTTTTTAGTACATATGTGCCGGATATGCTATAATAGTTAGAATTGATTAAGGGACCACACCTGTGCGTTCCTTATTTCTTTGTTTACAAACAAATGACCTGCGTATTTGATGATATAGAATGTATTGAACGGAATGACTCGGAGGAATATTATTGGAAAATAAACGTTTAAAAACAAAAGCTACTAATGTCGTGTCGTTTGTTCCGAATGGTGATTATTATTACAAGAAAGCTTTAAAGGCAATTGAACGAGACGAAATGGATAAAGCATATAAATTTATAAAGCGCGCGGCGGATTTAAGTCCGGATGACGCGCATGTGTTACTACAGTACGGGATACTTGAAATGGAACTGCAGAATTTTGAGCATGCATATGAGCTGATTCACACAGCCTATAGTTTAGAGCCGAATGAATCCGAAATCATTTTCATGCTGGCGGAAGTGTCGGGCTGTATCGGTCATATTGCTGATGCCCAAAAATACGCAGCCCAATATTTAGAAATGGAACCAAATGGCGCATATACGGAAGACGCCTCCGAAATATTGGAGTTTGTCGACTATGTGGGCGAAGAAATGGAAGACATGGACGAATTTGATGGGGCGAAGCATGTGGCACAGGAAAAGGCACGCCGTTCTATGGAGCAGGGGGACTTTAAGACGGCAATCGAAATGCTGGAGCAAATCATTGAAGAGTATCCTGACCTTTGGAATGCCTATAATAACCTTGCTTTAGCTTATTTTTATGTCGGAGACGCGGAACAGGCACGCGCACTTTTATATCGAGTGCTGCGGGAAAACAAAGGTAATCTTCATGCACTTTGCAATTTGGCCGTATTTGCGTATTACGAAAAAAACAGTGAAGAGCTGAACGAACTGGTCGGTTTATTGAAGAAAATCCAACCGTTCGATTGGGAAAACCGTTATAAGCTCGGTGCGACATTTGCGTTAATCGGACAATATGAAGAGGCCTATAGATGGCTGCGTTCAATGAGTAAAAAAGGCTATGATGGAGAGCCTGGATTTTATTTCTGGCTTGCCCAGTCAGCCTACTTCTCGGGACATGAATCCATTGCAAAAGAAGCCTGGAAAATGCTCATTCAGTTGGATCCATCAAAAGAAGGAACGGAACCGTGGGCAAATGGTGAAGGTTCTATTTTACGGAATTCCGCGGAAAACCATCGTGACTTCATCATTCGTCAACTAACAGATGAGCATCAGTCAAGTCGAATATTTGGCATGTTTTTATTGAAGCGGTCTGCACATAAGCAAGAGATTGTCGCACACCCTTCTCTTTTAAATGTCTCGAATTTTACGGCTATCGAAAAGCTATGCATGGCGTATGCACTGGATTATGATTTCAGTGACGGCAGCAAGGAAGAACAGCAATTCCTGCGTTTTATGGAAGTTGCAGAACTGATTACAGAAACGAATGATTCGATATCATTGGAAGTGGCGCAAGTGTTAAGTACATGGTTTGCACTTGGGGAAATCGCATACGAACAAGGCTATACGTTCAAAAACCGCGCGGCGCTGGCTGCTGCTGTTGAATACTCGTTCCATACGGCACTGGAACACAAAGTGACGAAAAAAGCAGTTGCGGGTAAATATAATATTTCGACTGCCACATTATCGAAATACAATGATGAATTATATGAATTTGTACCGTCGGACTTTGAATAGGCAGTATATTTGTATTTATCCAAGCAATCTTATACGATAAAAATATATAAAAGGTATACGTAAGAGGAGGATCTTCATGTCAGAAGAAAAAATTTATGATGTAGTCATTATCGGAGCGGGTCCAGCAGGGATGACTGCTGCGGTATATGCATCACGCGCTAACTTATCAACATTAATGATTGAACGTGGGATTCCCGGCGGACAAATGGCTAATACAGAAGCAGTGGAAAACTACCCTGGCTTCGATACAATTTTAGGGCCTGAGCTATCGACAAAAATGTTCGAGCATGCGAAAAAATTCGGTGCTGAATATGCTTACGGTGATGTGAATGAAATCATCGACGGTGAAGAATATAAAATTATCATTTCTGGTAAAAAACAATATAAAACACGCACAATTATTATTACAACAGGTGCAGAATACAAAAAACTGGGCATTCCTGGCGAAACAGAGCTTGGCGGCCGCGGTGTAAGTTATTGTGCTGTATGTGATGGCGCATTCTTCAAACAAAAGAAACTGATCGTAATCGGCGGGGGCGACTCTGCAGTTGAAGAAGGTATTTACTTAACGCGCTTTGCGGATAAAGTAACAATCGTACACCGTCGCGATAAACTACGCGCACAAAAGATTATTCAGGACCGTGCATTTGCCAATGAAAAAATTGACTTCGTCTGGAACACAACAGTAAAAGAAATTCATGAAGTTGACGGTAAAGTAGGGAAAGTGACGTTAGTTTCAACAGTTGACGGCACTGAAACGGAAGAGGCTGCAGATGGCGTATTCGTATATGTTGGCATGCTTCCATTAACAGCGCCATTTGCTTCTTTGAATATTTTAAATGAAGCAGGCTATATTGTAACAAACGAAAAAATGGAAACGGCAGTTCCAGGTATTTATGCAGCGGGCGATGTTCGTGAAAAAATGCTTCGTCAAATTGTTACAGCTACAGGTGATGGCAGTATTGCAGCTCAATCAGCTCAACATTACGTGGAAGAAATAAAAGAAAAAATAAATCAATAATTCTTTAACACAAATGTAATCATATCGTTACAAAATAAGGGTATACTAAAAGTGGAATTTGTTTTAACCCCCTTATATTTTTATCCTAAGGTTGTTTCAAGCGGTTTACGCTGAAGCAACCTCTTTTTTTGTGGCTTTCCGGCATAAATGTTGACATTATAAATGAAACGCTTGCTTTTACTGAATGCATAGGACAAGGTATAATAGAAATAAGCTTTAGAAAAACACAATTCGCTTCACATAGCGAAATTGTGTCTTTACTTATGTGGAATTCGTGAATATTATATATTCACTTATCCATTAAATGAAAAAGTTGAGGTGTTGTGTATGCAACGTATTACAAATTTACTCGCTATTAAAGATGGTCAAGTATTATTGCTGCAAAAGCCGAGAAGAGGCTGGTTTGTGGCACCGGGTGGGAAAATGGAGCCAGGAGAGTCCATCTATGACTCCGCTATACGCGAATTTCAGGAAGAGACAAATCTAACACCAAAAGACGTTCATTTAAAAGGCGTATATACAATGGTTATTAAAAATGGAGATACAGTCGTCGATGAGTGGATGCTGTACACATTTATTGCAACAGATGTTGAAGGGACACCATTTGTCGAAACACGGGAAGGCATTTTAAGCTGGTATGAAATTGATCGTTTAAAGGATCTTCCGATGGCAGCAGGTGACCGTACGAATTTATTATTTGCAGCATTAAATAAAGGTACACAATATGGTACATTTGAATATACAGAGGATTTTGAGCTAATTAGCGAAAAAATTCAAAACTCGACGGAACAAAACTAGAGGAGATGAAATAAGTGGCTAGTTCGAGCTATACACATGAGTTAGTTATTATTACAGGAATGTCAGGGGCGGGCAAAACGGTAGCAGTTCAAAGTTTTGAGGATTTAGGTTATTACTGTGTAGATAATTTACCTCCGGAGCTTTTAACTACTTTTTTAGCGCTAATGAAGGGTTCCGAAAAAAAGATTTCACGTATGGCGGTTGTCATGGATTTACGTGGGAGAGAATTTTTTGGCTCATTGATCGAATCGCTCGACGCACTACTGGATGAAGAAGATATTTTACTCCGTATTTTATTTTTAGAATCCGATGATGCCACATTAGTTCGCCGCTATAAAGAATCACGCCGATCACATCCGCTTGCACCTCAGGGATTACCGCTGGAAGGGATTCAATTGGAGCGCGAATTGCTCTCTGAAGTAAAAGGTCGCGCCAAATCAATCGTCAATACTTCCAAGTTAAAGCCACGCGAATTACGTGAACGTATCGCCCAGGAATTCAGCAATATGAGCAGTCCTACGTTTTCACTAAACATTATGTCATTTGGTTTTAAGCATGGTCTGCCGATTGATGCGGATTTAGTATTCGATGTCCGTTTTTTAAAAAATCCTTACTATGTTGAAGAGTTACGGCATAAAACAGGGCTGCAAACAGAAGTTTCCTCTTACGTACTGGCAACGGAAGAAACACAACAGTTAATAGCCAAACTGACGGACTTGTTCACATTCATGATCCCCCATTACCGTAATGAAGGCAAATCACAGCTTGTCATCGCTTTCGGCTGTACGGGCGGACAACATCGCTCGGTTACACTTGCTGAATACTTCGGGAAGCTATTGGCAAAAAATGATCAAGTCATCGTTACACATAGAGATATCAATCATAGGAAGGATTGATGAAATGAAAAAAAAGAGAACAAGAATCGTCGTAATTGGCGGGGGGACAGGCCTTTCTACAATTTTACGCGGCCTAAAGCAACATCATTTTGATATAACGGCCATCGTGACGGTTGCAGATGACGGTGGCTCTTCTGGACGTTTGCGGGATGACTATGATATCCCGCCGCCAGGAGATGTGCGAAATGTAATTGCCGCATTATCAGATGTAGAGCCGTTAGTAGAGCAAATGTTTCAATACCGCTTTTCCCAATCAAACGATTTAGGCGGTCATTCGCTCGGGAATTTGATGTTGACTGCTTTAACTGAAATTACAGGTGATTTTAACCATGCGATTGCTGAAATGAGCAAAGTACTGAATGTGCACGGAAAGGTCATTCCAGCAGCGAATAAAAAGGTTACATTACATGCCGAATTAGCGGATGGGTCAGACATTATAGGAGAGTCTAAAATTCCATCAGGCCATGCACCGATTAAACGGGTATACTTGGAGCCGAGTAATCTCAAACCTTTACCTGCTGCAGTTCATGCGATTGAACGGGCAGATTTTATTTTGATTGGACCTGGAAGCCTTTATACGAGCATCATTCCGAATTTATTAGTTAAAGGAATCGGGCAGGCAGTTATTCGTGCAAAAGGTGAAAAGATCTACATTGCGAATTTAATGACACAGCAAGGTGAAACGAGAAGTTTTACTGCCTCACAGCATATTGAAGCAATTCATGAGCATGTAGGAGAAGCATTTATTCAATCGGTACTGATCAATGAAAAGGAGCTGCCTCCTTCGATATACGAAAATTACCGTGAAGAAAATGCCGAACCTGTAAAGTTTGATATTGAAAGACTGCAGGAAATGGGCATCAATATTATTCCAAAAGAGATTGCGCTTATTGAAAATGGAACAGTACGCCATGATGCGGTAAATCTCGCCGAGTGGCTATGTGAATATACAATACAGAAAAAACAAACGATGCAAGAATAGTAGTATTGAAAGAAACGCTACATAGGTTGCTAGGAAAGGGGGAGCGAATCCATGTCATTTGCATCTGAAACTAAGAAAGAACTGACGCAAGTAGAAGCCGGTGATAGCAGTTTAAAGGCTGAAGTATCTGCCCTTATACGGATGAATGGTTCGTTAAGTTTTGCGAATCGTCAAATAAGCTTAGATGTACAGACAGAAAATGCGGCAATCGCACGTCGGCTTTATACAATTGTAAAGAAGCTTTATCCATATAATGTCGAGTTGCTAGTTCGAAAAAAGATGCGTCTTAAAAAGAACAATGTGTATATATGCCGTGTTCGTGAAGGCGCACGGGAAATTCTTGCGGATTTAGAAATTGTCTCAAATTCATTTGAGTTTAATCATACAATCGCCAAATCAATCATACCGAAAGAAAATGAACGCCGTGCTTATTTACGTGGTGCCTTCTTGGCGGGAGGCTCGGTGAACAATCCGGAAACCTCTTCCTACCATTTGGAGATTTATTCTTTATATAAGGAGCACGGGGAAGCGTTGGCAGAGCTGATGAACCGATACGATTTAAATGCGAAAACGATCGAACGTAAAAAAGGCTTTGTGACGTATTTGAAAGAAGCCGAAAAAATTTCGGATTTTATGAATTTAGTCGGTGCTGTACAGGCAATGCTGAAGTTTGAGGATGTACGGATCATAAGAGATATGCGTAACAGTGTGAATCGTATCGTAAACTGTGAAACGGCCAACTTAAACAAAACAATAGGCGCGGCGTTGAGGCAAGTGGAAAATATCCGCTATATTGATAATGCGGTAGGTCTTGATCAACTGCCGGAAAAACTGCGTGAAATAGCACGTCTTCGTGTGGAATATCAGGACGTGACGTTAAAAGAGCTCGGTGAAATGGTTTCAACTGGCGTTGTCAGTAAATCAGGCGTCAATCATCGTCTGCGCAAAATCGATGAAATCGCGGATGCGCTCCGTCGTGGAGAGAGTATTTAAATTCACATAAAGGTACGGAGCAAGTCGACGAGGCGTAAAAGAAAAAATTGGTAATGATTTCATAAAAGATGTTTCCAATTGTTGTTCTTTTCGGACAATTTCGTTAAGATAAACTTAGAAGCGATGAACGGTTGTGAAAGGGAGTATTTCAACATGATTGAAAAACAAGTAGAAGTAAAGTTAAAATCGGGCTTACAAGCAAGACAGGCCGCTTTGTTCGTCCAAGAGGCGAATCGTTATAAAGCAGATGTCTTTTTACAAAAAGATACGAAAAAAGTGAATGCAAAGTCGATCATGGGCATTATGAGCCTAGCTGTTGCAAAAGGCACAGTTGTCACATTATGGGCAGACGGCCATGACGAAGAAAAAGCGATCGACTCACTACAACTTCTAATTGAAAAAGCGGATTAAAACAAAAGGATAAAGCGCCCGTTCAACTCCGAGTGGGCAAAACGCCACATCCTTGTGGCATGCCCCCAATGACTCACATCGTGTGAGCCCAAGCCATTGGAGGGCCCGACGCAAAAGTAAAAGCTCCACCACTTTTGCATGAGGGACCGAACTGGCCAAGGAATTGGCGCTTTATCCTGGACGTGGACAAATATATTATTTAAGCGTTAAACAAAGTACGATAACGAATTTTATTTACAAAACAAAAGCACAGCTGTTCAGTATTTTTGAACGGCTGTGCTTATTTTTTGAACACAAAAAAGCATACAAGATGAATCTTGTATGCTTGAATGGATCGATTATTTTAATTGGTTACGCTCATAAATTTTATCGATAAGACCGTACTCTAATGCTTGCTCTGCAGACATGAAGTTGTCACGATCTGTGTCGCGTGCCAACGTTTCGTAATCTTGGCCACTGTTTTCAGCCATGATGCGGTTTAATTTTTCACGTAAGTGTAAAATACGTTTTGCAGCGATTTCGATTTCTGTTGCTTGACCTTGTGCTCCGCCAAGTGGTTGGTGAATCATTACTTCTGCGTTTGGTAAAGCAACACGCTTGCCTTTTGCACCAGCAGAAAGCAGGAATGCACCCATTGAAGCAGCCATACCGATACAGATTGTTGATACATCAGGTTTGATGAAGTTCATCGTATCGTAGATCGCCATACCTGAAGTGATAGAGCCACCTGGTGAGTTGATATACAGGTAGATGTCTTTATCTGGATCTTCAGCTTCTAAAAATAATAGCTGTGCTACGATTGAGTTCGCAACATTATCGTCAATCCCACTACCTAATAAAATGATGCGGTCTTTAAGTAAACGTGAATAAATGTCATATGCACGTTCGCCGCGGTTTGTTTGTTCAATAACTGTAGGAATTAAGTTCATTGAAAAATCCTCCCTTTGTTAAAGCTTATATTCGATTACTTTTGCTGAAATTGACAAATATTTCAGCTGTAAACCTATCATACACGTATTAGTCAGTTATGGTCAAATATAAACTCTGATTTTTACAGTTGAAAATAAGGGGTTCCATCTGTATAATGAAAAAAGTTGCTCATATACTTATATGTCCTCGTGGTGTAATGGATAACACTTCAGATTCCGGTTCTGAGGCTGGGGGTTCGATTCCCTCCGAGGGCGCTTTCTTTTTAAAGATTATTATTGATCAGCATGAAGTAAAAATAATCTTTCTCTTCCATTTTTCTACAGTTTATTTTTAACGCTACACTATAAGTTTCCGAAACTAATCTAATTTAAACGCTCTTCACCTAAAAAATAAAATTTCTTTTTAAAAAGCACATTTTCTACTTGAAATATATGTAGAAAATTAGTACATTATTAAATGTTGTGTTTTTACAAAACTAGTTAGATAGACCATACTATCATGTCCTTTAGGGGGCACCATTTTACTGTTTTAATATACGTTTCAATATCAATTGCAAAAATCATCTGAGATTTTTTTGCAATGGAGAATGAAGTTTCAGCAGGATAGAAGGAATCACTGTACCGGTTCTTTTTATCCTTCATTCGTTCTCTGAACTAAATAATAATCCAAGGCTGCATGAGAGGGATTTCCTCTTATGCAGCCTTTTTCATTTTAGTTAAAAATTACCCGGCAGATTAACATTTATTTTAAAAAAACAGGGAATATATGTAATGATAAAAGAGCCTTTTTGAAGGAGGAAATACAATAATGAAATAGTAAACGAGTGAATAAATATTAAATTATATGCAAATATACCGTCAATTTTGTTATAATAATTCATCGTACTGCAATAATAATCAATTTTTTAAAAATTAAATGTTGTATATTAATTGTGTAATTAATATAATTGAACATGTTATTAACAAAAAAACTACTACATCCAGGAGGATATTCATAATGAGTACAAGAAAACTATTTAAATGGGCAGCACCTTTAGCCGCAGCTTCAATGATTTTGACAGCGTGTGGAGCTGATGAGTCTACATCAACAGGGGATAAAGAATATAAGAAAATTGTTGCAGGTACGGAAGCTACATATGCACCATTTGAATATTTAGACGATAAAGGAAATGTTGTCGGATTAGATTCAGAGATTTTAGCAGCGATCGGCGAAGAGATGGGCATTGAAACAGAAGTGAAGAATGTAGGCTGGGACTCAATGATGAGCCAAGTAACAACTGGTGAAGTGGATATGGGTGCAGCGGCTATTACAATTACAGATGAGCGTAAAGAATCATATGACTTTACAGATCCTTATTATGAAGCGACTTTATTGATCGTAACAAAAGAAGGTTCGACAGTTGCATCGTTAGAGGATATTAAAGACAAAAAAATCGCGGTGCAAATTAATACGACAGGTCATATCGCAGCACAGGAACTTCAAGGCGTTGCAAGCTCAAAAATTTTGGCTTATGAAAACTTCTCTGTTGCTTTAACAGAAGTGCTGACAGGTGCAGCAGATGCCGCTATCGGTGATAATGCAGTAATTTTAGATTACCTTGAAAACAATCCTGATTCAGGCTTAAAAGCGGTGGAAGATACTTCATTTGAAAAAGACTACTTCGGCTTTATGGTGAAAAAGGGCAACAAAGAGCTATTGGATATTTTAAATGAAGGTCTTCAAAAAATTAAAGACAACGGCAAGTTAGCTGAAATTACAGGTACGGAAATCGAATAAGCAACATTTTAATTTATTGGAGGGTTTCAGATGGATTTTTTTGATTTTTTCCGTTGGGATATAATCTGGAACTACCGTGAACTATATGCAAAAGGACTTTGGGCGACTATTGTTTTAACAGCATGTGGTTATATTGGTGGTATCATATTCGGTCTAGTTTTAGGATTAGGCCAGGTTTCAGCAAAAAAATGGATTTACTGGCCGGCTAAAATATATGTCGACGTATTCCGTGGTACGCCAATGCTCGTACAATTATTATTAATTCACTTAGCTGTTATTCCAACTATTTTTGGAACATCACAAGGTTGGTGGGTATCGGGTATTGTCGGCCTGATTTTAAACAGTGCCGCATACAATGCAGAAATTTTCCGTGCAGGGATCCAGTCGATCGACAAAGGTCAAATGGAAGCTGCAAGATCTTTAGGGTTAACGCAAAGCCAGGCGATGCGCAAAGTTATTTTACCGCAGGCGTTCCGTCGTATGATTCCACCTTTAGGGAATGAATTTATCGCACTATTAAAAGATTCTTCACTTGTAACGGTAATCGCCGGAGCCGAAATTTTATACGTAAGTAAAGTTGTAGCCGGAACGTATCAGCGTTTCTGGGAGCCGTACTTATTCGCGGCGTTCCTATACCTTGTATTGACGTATGCTGTAACGAAGCTCATTGCATTTATCGAAAAACGAGTTGATATTAATTACAACCCACGTAAGAAAAAGGAGCGCGCATAAATGATTAAAGTAGAAAACTTACACAAGCATTTTGGCAAGCTCGAAGTGTTAAAAGGGATCGATTATGAAGTACATGAAAAAGAGGTAGTTTGTGTTATCGGGCCATCCGGTTCTGGGAAATCAACGTTTCTTCGCTGCATGAACTTGCTGGAAGAAGTAACGGATGGTGCAATCTATATTGAAGGTACTAAAATTAATGATCCGAAAACAAATATTAACGAGATCCGTACAGAAGTAGGAATGGTGTTCCAGCAGTTCAACTTATTCCCGCATATGTCGGTCATCGATAATATTACGATGGCTCCAATGCAAATTCGCCAACTGAACAAAGCCGAGGCCGAAAAACTGGCACTGGAGCTATTGGATAAGGTCGGTTTGCGTGAAAAGGCATATAACTATCCGCAGCAGTTATCAGGCGGTCAGCAGCAGCGTGTAGCGATTGCCCGTGCGTTAGCGATGAAGCCAAAAGTGATGCTGTTTGACGAACCAACGTCAGCCCTCGACCCGGAAATGGTAAAAGAGGTTTTGGAAGTAATGAAAAACCTTGCAAAAGAAGGTATGACAATGGTTGTCGTAACGCATGAAATGGGCTTCGCACGTGAAGTGGGCGACCGTGTACTGTTCATGGATGGCGGCTATATCGTAGAGCAAGGCCACCCGGATGAAGTATTCGGCAACCCGCAAAACGAACGTACAAAAGCCTTTTTAGGAAAAGTTCTATAAATGTATGGAAACTATCTTCTATTATGTTGAGTAGTAGAAGATAGTTTTTTATATTTAGTAGAGAGCACAGATGGTTGGAATGTAGGGGAGACGACTCCTAGAGGAATCTTTATAAATTAAACTATCAGAAGATTTAGAATTGCATATTGTGTGGCTTTACTAAAAAATGTATAATCTTAACAAAAATAGAGGGGGTTTTATAATGTTCAAAACAAAGAAGTTTTTAATAACAATGCTGCTCATGACATTAACAATCATTTTAGCCGCATGCGGTACAGCAGACGATGAAACATCAGGAAGTGCAACATCTGGAGAAGGTGACGGTAAAAAGCTGCTAGTCGGAACAGAAGCAACATTTGCCCCATTTGAATCGATGAACGATAAAGGTGAAATTGTCGGTATCGATGTTGATATTATGAAAGCAATCGGTGAAGAAATTGGTTCGGAAATTGAATTCCGAAATGTAGGTTGGGAGCCGGTATTCCAACAAATTACGAATGGTGAACTGGACTTAGGTGCATCAGGCATCACAATTACAGATGAGCGTAAAGAAACGTATGACTTCACAGATCCATATTATGAAGCGTCATTAATGATCGTTGTGAAGGAAGATTCAACAATTAAAACATTGGATGAGTTAAAAGATCAAAAAATCTCTGTTCAAATTAACACGACAGGCCATATTGCAGCACAAAACCTGCAAGGGAAATCAAGTTCAAAAATTTTAGCGTATGAAAACCAGCCAGTGGCATTCCAGGAAGTAATCAATGGTGCAACAGCAGCAGCGTTTGGCGATAATGCAGTTGTTATCGAGTACTTAAAGAACAATCCGGATTCAGGGCTAAAAGCAATTGAATCGGATCAGTTCGAAAAAGAGTATTACGGCTTCATGGTGAAAAAGGGGAACACGGAATTACTGAACCGTTTAAACGAAGGTCTAGCAAAAATTAAAGAAAACGGTAAATTAGAAGAAATTACAGGTCAGAAGATCGATTAATAGCAAACACAGGCATGAAACCTTTTGGAAAGGAATTCATGCCTGTGTTTTTATTTTATATTAGAAAATTCTTTAACCGAATCGCTCTGGAAAACAAGTTTGCGTCCCTCCCCATTTTCGTTGAGGGGGTTTTGTATTGATTTAAACATTGTTGAAAAATTGCGTCACAATACCTTTTATCATATCCGTATGCATAGCAGGCATCATGGTTTAGGCAGCAATTGTCTACTGCATTCGTTGGTGCACCAGGTCCGCTGCAGCCCGGTCCGCAGTAACGATAACCAGGGAAGCAGAAACCCACTGCAGGACGTCTCATCATCATCCCACCTCCTTATAGTAGGTACCATATAGTATGTTCACCTAATAAGAAAAGGAGGGCAAAACTATTGATTTCATCATAAAAACCTTTACTTCACACTAGCAGACTTAACGGGTGAAACCGAAGATTCGGCTACTTTCAATATTGCATTAACAAGGACATCTGCACCTTTTGAACATTCCTCGTAGGAAGTATATTCATCTTCCCGGTGACTATAGCCTTTCGCACTTGGAACGAAAATCATCGTAGAAGGAATGTACTCGGCCATAAATTGAGCATCGTGGCCGGCACCGCTGAACATATGATGGCGTGAATAACCTAGTTCATCTGTACTTGATGCTACAGCGTGGACAACTTCCGGTGCGAAATACACCGTATCCCGGCTCCATAGTTTTTTGTAGCTCAGCTCGCAATTTTCAATTTCTTTCGGCAAGTCAAAAATGATTTGCTCCACTTGTTGAATGACAGCCGGATCTTGATGGCGGGATTCCAACGAGAATGTTACTTTACTCGGGATAACTGTATGAATATTCGGGTAGGCATTGATGCGCCCGATTGTATAAACAAGATCTTCAGGAAGCTGTTTTAATTTATTTTGTAGGATGGAAATGATTTGCATTGCAGCAAACATACTGTCTTTACGCATGGAAATAGGGGTAGTGCCCGCATGGTTCGATTCGCCGGTTAACGTAATATCATAGCATACCATGCCAAGAACGCCTTCCACGACACCGATCTCTTTTTTGTAATGTTCCAGCACGGGACCTTGTTCAATATGAAGCTCCAAATAGGCATGTGCCTCTGTCAGACGGTTTGCGACATCACCTTCATAGCCGCTTTCTTTCAGGGCTTGTTCAAATGTCACGCCTTTACGGTCTGTTGAAGCGAGCATCTTTTCCTTTTCGAATTTTCCTGAAAGTACACCTGAAGCCATTAATGACGGTTCAAAACGTGCACCTTCTTCGTTTGTGAAGTTTACGATCGTTATAGGGTGATTCAGTTCGAGTTTTCCATCAATAATCGTTTGGACGGCTTCCAGTGCAGTTAGAACACCAAGCACTCCATCGAAGCGTCCGCCTTTAATGACTGAATCCAAGTGTGAGCCGATGACAATCGGTAAATTATCGGAGTTGGAAGGAAGTGTTGCATACATAGTGCCCATATCATCAACGGTTACGATCATACCAAGCTGTTCGCAAATTTCCTTGAACTTGTTGCGCGCAAGAATATCTTCGGGAGATAGGCTTAAACGTGTGACACCATTATTTTCAGTTGCCCCAAATTGGCTAAATAATTCAATCGTGTTTTGAAGTCGTTCGCGATTTGTTTTTAACATAAATTTCCCCCTTAAATTCAATAATATATAAACATTAGCACTAGCATATAGGAAATTAATATATACTTAATGTAAAATGATACAATAATTGTATGGACGAATTGTTAATGATAGGGGGCTGCTTATGTTAACCGTAAAAGAAGTTCTTAATCGAAAATACTTTGAATCGGCGAAGGTCGTCGCAGGTCAAGCCGGCTTAAACAATAAGATCAAATGGATTCATATATTGGAAGTAACCGATGTGAAGCTGCTTATAAGAGGGAATGAACTGATTCTGACGACGGGTGTCATTTTAAAGGATAATGAACAAGGCTTTTTGAATTTTGTGAAGCAGCTTAGCGAATTACATGTAGCCGGACTTTGTATTGAGCTGGGGATGTACATTCAAACCGTTCCGGAAAGTGTCATCAGTCTGGCAAATGAACTGGATTTTCCGCTCATTGTTTTTCAGGAGATCGTCCCGTTCGTCGGTATTACGCAAGATTTGCATACAGCAATCATTCATCAGCAATACGATATTTTAAGGCAGCTCGAAGATTATTCCCAGAAGATTAACAACTATGTTCTGAAGGTGAATGACAAAGTAAAGATTTTGCAGTATATGCAAAAGTATTTGAATGTGGATATTTATTTTGATGTGAAAAAAGGAACAAGTCTCGCAATCCCGGATAAAAAGATTGAAAATTGCAAAAAGTATATTGATAGTTTAGGCAGTAAATATAAAGCGAATATTGAAGTGAATTTATTTGATCAATTGTACGGCACGGTCTATATATACTCTGAAAAAAGAGAAATGACTGAGTTGGATTTGCTCATTTTGGACCGCACTGTTGTTACACTGTCGCAGTTTATTTTAAGAGATTTATATATCGAAGAAAAACTCGAAAGCGAAAACCGAAAGTTCTTTGAAAAATGGCTCGATGGTGAAAACAGCGATGATGAGTTGCTTTATTTTATAGAAGAAATCGATCAAAAATTGAAGCATAACGGCTGGATGGTTATGATTCATCAGCTGAGAAGGAAAAATGCGAAAAAAGATTTAACAAATTACAAAATCAATCTTCGTCAGGCATTGCAGAAGGAAGGATTTTACACATTTATTGTCGAGCAGTCCCAATATTTGATTTTCATCGTAAACGATCTGGCGCAGGGAGCTACGTATAAAGAGCGGATGAACCGCGTGATGAATGAGATGATCCAGCAAAATAAACAGGATATGCTTATAGCTGTTGGGAAATATGTTTCGCATTACAATGAATTGAAAGAAAGCTATCAAACAGCGCAGGAAACCCTTCAGATCCGGATGAAACATATGGAGCATTCATATTTCTACGATGAACTGGTGCTGTACCATATGGTGAAAGTGCTGCAAAACAACAGCAGTCTTATGCAGGCAGCAAAGGAAAAAATCGAAAAGCTTAGTCAGTATGACAGCAAGCATAATGCGAATCTGATCCAAACGCTCGATGTGTATTTTCAGTGTAACGGACTAAAAAAGGAAACCGCCGAAAAACTGTTCATCGTCCGCCAAACCCTTTATCACCGCCTGGAAAAAGTGGAGCAGATCATCGGCAATGATTTTATGAAATACGAAAACCGCCTCTGCCTGGAAATCATGCTCCTCATGACGAAGCATAATTATTATGAAGGTGTGAAGGTGTGAAGGTGTGAAGGTTTGAAATGTCCGTGATTTAGAAAGCTCTTTGACCTAAATGTGAAATCGAGGCAAACATCCATTTTACACTATGTATAATGCCCTTAATCTTCCGATAAGCGAAAATAGAAATAGAGTTTAGGAATGTAGGAGGGAAATGCATGAGCCAATATGTAGAGTATAACTGGAAAGCAAATGACGAAAAACATGTATGGCACTCGATGAAGCCTTATAACCCGGAAGCGACATTTATCGTTGAACGCGCGGAAGGGGCTTGGCTGACAGACATCGATGGCAATAAATATTTAGATGCAATGGCAGGGCTTTGGTGTACAAATATTGGTTATGGTCGTAAGGAAATTGCCGACACTGCTTATGAGCAAATGCTTAAAAATTCATATACACCGCTAACGAATGGGCACATACCAGCGATTTTACTGAGCCAGAAAATCAGCGAGCTGCTTGGTGAGGAATATGTAGTCTTCTATTCTAACAGTGGATCGGAAGCAAATGAAGTGGCGTTTAAAGTGGCAAGACAATATCATCAGCAAAAAGGTGATACGAACCGCTATAAAATCATTTCCCGCTACCGTGCATATCATGGGAGTTCAATGGGCGCTTTGGCTGCGACAGGCCAAGCGCAGCGAAAATATAAATACGAGCCGCTTGCACCCGGATTTTTACATGTAGCACCACCTGATCAGTACCGTAATCCGGAAGAAGCAGTAAACGGCGATGCAACGACATTGCCTAGTGTGAAAAACATTGATCAAGTGATGACTTGGGAAATGTCCGAAACGATCGCCGCGGTTATTATGGAGCCGATCATTACAGGTGGCGGTGTCATTGTGCCGAATGAAGATTACTTGAAAGGCGTAAAGGAAGTGTGCGAGAAACATGGTGCGCTCTTGATTGTTGACGAGGTCATCTGTGGCTTCGGGCGTACAGGTACAGCGTTCGGATTCCAAAACTATGGCATTAAGCCGGATATTGTGACGATGGCTAAAGGTTTGACAAGTGCCTACATGCCATTATCAGCAACTGCGATCCGCCGCGAAATTTACGAGCAGTTTGTCGCGAATGGGGACTATGAGTTTTTCCGCCATATTAATACATTTGGCGGTTCACCGGTCGCATGTGCAGTGGCATTGAAAAACATTGAAATTATGGAGCGCGAAAATTTGTTCGAGCAATCCGTTGTACTCGGAGAATCACTTAAACGCACTTTGAAAGAAAATTTAGAGAATCATCCTTTTGTAGGCGATATCCGCGGAAAAGGATTATTGGTCGGTATTGAGCTTGTTGAAAATAAAGAAACGAAAACACCGCTTGATGTCGCGCGTGTAAATGCAGTGATTGCCTACTGTAAGCAGAAGGGTGTCATTATCGGGAAAAACGGTGTAACGGTAGCGAACTTCAATAATGTATTAACACTGTCACCACCGCTTTCAATTTCATTGGAGGAAAAGGACCTTATCGCCAATACAGTGATTGAAGCAGTGAACAGTATTAAATAAAGGGGGATCTTCATAATGACAGAAGCAGTTTCGGTAAAAAAATTAACACATTTTATCAATGGGGAATTGGTCGAAGGGAAGAACGACAACTATTCGAAAGTTTATAACCCGACGACAGGCGAAGTAATTGCCGAAGTTCCGATTGCGACAGCTGAAGAAACACGTGAAGCCATTGCAGCAGCAAAAGCGGCTTTCCCGGCATGGCGTGATCTGTCTGTTGCGAAGCGTGCTGAAGTGTTGATGCGCTTCCGATTTTTACTGACAGAAAATATGGATCAGCTGTTGGACATTATTTGTACGGAGAGCGGGAAAACGCTGGAGGATGCGCGCGGTGAAGTGACACGTGCACTGGAATCGGTTGACCTGGCAATCGGTGCACCTCATTTAGTGAAAGGGGAATATTCGGTAAATGTAGGTGGTCAAATTAATGCCTACTCTGCGAAGTACCCTTTAGGTGTCGTTGCAGCGATCTCGCCATTTAACTTCCCAATCATGGTGCCGTTAGCGCAAACATCGATGGCAGTCGCTGTTGGGAATGCGGTTATTTTAAAAGCATCCGAAAAGGTGCCGATGACTTCGTTGTTTGTCAGTGAGTTATGGAAAAAAGCAGGATTGCCGGACGGGATCTGGACAGTAGTAAACGGCAGTAAAGATGCGGTAAATGAGCTGCTGGAAAACCCGACTGTTCAAGCGATTTCATTTGTCGGCTCTACGCCTGTTGCAAAATATATTTATGAAACGGGTTCAAAATACGGCAAGCGCGTTACTGCTTTAGGCGGCGGGAAAAATAATATGGTCGTTATGCCGGATGCGGATTTAGAGCAAGTGGCGAATGCGTTTATAGGTGCTGCATATGGCGCGGCTTCCCAACGCTGTATGGCGATTTCTACAATTATGCCGGTTGGTGAAGAGACGGCTGATCGACTTGTTGCGATTTTGAAAGAGAAAATCAGCAACTTAAAAGTTGGCAGCTATAAAGAAGAAGGCACGGATTTTGGTCCGGTCATTTCGAAAGAGTCGAAAGAGAATATTTTGAAAGCAATCGATTTAGCTGAACGTCAAGGTGCGACGGTAGTAGTTGACGGCCGTGAGCTGGATATCGTGAAAAACTCGGAAGGCTTCTTCGTAGGTCCGACATTGCTGGACAATATTACGAAGGAGATGGAGATTTTCGATGAGGAAGTTTTCGGTCCGGCTCGTAATGTCGTGCGCGTAAATTCGCTTTCGGAAGCGATTGATTTCATTAACGGCCAGGATTTGGCAAATGGGGTCACGATCTTCACGAATGATGGGGCGGCGGCGCGCAAGTTTACAACGGAGATTGATGTCGGGATGGTCGGCGTCAATGTGCCGATTCCAATCCCTGTCGGCTATCATAACTTTGCCGGCTTTAAAGGATCGCGCTTTGGTGAGGGGCATATGTTTGGTCCGGATCAGGCCCGATTCTTTACAAAAACGAAAACGGTATCGGAACGCTGGCCAGATACAACAGAAACGACAGCATCGACATTCGCTTTCCCTAGCAATAATTAAAATACATGCAGAAACAGCCTGATTCCGGATATGGGGTGAGGCTGTTTTTGTTTTTATTAGGACAATAAGGTTGGGTATTAGAAGGAGTTTGCCGATACTGATTTAGGCGCGGGTAGAGGCGGATTTATATTTTATTAGAACATTTGTTAGGGCTATTAGAAGAAGAGGGCAGTTTATTAGAACAGTTAGGGTGTTTATTAGAAGAATGGGCGTTAATTGGGTTGGCGGACGCAGATTTAAGCTCGGGTGAATGCGGGTTTATAGTTTTATTAGAACATTGCCGGCGGATATTAGAAGAAACGGTGTGGCTATTTGATGATTGGGAGAGGATATTAGAATATTGCGCACACATATTAGAACAATAGAACGATATATTAGAAAATCCAAATTTTATTAGAACAAATAAAAATATATTAGAACATCCTCCCGATATATTAGAAAACCTTCTTAGGCACCCCGCTCCTATGTGAAAACTGATACATTATGTTAGAAAAACTTACACAAAGATAGCATATATCCTTACAACTTTTAACCTTTTGTCTAAAATATTTGCGGAAAAAATTACCTTTTGTATATTAATTTTAGTCGAAATATTCAGTAAAGTTATATATATGAAGGATTCACAAGGATTTACTAACGGAAAATATTTATTTAAATTTTTTTCTGTTAATTAGATATTATGTTACTAATTGTTACATATAATACTTTATATTAAATTATATGCTTAAAAACTAGTAAATATTCTCAAAAGTTGGTTCTACTAGGATGCACTTTGGTTTTTCATTTTTTCAATAGAAATTACTAGAAAACTAGGAGGGTTCATATGAAAAAGATTATTACTGGGGGAACAATTGTTACTGCTGCGGATACGTTTAAAGGGGATGTGCTGATTGAGGACGGAATCATCACTCAAATTGCAGCAAAAATAGATGATGCGGAAGCGGAAATTATTGATGCAACAGGAAAGCTTTTATTCCCGGGTGGTATTGACCCTCATACCCATCTCGATATGCCGTTCAACAACACGGTAACGGATGATGACTGGCAATCAGGAACGATTGCTGCGGCATACGGAGGAACAACGACGATTATCGATTTCTGTATTAGTGCAGGCTCGCCAACATTGATGGATGCAATCGATACATGGCACGGCAAAGCAAAAGATAAGGCTGTAATCGACTACGGCTTCCACTTAATGATCGGTGATTTAAATGAAAAGCGCCTGCAGGAATTACCGGAAGCCCTGGAAAGAGGCGGGATCAGCTCGATCAAAGTGTTCCTTGCATATGCGAAGGAATTCCAGGCGACGGATCGGACGTTATTCCAGGCATTTAAAGTCGGGAAGAAGCTTGGCGCAACGGTTATGGTCCATTGCGAAAACGGATCGGTTATCGATGAATTAGTAGAAGAAGCGAAAGCGAATGGCCAGACGGAGCCGATTTATCATGCGCTAACTCGTCCGCCAGAAGTAGAAGGCGAAGCGACGAAGCGTGCGATTGAGCTGGCAAACTTGGCTGGAGCGCAATTATATGTCGTGCATGTAACGTGTAAAGAAGCGGTAGATGAAATCATTTCGGCACGTAATAAAGGCTACAACGTGTTAGGTGAAACTTGTCCACCGTATTTAGTGCTTGACCAGACAGCATTGGAAAAGCCGAACTTTGAAGGTGCAAAATACGTCTGGTCACCGCCGTTACGTCCTGTAGAGCATCAGGAAGTATTGTGGAATGCATTGAAAGCGAAACAGCTGCAAACAATTGGTTCGGATCAATGTTCATTCAGCTTCAACGGCAAGAAAACATTAGGGAAAGATGACTTCTCGAAAATCCCGAATGGCGGGCCGTTTATCGAAGACCGTTTCTCTGTACTGTATTCAGAAGGTGTTGCGAAAGGCCGCATTACGGAAAACGAGTTTGTCGATATGATTTCAACGCAGTCTGCGAAGATTTTTGGGCTATTCCCTAAAAAAGGAACGATCGCGGTCGGTTCGGATGCGGATATCGTATTATTCGATCCGACAGTAAAACGTACGATCTCTGCAGAAACACATCATATGAATGTGGACTACAACGCATTTGAAGGGCTGGAAGTGACGGGTGAGCCAACAAGTGTGCTAGTACGCGGTGAATATGTCATTCAAGATAAAAAATTCGTCGGACAGCTTGGAAGCGGCAAGTATATCCGTCGTGAAGTAAAAGGTTCCACTAAAGTAACTTCATGATCAATAGCTAAAAGTAATAACAAATCAAACTGGAGAGGGTTGTTATGAAATGAGCAATAGTTTAGCGAAAAACTTTGAAGAAATATTTGGTGGCTTAACAACATACGCAGCAACTGTTGAAGCGAATCGTTGTTTGTATTGCTATGATCCACCTTGTGTGCAGGCATGTCCAACGAGCATTAATATTCCAAGCTTTATAAAGAAAATTGCTTCGAATAATATGAAAGGTTCTGCGCGTGTCATCATGGAATCAAATCCGGTAGGCGCAAGCTGTGCGCGCGTTTGTCCAACAATCGAGCTTTGTGAGGGGGCTTGTGTGTTGAACAGTGAAGAAAAACCGATTCAAATTGGTCACCTTCAGCGCTATGCAACGGATTGGCTGCGTGAGTCGAATGTCAATCTGTTTACGCCACAACGGGCAAACGGCAAGAAAGTCGCGATTATCGGAAGCGGGCCGGCAGGGTTATCTGCTGCACGTGAACTGGCATTGCTAGGTTACGGTGTGACGATTTTCGAAGCAGATGAAAAAGCGGGTGGCCTGAATTATTACGGCATCGTTTCATTCCGTCTGCCGCAAGATGTTGTGGAATGGGAAGTGCAGCAAGTACAAAACCTAGGCGTTGAAATCAGAACGAGCACGAAAATCGGCGAAGATGTATTGGTTGATGAACTGCTTGAAAATTATGACCGCATTATTGTAGCGGTTGGTATGGGGAAAGTACCGGTGCTGGGCGTTGAGGGAGAAAACCTGGATGGTGTGTATGATGCGATTGATTTTGTAAAGGAATCAAAATCTTCATTCACGGATCGAGTGCTAGGCAAAAAAGTGCTCGTTATCGGTGCCGGCAATACTGCGATTGATGCAGCGACATGTTCTGTAAGATTGGGTGCTGAACAGGTGCAAATCGTTTACCGTCGTACTTCAAACGAAATGACGGCATATGATTTTGAGTTTGATTTTGCGAAGCAGGACGGTGTTGAATTCAGATGGCTGACATTGCCGAAGCGTATCATTGGCGACGAAAACGGTAAAGTGATCGGAATGGAATGCATCAAAATGAAACTGACGGATATCGAAAATGGAAAAGGAACGTTAATGGAGATTCCTGGTTCTGAATTTGTGATTGAGGCGGATGCGGTTATTCGGGCGATCGGCCAAACGAAACAGTATGAGCTGATTGAGCATTTAGGGTTGGCAAATACACGCGGTGTGATTGATGTGGATCACCATAGCCTGAAGACATCAAATCCGAAAATCTACGCTTGCGGTGATGCGATTTACGGCAACGGGTACGGTGAGGCGACAGTCGTATCGGCGGCGCAGCAAGGCAAAGATTCGGCTTACGCGATTCATTATGAACTAAACGCAAATTCAGAAATTGCATAGGGGGAATTGAAATGGCAGATTTACGAATAGATTTTGCTGGTATTAAGTCACCGAATCCTTTTTGGTTGGCATCGGCACCACCGACAAACTCCGGCTATCAAGTGCAGCGTGCATTTGAAGCGGGCTGGGGCGGCGCAGTATGGAAAACGTTGGGGGACCCTATTTTAAACGTTTCTTCACGCTTTGCTGCTGTTAGTTTTAACGGTCAGAAGGTGGCGGGTTTCAACAATATTGAGCTCATCACAGACCGACCACTGGAAGTGAACTTAAAGGAAATTTATGAAACGAAAAAGCGGTTCCCGGACCATACGATCATCGCTTCGTTAATGGTGGAGCCGAAAGCCGAAAAGTGGCATGAAATCGTGAAAAGAGTCCAGGATGTTGGGGTAGATGGCTTCGAATTAAACTTCGGCTGCCCACATGGTATGGCGGAACGTGGGATGGGAGCCGCTTCGGGTCAAGTGCCTGAACTGGTGGAAAAGCAGACATATTGGGCGAAAGAATATGCTGAAGTGCCGGTCATCGTCAAACTGACACCGAATATTACGGATATTACTGTAACGGCGGAAGCAGCGGTACGCGGCGGTGCGGATGCGATTAGTATGATCAACACGATCAATAGTTTGGCGGGTGTTGATCTGAACTCTTGGAACACGATTCCGCATGTTGGCAATAAAGGGGCGCACGGAGGTTATTGCGGACCGGCCGTTAAGCCAATTGCACTGAACATGGTGGGCGAGTGTGCAAGAAGTCCGTATATCAATTTACCGATCTCCGGGATTGGCGGTATTTCGAACTGGCAGGACGCTGCAGAGTTCATCTTGATGGGGTCGACTAGTGTACAAGTTTGTACGGCGGCAATGCACCATGGCTTCAGCATTGTTGAAGATATGATTGATGGATTAAGCAATTATTTAGACGATAAAGGCTTAACATCGGTTATGGATTTAGTCGGCAAAACGGTACCGAAATATTCGGATTGGGGAGATTTAGACTTAAATTATAAAGTTGTTGCAGAAATCAATAATGATGTTTGCATTAACTGTAATAAATGCCATATTGCCTGCGAAGATACGTCCCATCAATGTATCGATCTGTATACAGAAGATGGCCGTCCAATGCTGAAAGTGCGTGAGGAAGACTGCGTTGGCTGTAATTTATGTTCGATTGTCTGTCCGGCAGAAGGTGCGATTACGATGAAGGAGCTTGTTCCGACACAGCCGCCGATGACATGGAATGAAAGACAGACATTAATCGCAGGATTTGCTCCAAGCAGTTCAAGTGTTGCGAGGTAGTTGGCACCAATTTTTTAAAGGCATGGATGTCAGCCTAACAGCGTCGCATTGTGCGTCAACGGCTGACTGACCCACGTCCTGTAGTCCCAAAAATTGAATAAAGAGAGGTGTAGCGATGTCAGACAGAAAAGACACAAATAGTAACTATTTAAAATCACCGGATTTACTTCCTGTCACACATGAAAATCGCAGTATTGGCATGATGGGCTTTGGTGTCATCTGGGTAGGGATGGCCATCGTACTCGCCGCATTTGCGATCGGTGCAGGTGGGATTGTTAATCTAAGTATGCCGATGCTTATCCTTGCGACATTGGTCGGTTCGATTCTAATCGGGATTTTCATGGTCATTATCGGGGATATCGGTGTAGAGCACGGATTATCGTTTCCTGTTTATATGCGTGCCCCATTCGGAACGCTCGGCACACATTTACCGTCATTTGCCCGTGCATTTACAGCATCGTGCTGGTTCGGGATCAACACGTATTTCGGGGCATTGGCGATCAATGGTATCCTGAATATTATGGTTGGTTTTGACAACTGGTTTGTATGTTTCCTTGTATTTGCGACATTGCAGTTGTTCAACGTGTCGCTAGGGATTAAATCAATTGAACGTTTCGCCGATTTCGCTGCACCGATCATTATCTTTATTTCGATTTGGATGTATTTGCAATTATCAGCTGAAGCGAAAGAGCAAGGAAAAGCAGTATGGTCTTGGGTGGAAGCTCCGCAAACAGGTTTTGAACAGTTTACGGCATTCATGGTTGTCGCGATGGCGATTATGGGCTTCTGGGCTACATTGGCTGCGGATATGCCGACGCTTTCCCGTCACTTCAAAGCACCGAAAAATGAGCGTAACTGGTTCAAACGAAATAAAACACAGTTACTTGGCTCTTTAGTAGTTCAGCCGATTTTCAATACGCTGATGATTGTCATCGGTGCGGTATGTTATATGGCGACTGGTTCAGGTGATCCGGTCAACGCACTTCAGCAAGCGGCAGGCGGTATTGTCCTAGTGATGCTGTTATCGATGATCGTATTGGCACAATGGTCGACAAATACTTCTGCGAACGTTATTCCGGCTGCGACGATTTTCTCGAATATCGGCGGACCGAAAGTACCGTTCTGGGTAGGTGTAGTCATTGCCGGTATTGTTGGAACGATTGTCCAGCCTTGGAGTTTGTTCGATATTTTAAATAGCGTTCTGCTCGTTGTAGGGGGTATCCTTTCTTCGATTGTTGGTATTTTATTCGCTGACTATTACTTGCTCCGTAAGCGACGAGTAAATGTAAAGGACCTTTATGAGGTGGAAGGGCAATATCGCTATTTAAAAGGTGTCAATGTAGCGGGTATTATTGCTTGGGTGCTTGGCGGTCTTATCGCGAATATTTGGCCATCGTTTTCTTCACTAGTCGGCTTCTTTGTGGGGGCAGCAATCTATTATGTGCTGGCGAAATACTGGTGGTTCAAGAAGTATCCGCAAGCTGAAATCGTCAATCCGAGCGATGATGAGTATTTAGGCATTACAGCGGGACGCAGCTGGGAAATTGATGCTGTTCCAGAACCGATTGGTGTAGAGCAAACAGCTTCCACAGATTAAATGTAAACGAGGTGCAATCATGTCAGAATTTCATTTTGTAGAAAAAGAAATTCAGCAAATTGATGAACTGCTTGC